>DATJIR010000298.1:0-8151 GCA_035493135.1 Verrucomicrobiia bacterium
ACAGATGATGTGCTCCCTACACTCGCGGCCCCGGCGCCTTGACAGCCGACGGCGCCCGGCTTACGGTCTCGGCCAGCGCGCCCGGAATCCACGCCAGGAGGTCGGCCATGCTCGAGCACCCGCATATCCACGGCATCGTTCCCCCGATGACCACCCCGTTCGGCCCGGACGATACGATCGACGAGGCCGCGCTCCGGGCCGAGACCCGCTACCTGATCGAGACCGCCCGGGTGCATGGGCTCGCGGTCACCGGCAGCACCGGCGAGGGCCACGCCCTCACCACCGACGAGGTGTACGGCATCACCGCCGCGGTGGTCGACGAGGCCCGCGGCCGGGTTCCGGTCATCACCGGCATCATCACCGACAGCACCGCGTCCGCGGTCGAGCGTGGCCTGACGGTCCGCGATCTGGGCGTCGCGGCCCTGCAGGTGACGCCGGTGCACTACCTGTTCCGGCCGGACGACGACGCGATGGTCCGTCACTTCGATACCCTGGCGCGCCGGACCGGCCTGCCGATCATCATCTACAACGTGGTGCCGTGGACCTATCTCTCGCCGCACCTCCTGGCCCGCATCATCGAGGCGGTGCCCGGGGTGATCGGGGTCAAGCAGAGCGCGGGGGACATGAAGCTCCTCGCCGACCTGCTGCTGCTGGTGGGCGACCGCGCCCGGATCATGAGCGCGGTCGACGCGCTCCTCTATCCGTCCTTCACCCTGGGCGCCCACGGAGCGATCGCCGCGATCCTCACCGCGGTGCCCGTCCTCTGCGTGCAGCTCTGGGATGCGGTGCAGGCCGCCGACCACAAGCAGGCCCTGGCGCTCCACGAGAAGCTCCTGCCGATCTGGAACGCGATCGCGGGCGACAACCTGCCCGCCAACGTCAAGCACTGCCAGGCCCTCATGGGCCGGCCCTCCGGCGTGCCCCGCGCCCCGATGCCCGCCACCTCGGCATTGCAGGCGGACGCGATAGAGGGGGCCCTGCGCGGAGCGGGACTGCTGCGATAGCCGTCGCTCACCATCGTCATCCACGGATCAGGGAGGATCCACCGCATGGCCGATCTCGACCGGAATCCATGACCCACCGCACCTTCGTCAAGGCCGCGGCGGCCGGCGCCATCGCGGCGGGAGGCATCGAGGGCATCCTGCCCGCGCGCCGGGCGCCCGCCTTGGCGCAGGGGCCAAGCTGCACTGGGTCCGCTGGGTCGACTTCATCCCGGAGTCCGACGTCGAGCTGAAGCGGCAGATGCCGGAGGCGTCCAAGGCCCTCGGGGCCGAGGTGGTGCTCGAGACCATCAGCGCCAACGACCTCCAGCCGCGCATCACCGCGGCCATCCAGTCGGGGGCGGGCCCGGACATCTTCCTCTTCCAGGACAACTGGGCCCAGCTCTACGCCAACGCGGTGGTGGACGTGAGCGACGTGGCCAGCGAGCTCGCGAAGGCCGAGGGCGGCTTCTACGACGTCTTCGAGCCCGCGGCCCACGTGGGCGGCAAGTGGCTGGCGGTGCCCCATTCGATCCTCGGCAACGCGGTGTCCTACCGGAAGTCCTGGCTCAAGGAGGCGGGGAAGGGCAAGCCCTACGGGCAGACCCTCGGCCACACCTTCGGCGACGCCCCCACGGGCTCGCCTGGGACGACACCAACAACAACCGGGCCGATGTGGACCGACATCGACCACGCCCCGCTCCCGGCCGGCCCCGCCGGCGCCTACCTGCTGTTCCTGAACCACCAGGACGCGATCATGAGGTACAGCAAGAACCAGAAGCTGGCCAAGGACCTCCTGCGCTGGATCCACAAGCCGGAGAACTACGGCAAGTGGTTCACCAGCCAGGAGGGTTACAGCGTGGGCGGGACGAAGAAGTGGGAGAACGACCCGATGTGGGGCAAGCTCGACGAGCCGCTCAAGATGTTCCGGACCGCCGCCCGCAACACGCGCGTGTTCGGCTACGCCGGCCCGTCGACCGCGAAGGCCACCGAGGCCTTCTCCAAGTACATCGTCACCGACATGTACGTCAAGGGCGTGCAGGGCATGAGGGCGGAGGACGCGGTGCACTGGGCCGAGGGCGAGCTCAAGAAGATCTACGAGGCCTGAGACGAGGGCGGGCGGGCCCTTGACAACCGGGGCCCGCCAGTCTGTAATGCCGCCCACGCTCCGATCCTGACCGTCGACGCTTGGGAGGACGCCCATGTTCTTGCGCCGATCCGCGGTATGGATTCTCCTCGTGTCCGGGCTGGTGGCCGCGCTCCTGACCGGCGCCTCGCCGCTTCGCGACGCTCACGCCCAGGCCAAGAAGCTCAAGATCGGCGTCGTCTTTGACTACACCGGACCCCTCGCGGGCGGGGGCTCGGACCTGCACGCCCTCGGCGCCAAGATCATGATCGACCACTTCGCCAAGAAGGGCGGGGTGGAGGGGTACCAGATCGAGGCGGTCTACGCGGACGCGCAGTCCAAGCCGGAGATCGCGATCAACGAGGCGACGCGGCTGATCGAGCAGGAGAAGGTCGACCTGCTGCTCGGCTTCTACTCCTCGGCCCAGTGCGTGCCCGCCGCGGCCCGCGTCGAGCAGCTCCACAAGTTCATGTGGATCACCACCTGCATCTCCTCCGCGGTGCTCGAGAATCGCAACCTCAAGTACGTGTTCCGGGTCCAGCCGAGCGGCCGGCAGTTCGGCCTCATGTCCACCGACTTCGTGGCCCAGAACGCCCAGGCCAAGCTCGGGAAGGACCCCAAGGGCCTGCGGGTCGCGATCATCCACGAGGACGGCGCCTACGGGGTGGACGTCTCCAAGGGCAACGAGGAGGGGGCGAAGAAGGCGGGCTTCAACGTGGTCCTGAAGGAGGGCTACTCGGCCACCGCGCCCGACCTAGCCCCGCTCGTGACCAAGCTCAAGCGCGCCCGACCGGACGTCATCTTCCATACCGGCTACAACCCGGACATCTCGCTCTTCCTGCGCCAGGCGCGCGAGCTCGGGCTCCGCTTCAACGCCCTGATCGGCCACGGGGCCGGCTACGGGGTCTACGACAAGCTGAAGGAAGCGCTCGGCAAGGACGTCAACTATTTCTACAACGTCGACCCGATCTCGATCTGGCTCGCCAACGACAAGGCCCTCAAGCCGGAGTTGCTGCCTCTGATCAAGATGGTGGGGGAGGAGTACGAGAAGGCCCGCCCGGGCACCACGGTCCGCTCGGCCCACGTGGGAATGGCGGCGAGCAACACCTACGTGCTCATGACCGAGGTGCTGCCGCGGGCGATCAAGAAGTACGGCGGGATCGACGCCGACTCGCTCCGCAAGGCCGCCCTCGAGGTCAACGTGCCGGAGGGCGGGACGATGCTGGGGTTCGGGGTCAAGTTCGCGGGCGAGGGTGCGCCGATGGCCGGGCAGAACGAGCGGGCCTTCCCGGTGATCGTGCAGTACGTGGACGACAAGCCCTACGTGGTGTGGCCCAAGAGCCTGCAGCTGCGCGAGCCGGTGCTGAAGCTGCCGTCCTCGTCGCCGTACGCGGCGGAGTGACGCGGGGGCGCGCCGCGCGTGACCGCGCCGTGCTGACCGTCGAGGGGCTGTCCAAGCGCTTCGGCGGCTTCACCGCCGTGAACCAGGTGTCGTTCACGGTCGAGC
This sequence comes from Verrucomicrobiia bacterium, assembly GCA_035493135.1. Taxonomy (GTDB): domain Bacteria; phylum Methylomirabilota; class Methylomirabilia; order Rokubacteriales; family CSP1-6; genus CAMLFJ01. Next base: position 3,614 of record DATJIR010000298.1, read on the forward strand.
GGGGAGAGATCGTCGGGCTGATCGGGCCCAACGGGTCCGGCAAGAGCACGATCTTCAACCTGCTCTCGGGCTCGCTCACCCCCAACGCGGGCTCCATCCGCTTCGAGGGGCGCGAGATCGCGGGGCAGCCGCCGCACCGGATCATCAACCTGGGCATCGGCCGCACCTTCCAGATCCCGCGCCCGTTCCGCCGGCTCTCGCTGCTCGAGAACGTGGCCCTCGCCGGCTTCTTCGGCCAGGGGAGCGCATCCCGGCGCGCGGCCTTCGAGGCCGCCGAGCGGGCCCTGGGCCTGGTGGGCCTGCCCGCCGACCCCGGGGCATCCGTGGACGGCCTCGGGGCCGCCGCGCTCAAGAAGCTCGAGCTGGCCAAGGCCCTCGCCACCGACCCCAAGCTGCTCCTGGCCGACGAGAGCCTGAGCGGGCTCGACGAGCAGGAGATGGATCAGGCCGCGCTCATGCTGCGCCGCATCTGCACCGATCTCGGCATCACGATCATCTGGGTCGAGCACATCATGGGCGTGCTGATGCGGGTGGTGGACCGGGTGATGGTGCTCGACCACGGCGAGAAGATCGCGGAGGGGCTGCCCGCGGCGGTCGCGGCCGATCCCCGCGTGATCGAGGTCTATCTCGGGACGCAGTCGGGCGCGGCCCGCGCGGTCGCGGCCGCCAGGGCCTGATCCGGTGCTCGCCCTCCGCTCGGTCCGGGCCGGCTACGGCTCGTTCCAGGCCCTCTTCGACGTCTCGCTCGACGTGCGCGCGGGCGAGGCGGTGGCGGTCATCGGCCCGAACGGAGCGGGCAAGACCACGCTCATGCGGGTGATCTCCGGGCTGATCCGGCCGACCGCGGGCTCCATCGCGATGGAGGGAACCGATCTGCTCGCCACCGCCGGACACCGCATCGTGGCGCTGGGCATCGCGCACGTGCCGGAGAGCCGCCGCCTCTTCCCGCGCATGACCGTGGAGGACAACCTCAGGATGGGCGGCTTTCTCCCCGCGGCGCGGCCCAAGTTCCGGGAGCGCCTCGAGTTCGTGTTCGAGCTGTTCCCCCGGCTGCGGGAGCGCCGCCGGCAGCTCGCGGGCACCATGTCGGGCGGCGAGCAGCAGATGTGCGCGATCGGCCGTGCCCTCATGTCGGACCCGAAGCTCCTGCTGCTCGACGAGCCCTCCGCGGGCCTGGCCCCGGTGATCGTGGAGCAGGTCTTCGAGCTGGTGAAGCGCATCCGGGCCGGCGGGATTAACGTCCTGATCGTCGAGCAGAACGTGCAGCAGGTGCTCCGGGTGGTGGACCGAGCGTACCTCCTCAAGGCGGGGAGCATCCGCGCCGCGGGCACCGCCGCCGAGCTGCTCGCCACCGAGACCATCCGCGAGGCCTACCTGGGCGTCTGACCCGTGCCGATTCTCGACGTCTACCTGCTGGAGGCCCTCATCAACGGCGTGCTGCTGGGCGGCGTGCTCGCCCTGATCTCGCTCGGTCTCAACCTGGTGTTCGGGGTCATCGACGTGGTGTGGATCTGCTACGCCGAGCTGATCATGTTCGGCATGTACGGCATGTACTTCCTCTACACCGTCTACCACTGGCCGGTCCTCGCCGCGGCGGTGCTCTGCATCGGGGGGATCGGCGCGCTGGGGGTGCTGCTCCACGTGATCGTGATCGCGCCGCTCCTGGGCGCGGCGCCGATCAACCAGCTGCTCGCCACCGGGGGCGTGCTCTTCTTCCTGCAGTCGGCCGCCACCGTCATGTTCGGCATCGAGTTCCGCAACCTGGGCCTGCGCCTGCCGGTGCTGAAGGCGGCCGGCATGTTCATCAGCTACTCGCGCCTGCTCGCCTTCGGGGCTGCCCTGATCGGCATGGTGGCGGTCTACCTCTTCCTCCGGCGCACCTATACCGGCACCGCCATCCGGGCGATCGCCCAGGATCGGCAGATCATGATGCTCATGGGAGTGGACAGCCGCCGGATCTACGTGGTGACCTCCGCGGTGGGGGGCGCCCTGGCCGGACTGGCCTCGTGCCTGCTGGTGCTGCTGTACGACGTGCACCCGTTCGTGGGGCTGACCTTCGGGCCCATCACCTTCCTCATCTGCGTGCTGGGCGGCCTCGGCAACTTCGTGGGCGGCGCGGTGGCCGCGTTCGTGTTCGCGGAGCTGATCTCGCTGGGCGGCCTCTACCTCGACCTCGAGTGGGGCTACGTGTTCGCGTTCGTGTTCTTCATCGTGATGATGTTCGTGCGTCCCGAGGGCCTGATGGCCCGGCGGTCGTGAGCCGCCCCCGTTCCCGATGAAGCGCGCCCTGGCCGTCTGCGCCGGCGCGGCCCTGGTGGCCCTGCCGTTCGTCTATCACCAGCCCTATCCGCTCCACATCCTGATCGTGATCCTGATCTGGTCGTTCGCCTACACCTCGTGGTCGATGATGGGGCGCTTCGGCCTGGTCTCCCTGGGCCACGGCGGGTTCATGGGGATCGGGGCCTACGTGACCGCGCTGGCCTGGAACCACGGCGGGGTGAGCCCGTGGATCGGGATCCCGGTGGCCCTCGTCGCGGGCGGCGTGCTGGCGGTGCTGGTGGCCTACCCGTGCTTCCGCTTCCGCATCACCGGCCACTACTTCGCGCTGGTCACCCTCGCGCTCTCCGGCATCGTGCTCCAGGTCATCACCGCCACCCGCGACCACACCGGCGGCTCGCTCGGCTACACCCCGACGCGCTACCACGGCGGCAGCTCGCTCTACGCGCTGCAGTTCTCCGGCAAGACGACCTGGTACCTGATCGCGCTCGCGGTGTGGGCCGCCGGGCTCTACGTCTGGCACCGGGTGGACCGGAGCATGACCCGCTACGCGCTCGAGGCCATCTCGGAGGACGAGGACGGCGCGGCGGCGGCCGGAGTGCACGTGACCGCGGAGAAGCTCAAGATCACGGTGCTGAGCGCGGCGATGACCGCGCTCGCGGGCGCTCTCTACTGCCAGTACCAGATGTTCATCTCCCCGGACACGGTGAGCGGGATCTCGATCTCGCTCCAGATGGTGTTCGCGGTGGTGGTGGGCGGCATCTACGTCTCGCTGGGCCCGACGGTGGGGGCGGTGATCACGATCCTGCTCGCGGAGGTGCTCCGCATCTCGTTCGGGACCCGCGCGGTGGGCTGGGACAACCTGGTCTACGGGGTGCTGCTCGTGCTGTTCATCGTCTTCCTGCCCAAGGGCATCCTGGGGAGCCTGCTCGACCTGCGCCGACGCGCGGCGCCGGCCGCCCCGCCTCGCGCGCCGGCCGGGGCCGCCTGATCGACTCGTCCGCTCTCGTCTTGCTGGCCGCGAAGATCGCGGCGTCGGCGTTCTTCGTGCTGGGCGGCACCGCGGCCGCGGAGTGGCTCGGGCCGCGCCTCGGCTCGATCCTGGGCTCGGCGCCCCAGCTCGCGGTGCTCTCGCTGATCTTCTTCTCGATCGAGCAGGGGCCGGCGTTCGCGGCGGAGAGCGCCTTCTGGACCATTCCCGGGATGGGGGCCGCGGTCCCGGTGTACCTGGGCTACCTGGTCGCGACGCGCCTCGTGCCGTCCCCCCGGGTCTGGTCGGTGGCCGCCGGGGTGTCGCTCGGCACCGCGACCTTCGTGGCGGCGACCCTCGCGCTGAGCGCGATCCCGCTCGGGCCCCTCACCGCGATGCCGTTCGCGGCGGCGGTGTGCCTGGGCGCGGCCTTTCTGGTGCGGCGCCTGCCCGACTCTGCCACGCTCCGGCGCGGCCCCACGTCGGTGTCGCTCCTGACGATCCGGGTCGTGGTCTCGGCGCTCACGGTGCTGGTGGTGACGTCGGTGGCCCACGCGCTCGGCCCCAAGTGGTCCGGCCTCGTGGTCGGCTTCCCGGTCAACGGCCTGCCGGTGATGGCCCTGCTCCACGCCCGCTACGGGGCGGAGGTGACCCGGCCGTTCATCCGCATGTTCCCGGTCGGAGCCTTCGGCATCTGCCTCTTCAACCTGGTGGCGTCATGGACCCTGGTGCGGATCGGGCTGCCCGCCACGATCGCCCTCGCGTACGCGGTCGACGTCGCCTACCTCGCGGCGGTATCCTGGCTGCGCCGCGTGCGCCCGGTGACGACATGACGATCCGCGAGATCCAGGCCGATCACTACCGCATTTCACTGCCAGTCGCTCTCTCCGACTCCACCCACGGCGTGATCGAGGGCTTCGAGCTGGTCACGGTGCGCCTGCGCGACGCCGACGGCGCCGAGGGCGTCGGGTACACCTACACCGTCGGCGCGGGCGGCGCCGCGGTGCACGCCCTGATCGCGCGCGACCTGACCCCGCGGCTGACCGGCCGCGAGGCCCAGGACATCGAGGCACTCTGGCAGGCCATGTGGTGGGCGCTCCACTACGGCGGCCGCGGCGGCGCGCAGGCCCTCGCGATCTCCGCGGTGGACATCGCGCTCTGGGACCTGCGGGCCCGCCGGCAGGGCACGCCCCTCTGGCGCACGCTGGGAGGCTTCGATCCGCGCGTGCCCTGCTATGCGGGCGGGATCGACCTCGAGTTCTCGCTCGACGCGCTGCTGCGCCAGACCGAC
>DATJIR010000299.1:0-4734 GCA_035493135.1 Verrucomicrobiia bacterium
TCTGGCCGGTGGCGCGACGGCAGGTGTCCGACTCGCTCGAGCTCTCGATGGTGTGGTTCTACGGGGCCCTGCCGGTCGGCGGCGCCCTCATGATCCTGTTCTCGCTCCCGCAGCTCTGGCGGCTGGTCGCGGACCGTCGATGATCCTGGTCAGCGCCGTCTTCCTGCTGCTCCTCGCGGTCGGGGTGCCGGTGGCGGTGACGGTGGGGCTGGCCGGCTACCTGGGCGCGATCCTGGCCTCGCCCGCCCCCCTCGCGGTCACCGTGCAGACCATCCTCCACCAGGTGGACTCGTTCGTCCTCCTGTCCCTGCCGCTGTTCATCCTCGCCGGCGCGCTCATGGAGACCGGCGGCATCGCGCATCGCCTGGTCCGGCTGGCGGTGGCCCTGGTCGGCTGGGTGCGCGGCGGTCTCGGGATGGCGGTGGTGGCGGCCGAGTACATCTTCTCCGGGATCTCGGGCTCGACGGTGGCCGACGTCTCCGCGGTGGCCGCCACCACGATCCCGGGCATGGTGCGCGCCGGCTACAGCAAGGAGCTGGCCGTCGCGGTCGTCTCGGCGGCCTCCGCGATGGGCATCCTGGTGCCGCCGTGCATCCTCATGATCGTGATCGGCTCGGTGGCGAGCCTCTCGGTCGCCGCCCTCTTCACCGCGGGCTTCCTGCCCGCGATCGTGATGGCGCTGGTGCTCATGGGCTACATCTGGCGCACCGCCGGCCGCATCGGCATCGCGGCCGAGCCGCGGCCGACCCTGCACGAGCTCGGCACCGCGTTTCGCCAGGCCCTCATCCCGCTCGGCATGCCCGCGATCATCTTCGGCGGCATCCTGGGCGGCATCATGACCCCGACCGAGGCCTCGGTGCTGGCCGTGATCTACGCGGCGGTGGTCGGGCTCTTCGTCTACCGGGAGATCAAGTGGTCGGCGCTACCGGGCCTCGTCATGCACGCGGCAATGATCACCGGCGCGGTGGGGCTGCTGCTCGGCACCGCGGGGGTCATCTCCTGGTTCCTGACCGTGCAGCAGATGCCGGCCGCGATGATCCGGCTCATGACGGTGGTACCGGGCAGCAGCCTCGTCTTCCTCTTCCTCACCGCCGCCATCTTCATCTTCTTCGGCGCGGTGATCGAGGGGCTGCCCGCGGTGGTGATCCTGCTGCCGAGCCTCCTGCCGGTGGCGAGCGGCCTCGGGATCGACCCCATCCACTACGCGATCGTGATCGTGGCCGCGGTCGGCATCGGCCTCTTCCTGCCCCCGATCGGGGTGGGGCTCTTCATCGCGTGCGGCATCGCCGATCTGTCGGTGGACCGGGCCACCCGCGCGATGCTGCCGTTCATCCTGGTCCTCGTGGTGGGCCTCGTGATCGTCATCCTCGTGCCCGAGATCACGCTCGCCCTGCCCCGCCTGTTCCGCCTCCTCTGAGGCTCACGCCACGCCCAGGTACCGCCGCTTGACCTCCTCGTCGGCCTCGAGGCCCGCGGGGGTGCCTTCCCAGACGATCTGCCCCTTGCTCATCACGTAGACCCGGTCGGCCACCCGGAGCGCCAGGTGGTAGTTCTGCTCGACGAGCAGGAGCGACAGGCGCTCCGCCTTGAGCGCCAGGAGGATGCGCCCGATCTCGCGCACGATCATCGGGGCCAGGCCCTCCGAGGGCTCGTCGAGCAGGATCAGGCGGCTGTTGGTGAGCATGGCGCGACCGATGGCGAGCATCTGCTGCTCGCCGCCCGACAGGGTGCCGCCCGACTGCTGCTCGCGCTCGCGGAGCCGGGGGAACAGCGCGTAGATCCGCTCGAGGGTGAAGCCCGGCGCCCGCGCGCCCAGCAGCAGGTTCTCGCGCACCGAGAGCGGGGCGAAGATGCGCCGGCCCTGCGGGACCAGCGCAAGCCCGCGGCGCGCGATGCGGTAGGCGGGCCAGCGCTCGATCGCCTGGCCCTCGAACACCACCCGGCCCGCGCGCGGCGGCGTGAAGCCGACGATGCTCCGGATCGCGGTGGTCTTGCCCGCCCCGTTGCGGCCGAGGACGGCAACCGCCTCCCCCGCCCCGACCCGCAGCGAGACGCCGTGCAGCACGTGGCTGTCGCCGTAGTAGGTGTGGATGGCCTCGACGTCGAGCATGGCTCAGGCGTGCCCCAGGTAGACCTCGTACACCCGCGGATCGGCCTTCACCTCGGCGAAGGTGCCCTCGGTGAGCACCTCGCCGTAGTGGAGCACCGTCACCCGGTCGGCGAGCGAGCCCACCACGTCCATGTCGTGCTCGATGATCAGCAGCGTCACGTCGCGCGGCAGCGCCTCCAGCACCCGCGTCATGCGCTGGGTCTCCTCGGGCGACATGCCGGCGGTCGGCTCGTCGAGCATCAGGAGCCGCGGCGAGGTGGCGAGCGCCACCCCGACCTCGAGCTGGCGCTGCTCGCCGTAGGAGAGGCGCCCGGCCGGCTCCCCGAGCCGCTCCGCCAGGCCCACGATCCCGGCCACCTCCCGCGCTCGATCGAGGGGACCGCGCCGGCGCTCGACGCTCCCCAGCAGATCCCAGGTGCCGGGCGTGCCGGCGGCCGCGGCGAGCCGCAGGTTCTCCCGCACCGCGAGCCGGGGGAACAGGTTGTTGCGCTGGAACGAGCGGGAGATGCCGCGGCGGGCCACCGCGTGCGGGGCGAGGCCCTCGATCGGCACGCCCTCGAGCCGGATGTGTCCTCCCGTCGGCCGGAGCTCGCCGGTGATGACGTTGAACAGCGTCGTCTTGCCCGCCCCGTTGGGCCCGATGATGGCCCGGCGCTCCCGCGGCGCGACCGCGAACGACACCTGGTTGAGCGCGCTCAGCGCCCCGAAGGCGCGGCTCAGCCCCTCGACCGCCAGCAGCGGCGGCGTCACGCGCGGAGCCCTACGCGCCCGCGCAGGGCGCCCACGAGGCCGCCGGGCACGAAGAGCACGAACAGGATGAAGGTCGCGCCCAGGATCAGCATCCACCGCTCGGTGTAGGTGCTGACCAGGCTCTGCAGCAGGATGAAAGCGGCCGCGCCCAGCATCGCCCCGCCGAGGGTGCCGGTGCCCCCGATGATCACCATCAGCAGCGCCTCGCCGGAGGTCTTCCAGAAGAACGCGTCCGGCGTGATCGAGCCGTTGAACTGGGTGTAGAGCGAGCCGGCCACGCCCGCGACGACCCCGGCGATGACGAAGGCCGCGAGCTTGTAGCGGTCGACCGCGTAGCCCACCGCCCGCATGCGCGCCTCGTTCTCGTGGATGCCGCGCAGCACGTGGCCGAACGGCGAGTGGACGACGCGCCAGAGGACGAGCGCGGTCAGCACCACCAGGACGAGCAGGTAGGCGTGAAAGCCGCCGAGGCTCGCCAGGGCGAACCCCGGCACCGCCGGGCGCGGGATGCCGACCAGCCCGTCCTCGGCGCCGAGCCACGAGACCTGGAAGGTGTAGGCGTGGAACATCTGCGAGAAGGCCAGGGTGAGCATGATGAAGTACACGCCACCCACCCGGATCGAGAAGAACCCGATCACGAGCGCGGCGAGGCCGGCGGCCACCGCGGGCAGCACCAGCGCCGAGGCCAGGCCGGGGCTCCGGGCGAGCGCGAGCGCGGCCACGTAGCCCCCGACGCCGAAGAAGGCGGAGTGGCCGAAGGAGACCATACCCGCGTAGCCCATGAGGAGATCCAGGCTCATCGCGAAGATGCCCCAGATGAGGATCTCCTGGAGCAGCTTGACCGGGTAGGGTCCGGCCCCGAGCGGAAACAGGGCCAGCGCCGCCACCACCGCCGCGAAGGCGAGCAGCCGGAGCTTCACTTGAGCGGGCGCCCGAACAGCCCCTGGGGGCGCACCAGCACCACGACGGCCATCACGACGTAGATGATCAGCATGGCCGCCTCGGGCAGCCGCGCCTTCCCGAAGGTCTCGGCCTGACCGATGATGAGGCTGCCGATCAGGGAGCCCTTGAGGCTGCCGAGACCGCCCACCACCACCACGATCAGGGCCGGGACCAGGATGGTCACGCCCATGGACGGGTAGGCCGACTGGATCGGCCCCGCGATGACGCCGGAGAGGCCGCCGAGCGCGGCGCCGAAGGCGAACACCGCGGTGAACACGCGGTGGATGTTGATCCCGAGGCCCGCGGTCATCTCGGCGTCGAAGACCCCGGCGCGGATGATCGCCCCGAGGCGCGTCCGCTCGATCAGCAGGAAGAGCAGCCCCGCCATCACCAGGCCGAACACGATCACGAAGAGCCGGTAGGACGGGATGACCGCGCCCAGCACCGAGACCGAGCCCGCGAAGAGATCGGGCGGCGGGATCGAGCGGATGCGCCCGCCCCAGATCCACTTCACGAGATCCTCGAACAGGTAGATGAAGCCGAACGTCAGCAGGACCTGATCGAGGGGCGGCCGCCGGTAGAGGGGGCGGAGACACGAGCGCTCGATCACCGCCCCGATCAACCCGACCGCGAGCGGGGCGACCAGCAGGGCCAGCCAGAAATTGCCGGTAACCGCGATCAGCGAGAGCCCCGCGTACGCGCCCAGCATGTAGAACGACCCGTGCGCGAGGTTCACCACGTCGAGCATCCCGAAGATCAGCGTGAGCCCGACCGACAGCAAGAAGAGGAGCACTCCGTAGGCGAGCCCGTTCAACGCCTGCGCGAAAATATCAACCGGCATCGACTACCCACTCACCACCGCGGGAGCGGAGGAGCGGGGGGCGGCAGGGGCGGGCGATGCACCACTCACCGGGAACGCCCCCCACCCCGCC
>DATJIR010000300.1:0-25362 GCA_035493135.1 Verrucomicrobiia bacterium
TCGGCCCGGTGGATCTTCTCGACGAGCTTCTTGAGATCGGCGACCCACATGTCGAGGAGGGACTGCTGGAGGTTGAGACCGCGCAGGATCGAGAGGACCTTGCTCTTCTTGGCTTCGGCTTGCGTTTCGATGCGCTTCCAGGCGGGCTCGACCTTGCCTCGCTTTCGCCCGCCGGCCTTGGCCTTGAGGCGTCGCCACTGGTGGATCAGGCGCTCCCGCTCGCGCAGGAGCCGGTCCACGTTGCCGAGCTCGCGGATCACCGAGCGGCGGAGGGCCTCCTCCTTCTCCTCGGTGGACTCCTCTTCTGGGAAGTCGACCACGTCCTTGATCGGGGCCTCGTCGCGCCGCAGCTCCTCGCGCAGCGCGCGGATCTTCTCGACCGCGAGGCTCGTGGAGAGGATCGCGGCGGTCGCCTCGTCCTTGCCCTCCTCGATGCGCTTGGCGAGCGTGATCTCGCCCTCGCGGGTCAGCAGGGCCACCTTGCCCATCTCGCGCAGGTAGAGGCGGACGGGATCCTCGGTGCGGCCGACCGGACCGGGCGTGAGATCGATGCGCCGGGGCTCGGGCTCCTCGTCGTCGGGCTCGGGGTCGGCGGCCTGGGAGGCCATCTCCGACGGCAGGCGCGCCGCCTTGGTCGAGTCCACCAGCTCGATGTCCATCGAGCCGAACATCAGCATGATGTCGTCGAGCTGGTCGAGCGTGACGAGATCGGAAGGCAGGGCGTCGTTCACCTCGTCGTAGGTGAGGAAGCCCTTCTGCTTGCCCTTCGCGATGAGCTTGTCCAGCTCCTCGATCTTCGGTTCGTCGGCCATCTTTGATTCGTTCGCCATGCCTCGCCGCTCTCCTGGTGGGGGTTAGGGTGTTCCTGCCTGGCGCTGGGGGTCCACCGGGCCGTGACCCGACGACCCCGGGCGCGCCAGGGCCAGCTCCCTGACGGCCTCCGCCTCCCGCTGCAAGTCGCGCTGCAGCCCTCGAAGCTCGTCCTCGAGCGCGGGCAGCGCCGGGTCGCCGCTGGCCTGGGCCTCGATGATGGCCCGGGTCACCTGGCTCACCCGGTGTTTACGATGCCGGATATGGTACCGCCTCTTTAGCTCTGCGATGTGACTATGTGTATCGACCCACTTCCGCTCCTCGACGAGCAGGGCGGCCAGGAGCCCCCGCTCTCGATCGCCCGGCATCTCGGCCATCAGGGTCTCGGGCGCCCCGCCCGGGACTCGCCGCAGCGCGGCCAGGACGAGGCGCAATCCCTGATGCACCACGTCCTCGTCCTCGAGCATCGGGAGGAGCTCGACCCGGGCGTCGTCGACCTGCAAGAGGAGGGCCACGAGATCGCGCTCGAAGGGAACGGGCGGCGGCCAGGCATCCGCGTCCGGGGCGCCCGCGGTGCCGGCCGCCGGCTCGGGACGCCGCCCCCGGGCGCGGGCCCCCTGGAGCTGCTGGGCCTCGATCCAGAGCTGGGTGGAGTCGACGCCGAGACGGCGGGCGGCCTCTCGGGCCAGCGTGGTCGCCTCCTCGGCATTGGCCACCTTCGACAGGATCAGGGCCACGCGGGCGTGGGCGTTGGCCCGGCCCCGGGGGGTGGCCAGGTCTTCATCGCCGAGGGCCCGCTCGAGCACGAACGACAGCAGTGGGCGCGCCGCGTCGAGCCGCTCGGTGAGCGCGGCCGCGCCCTCGGCCCGCAGCAGGCTGTCCGGATCGTGGCCGGGTGGGAGGACCGCGACCCGGATCGGCAGGTGGCCCGCTTTCTCGAAGCCTCCGGTGCGCGCGATGGACCAGCCCAGGTTCTGCAGGTCCATCACGTCGTTCATCATCTCCTCGAGCCGGCTCGAGGCCTTCTGGCCGGCCGCGTCGGCGTCGAAGAGGGCCACCACCTCGTCGGCGTAGCGGCGCAGCAGCCCGAGCTGGGCGGGGGTGAACGCGGTGCCGAGCGCGGCCACCGTCTCGCCGAAGCCGTGCTGATGCGCCATCAGGCAGTCGAGGTAGCCCTCCACGAGGATGGCCCGACTCCGGTCGCGGATCGCGCCCTTGGCCACGTCGAGGGCGTAGAGCGTCTGTCCCTTGACGTAGAGCGGGGTCTCCGGAGAGTTGAGATACTTCGGCTCCTCGCCGGATAGCGCGCGGCCGCCGAAGGCCACCACGCGGCCCTGCACGTCGCGGATCGGGAACAGGAGGCGGCCGCGGAAGCGGTCGTAGAATCCGGGCTGGTTCTGGCGGGGCAGGGCGAGCCCGGCCTGCACCAGGAGATCGTCGCCGATGCCTTGCCGGGCCATGGCCGAGAGCAACGCGTTCCAGCTCTCGGGCGCGTAGCCCAGCCCGAACCGACGGGCCACCTCGGGATCCACCCCGCGCTGCTCGAGATAGGCGCGCGCCTTTTCGCCCCCCGGCTCCCAGAGCGCGGCGGCGTAGAAGTCGGCGGCCAGCGTCATCACGCGCCGCAGCGCCTCGAGCTTGCCGTCGATCTCGGGGGCCCGGGTGCCCGCGTCGGGCAGCGTCACCCCGGCGCGCTCGGCGAGGGCGCGCACCGCTTCCGGGAACGCGACCCGATCCTGACGCATCAGGAAGCTGAACGCGTCGCCGCCCGCGCCGCAGCCGAAGCAGTGGTAGATGTTGCGCTTCGGATTCACGGTGAACGACGGGGTCTTCTCGGTGTGGAACGGGCAGAGCCCCTTCCAGTTCTCGCCGGTCCGCTTGAGCTTCACGAACTGGCCGACGATCTCGAGGATGTCGACGCGGGAGCGGATCTCGTCGAGGTGCTGCTGGGTGAACCCGCCCGGCATGTCGAAGGCGCCTCAGCCCTGGGTGAGGGTCGCCACGGTCGCGCCCCCGCCGCCCTCGGATGCCGCGCCCGGACGATGCTCGGCGATCAGGGGATGGCCGCCCAGCACGTCCTCGACCGCGCGCCGGAGCGCGCCGGTGCCCTTGCCGTGGATGATCCGGACGGTGGTCAGGCCGGCGAGGAAGGCGTCGTCGAGGTATTTCTCGAGGAGGTCCCGCGCTTCGTCGGTGGTCCGCCCGATGAGGTGGAGCTCGCCCGGCACGCCGCTCTTGCCCGGCACCGCCACCGCCCCTCGGGTCCCCGCCTTTGCTCCCAGTCCCGTCCCCATCCGGGGGCGACTGTACATGACTCCTTCGCCTCGCGCCACACCGCCGCCGCCCGCATTGCCGCGGGCGACCACCGTCAGCGCCTGCAGCGGCACCTTCACGGTCACCGCGCCGGCCTGCACGGTGGCGGTCTCGCCGTCGATCGCGAGCACCTGGCCCTTGAGGCCGAGGTGCCCGACCTCGACGCGATCGCCCGCCGCGGCGGCGCCCTCGAGGGCGGGCGCCGGCGCGGCCGCGCCCGCGGTCTGCTCGACCCGCTGCGCGGTCTCCACGAGCCGCTTGCGCGCGCGCTCGAGCGCCGGGCGGCTCTTCTCGGCGCGCTTCAGACGGTCCCACTCGTCGTTGACGTGCCGTCGCACCTCGGTGACGAGGCGCTGGGCCTCCGCCTTCGCCCGGGCCACCGCTTCTCGCGCGGTGGCGCGCGCCGCCTCCAGCTCCGCCTGGGCCCGGGCCAGCAGACCCGCGCTCTCCGCCTCGCGTCGATCGAGCGCGGCGGTGCGCTCGGCGTCGCGGCGGTCACGGTCATCGAGGCGCGCGAGGAGCTCCTGGAGCTGGCGCTGCTGGGTCGAGCGATGCGCGTGGGCCCGCTCGATCAGGGCGGGCGGCAGGCCGAGTCGCGCGCCGATGGAGAGCGCGTAGCTCTGGCCGGGCCGGTCGTAGACGAGCCGGAAGGTGGGGGCGAGGCGCTCGGGGTCGAACTCGACCGACGCGTTGCGAGCCCGCGGGTGGGTCGAGGCGAAGCCCTTCAGGGGCTCGAGGTGCGTCGAGGCCGCCACCACCGCACCGCGCTCGGCCAGGTGCTCGAGCACCGCCTGGGCCAGCGCGGCGCCGTCGTCGGGGTCGGTGCCCGCGCCCAGCTCGTCGAGCAGCACGAGCGAGTGCTCGTCGACCCGCTCGAGCACGTCGCGGAGCTGCTTGACGAACGCGGAGAAGGTGGAGAGGTTCTCGGCCACGCTCTGGTCGTCGCCCACGATGGCGAAGACCTGGGAGAAGATCGGCAGGCGCGCGCCCGCGCGCGCCGGCACGTGGCAGCCCGCCTGCGCCATCAGGGCGAGCAGGCCGAGGGTCTTGAGCGCCACCGTCTTGCCGCCCGCGTTCGGGCCGGTGATGACGAGCAGCGGGCGGTCCGCGTGGATCTCGATGTCCATCGGGATGACTACTAGTGCGCTCGGCTCGCCTTCGGCTGCGCCTCGCCCTGCCACTAGTGCGCTCGGCTCGCCTTCGGCTGCGCCTCGCCCTGCCACTGATCCGCTCGTCTCGCCTTCGGCTGCCCCTCGCCCTGCCACTGATCCGCTCGGCTCGCCTTCGGCTGCCCCTCGCCCTGCCGCTGCCGCGTTCCACACCTGGGCGAGGAGCAGGGGATTGCGGGCGCCGGGGAGGAAGACCTCGCGCGCGTCGCCGATCGCGGGCTCGACCGCATCCGTCCGCTCGGCGAGGGCGCCGCGGGCGAAGACGAGGTCGAGCCCGCCGATGCCGGCGACGAGCGCGTCCAGCTCCGGCAGCGCCTCTCGCACCGCGTCGGTGAGGGCGGCCAGGATGCGGAGGATCTCGATCTCCTCCTCGCGCACCGCCTGCACGAGGTCGTTGTTGGCCTCCACCATTCCCTCCGGCTCGACGAAGAGGGTGGCCCCGCTCTGCGACCGGTCGTGGACGATGCCGCGCAGGCGGCCCTTGGCCTCCGCGCGGATCGGCAGCACGTAGCGGCCGTGGCGGACGGTGACGTAGCGTTCCTGGAAGGTGGCCTCCGCGCCGGGCGCGCCGAAGTAGGCCTCGAGCCGCTTGACGATCTCTCGCCGCAGGTCGCGGATGCGGCCGCGCGCGCGCCGCAGGGCGGGGGAGGCGTCGTCGCGCAGCTGACCGTCGGGGTCGATGGATCGGGCGAGCCGGTCGGCCAGCTCCTTCTGCTGCGGGAAGCCGGCCAGGCTGGCCGCGAGTTCGGGCGCGACCGGCGCGATGGCGCGGCCGTAGGCCCGGAGGCGTCCCGCCGCCTCGAGCAGCGGGATCAGCGCGGCCAGGTCTGCCGCCTCCGCCACCGAGCCCGGCACGCGCGCGGCCTCGAGCATCGGGCGCACGTCCACCACCCCGTCCCACGGGGGCGCGCCGGTCTGGCCCAGCGCGGCGCGGGCCTGCGCGGTCTCCCGCAGGGCCCGCCGGATCGCGTCCCGGTCGACGAGCGGCGTGGCGGCCTGCGCCAGCTCGCGGCCCATCGCGGTGCGGGCCTCCCGGGCGAGCAGGGCCAGCACCTCCAGCCACTCGAGCCCGCCGCTGCCGGTGGACCGTCGCACCGCGGCGTGGATGGCGCTCATGCGGCCGCCGCGGTCAGCGGCCCTCCACCAGCTTCATCACCTGATCGGCCGCCTCGTCGCAGGCCCGGGCGACCGCCTCGTGCTCCTCGGGCTCGAAGGGCGAGAGCACGTGGTCGGCCACCCGATGGCGGTCCTCACCGGGCGTCCCGGGTCGGCCGACGCCGATCTTGACGCGCCGGAGGGCGTCGGTGCCGAAGGCCGCGATCATCGAGCGCACCCCGTTGTGCCCGCCCGCGCTGCCACTCTGGCGCACGCGGACCTTGCCGAGGGGGAGATCGATGTCGTCGAAGACGATGACGAGGTCGGCAGGCTCCAGGCCGAGCCTCCGCGCGAGGCGCGCCATCGGCGGCCCGGTGACGTTCATGAAGCTTCCCGGCTTGATCAGGTACAGCCCCTCGCCCTGCCAGCGCGCGGACGCGACGGCGTGGGCGCCGTCGCGCTCGAAGCGCGCATGAATGCGGCGGGCCAGCGCGTCCACCACGCGCTGGCCCACGTTGTGACGGGTGTTGCGGTACTCCGGCCCCGGATTGCCCAGTCCGACGACGGCCTGGGCCACCTACTTCTTCTTCTCGCCTCCGGCCTTCTCGGCCTCGCCCGCTTCCTCCTTGGGCTTCCGCTCGGTGAGCACCTCCGGCTCGGCCGCCGCCGCCTCGGTGGGCGCCGCGGTGACCGCCGCGACCTCTTCTGCCGCCGGCGGAGCCACCGTCACCACCGCCTGGTTGGGATCGTTCAGGACGCGCACCCCCTCGGGGACCTTGAGGTCCTTCACGGTGAGCACGTCGTGGATGTTCAGGTTGGTGACGTCGGCCTCGAGGTACTCGGGGATGTTGCCCGGCAGGCAGGAGACCCGCACCTCGCGGAGCACCATCTCGAGGATACCCTGCGAGTCCTTGACCCCGACCGACTCGCCCACGTGGTGGATCGCCACCGAGACCTGGATGGCCCGGTCCATCGCCACCTCCTGCAGGTCGACGTGGATGAGGTTCTCCGAGACCGGGTCGAACTGCATGTCCCGGATGATGGCCATCTTGGCGTCCTTGCTGCCCTCGAAGGAGACCCGGAAGAGCTGGGTACTCCCCTCGTGGCCGTGGATGATCCGGAGGATGTCCTTGGGCGTCACCGCGATGTTCACCGGGGCCGCGCCGCCGTAGAGGGTGGCCGGGACCTGCCCGCCGCGGCGCAGCCGCTTGGCCGGGCCCTTGCCGATGCCGTCACGCTTCCTGATGGTCAGCTCACGCATTTCCATGACTCGTTGCTCCTTGTTGAGTGGTCTTACACGAAGAGGGTCGACACCGATTCCTCGTCGTGGATGCGACGGATCGCCTCCGCCAGCAGCGGGGCGACCGAGAGGACGCGGATCTTGGACAGCTGGCGCTCGGGAGTGAGCGGGACGGTGTTGGTGATGATGACCTCCTCCAGCCCCGAGTCTCGGATGCGGCCGATCGCGGGACCCGACAGCACCCCGTGCACCGCGCAGGCGACGATGCGCCGCGCGCCCTCGCGCTTCAGCGCGTCGACGGCCTGGATCAGGGTGCCCGCGGTGTCGATCATGTCGTCGACGATCACCGCGTCCCGCCCCTTCACGTCGCCGATGAGGTGCATGAACACCGCGACGTTGTTGCCGTCGCGCCGCTTGTCGATGATGGCGAGGCCCGCCTTGAGCCGCTTGGCGAGGGCGCGGGCGCGCTCCACGCCGCCCGCGTCCGGCGACACCAGCACCGGGTCGTGCAGCTCCATCTTGACCAGGTGATCGACGATGATCGGGGGCAGGGCGAAGAGGTGGTCCACCGGGATGTTGAAGAAGCCCTGGATCTGCCCCGCGTGCAGGTCCACCGCGAGCAGGCGCTGGCACCCCGCGGCGGTGAGCAGGTCGGCCACCAGCTTGGCGGTGATCGGCACGCGCGGCTGGACCTTGCGGTCCTGGCGGCCGTAGCCGTAGTAGGGCAGGACCGCGGTGATCCGCCGCGCCGACGCCCGCTTGAAGGCGTCGATCATCACGAGCAGCTCCATCAGGTGGTCGTTGACCGGCGGGCAGGTGGGCTGGATCACGAAGACGTCCTCGCCGCGGACGTTCTCGTTGATCTGCACGTAGACCTCGCCGTCGGAGAAGCGCGAGACGTCCGCGTCGCCCAGCGGGAGCTGGAGCGTCTTGGCGATCTCCTCGGCCAGCGGCCGGTTCGCGTTGCCCGAGAACAGCTTCAGCTCGTAGGACATACCGGGATCGCCATGTCGGGTTCGTCTCCCGTGACTGATGGTACGTTCTCTTTCTCGTATCCGCTCGGCTCGCCTGCGGCTGCACCTCGCCAAGCTCGAGCTGGCTGGGGCGGGAGGAATCGAACCTCCATTGCGGGGTCCAAAGCCCCGAGTCCTGCCACTGAACGACGCCCCAGTGCCGTCATCGGCTCGCCCGGATCGCCGGTCCCGAGTTCGTCCTGACCGCCCAGCAGGCCCACCCGGCCCGGCTCACCCGCGACCGGACCTGGCGCGCGTGGTCCAGGGATCGCGCGAGCCCGAACACCGTCGGACCGCTGCCCGACATGATCGCCCCGAGCGCTCCCGCTGCCAAGAGGGCCGCCTTCATGCGTCCGATCACCGGCAGCACCGGCTCCACCACTCGCTCCAGGTTGTTGGTCAACGCGGCCGCGAGCGCCGCCACGTTGCGGCGCCGTAGCGCCTCGATCACTCGCTCCGTGCCCGTCGGCTCGGCGTGCCAGCCCGCGGGCACGCGGCCATAGACCTCGCGGGTGGAGAGCGGTGTGCGCGGGTTCACCAGCACGAGCGCGTAACCGCCGCCGCCCGGGAGCGCCTGCAGGCGCTCCCCGCGCCCCCGCGCCACCGCCCGGCCCGTGCCCAGGAAGAACGGCACGTCCATGCCGAGCTCCACCGCCAGCTCCTGCAGCCGGGCCCGCGGCCACCTGAGCCCCCACAGCCGGTTGAGGCCCAGGAGCGCCGCGGCCGCGTCGCTCGAGCCGCCGCCCAGCCCGGCCGCGACCGGGATGCGCTTCTGCAGCCGCAGGCGCGCGCCCTTCTCGATGCCGGCGGCTTTCTGGAGGAGTCGCGCGGCCCGCATCACGAGGTTGCCGTCATCGGTGGGCAGCTCGGGATCATCGGCGTGGAGCGAGAGGATGTCGGCCGTTTCCATCGTCAGACGATCGAAGAGATCCACCGCCTGCAGCACCGTCGCGATCTCATGGTAGCCGTCGCCCCGCTTCCCCAGCACCTCGAGGGCCAAGTTCACCTTGGCAGAGGTGCGGAGGACGAGCGCCTGGCTGCCCCGTGACCGCTTCGACAAGGCAGCACACGCTATCACGCGGCGCGACGGAGTGTCAACGGAAGTCTTGAATTCTAACGTCTTGCGGAACAGTCAGGCTCAGCAGGGCCGGGTCGAACGAGCTGTTCATCCGGGGCTCGACGTAGGCGATCGAGACCCGCAGGGCTCCATCCGCGGTCTCGAGCGTGAAGCCGGCGGGCGGGCCGTCCGCCGGGGCCGGCGTGAACGTCACGCGCGCCGGGTTCTTGCCGGTCCACTCCACCTGCCGGGCCTGTCCGGTGTCGGGATCGAACCAGATGCGCTGCTCGCCGGGTGCCCCGGTGAGCCGGAGGGAGGGGCCGACCGCGTCGGCGGCCACGAGCTCGACCGTCGTCGGGTCCGGCATCGGCCGGACCCGGCCGGCCAGCAGGGCCACGAGGTCCTCGACGCCCAGGGCCAGGCCGAGCCAGCGGCGATTGGCGTCCGGGGAGGCCGGCGCGATGTAGGCCCGGTTGTCGAGCACCTCCCAGAGGGTGACGCTCTTGGGGTCACCGGCCACGATGAGCACCGGCGGGCCGAGGGGCGAGAGGGCCTCGAAGCGCATGGTCGGGGGCTCGGCCAGGAGCAGCAGCACCCCGGTGAGACGCTGGGCCCGGCCGCTGCGGCGGATCGTGATGTTGGCCCGGGACCGGAGGTCGCGCAGCGCGAGCCGGTGCTGCTCGATGCGGGTGAGGGCGGCGCGCGCTTCCTCGGAGACCGGCGGAGGAGCGGTCGGCGGCGCCGCGGTGGCGCAGCCGCCCAGGACCACCACCAGCAGGAGGGCGCGGAGGCGGCTACTTCTGCTCGGCCTTGGGCGACGCACCCTTGGCCCGGATCTGGTTCTCCCGCGCCTCCTTGATCTTGTTGCGGACCTGGGCCGCGGTGGGGCCGTCCGGATCCGCCTTGAGCGACCGCTCCCACGCCTCGATCGCCTCGCTGGAGAGGTTGTTCTTGAGGTAGGCGTCGCCCAGGTGCTCGAAGAGGACGGGGTCTTCCTTGGCCAGGCTCACCGCGCGCTTGAGCTCGCGCAGCGCCTCGGGATAGCGGCCCTGCTGGTAGTAGGCCCAGCCCAGGCTGTCGATGAAGTAGCCGTTCTCGGGCTCGAGCGCCAGCGCCTGCTGGATGAGCTGGATGGCCTCGGGGAGGTTCGTGCCGCGCTCGGCGTACATGTAGCCGATGTAGTTGTACGACTCGGCGTGCTTGGAATCGAGCGCGAGCACGCGGCGGAAGGAGCGGATCGCGTCGTCGAACCGCTGCTGCTTCTCCTGCACGACCCCGAGCTGGAAGTGGAGGTCCTTGTTCTTGTCGTCGACCGAGAGCCCCTCGCGGAGGACGTTGGCGGCCCGGTCGTACTGGTTGGCGCGCTGCAGCGCGGTGCCCAGGTACAGGAACAGCTCGGGGCGCTTGGGGTCGAGATTGACCGCCTCCTGGAGCGTGGCCACCGCCTCGTCGTAGCGCTTGGCGCGCCCGTAGAGGAAGCCGAGCTGCACGCGCGCGTCGATCGAGCGGGGGTCCGCCTGGAGGATCTTCTCCAGCTCGCCGCGGGCCTCGTCCTCCTTGCCCGCGTCCATGAGGGCGGTGGCGAGGTAGTAGCGCGTCCGCATGTTCCCGGGCTCGAGCGTCACCGCCTGCCGGAACGCGGACACCGCGCGGTCGTACTGCTTCTGCTCGTAGTGGATCGCGCCGAGCTTGAGCCATACCCGCGGGTCGCGCGGCAGCGACTCCACGAGGCCCTCGATCTCGCTCTGGGCCTCCCCGTAGCGGCCGAGCTTGACGAGGAGGTCCCCGAGGCGCTCCACGAACGCCGCGTTGTCCGGGTTGGCCTTGAGCGCTTCCTTGTAGACCGCGACCGCGTCCTCCAGCTTGTTCTGGGCCTCGTAGACGAAGCCGAGGGCCGACCAGGCGCCGTCGTGGTCCGGGTCGAGCTCCACCGCGCGCTTGAGGTTCGTGAGCGCGTCGTCCCACTGCTCGTTCTCGATGCCGATGCGGCCGAGCAGGTAGTACCCCTGCGACAGGTTCGGCCGCGCGGCCACGAGTCGTCCCAGCACCGAGCGGGCCTTGTCGTAATTCTTCTGCTCGAAGTGGAGCTGGGCCAGGGCCAGGTAGCCCTCCGGCGTCTTGGGATCGAGGGCGACCGCCTTCTCCAGCGCGGCCTCCGCCTCCGGCAGGCGGCGCTGCCGCTTGTAGAGGTCGGCGAGCGTCATGTACGCGCTCGCGTTGCCCGGCTCGAGCGCGATGGCCTTCTGGGCGGCGGTGAACGCTCCCGGGACGTCGTTGATTCGGGTGAGCCACTGCGAGAGCTGGATCCACAGGCTCGCGGTGTCGGGGTCGGTCTTGATGGCCTCGCGCAGCTGGGCGATGGCCTGGGGCAGCCGCCCGGCCCGCGCCTCCATCTGGGCGATCACGTAGTGGTCGTAGGCCTCACCCTGTGCCCCGATGGGCCGGCGCACCGCCGGGGCCGTCGCGACGACCGGGTCGGCCTGGCCGCTCCCGGTGGTGGCGCAGCCGGCGAGCGTGCCGCCGAGGGCGGCCCCGCCCAGGACGAGGGCCACGAGCCCCCGGGCGCGACGCGCGATCAGGTCCTTGGACACGAGCCGGCGCACCGTCCTCGCGAGCTCGGAGTCCTGGACGGGGGCGAGGGCGCGCTCCACGAGCGCGGTCTCGTCTGGGTCGAGACGGGGGGAGCCGGTCGGAGGCGTCGCGCGCCGCGGGGCCGGTCGCTCCGCGGGAGCCGGGCCGGCGAGGCCCAGGCGCAGCGCGGTGACGGATGGGCCGAAGCGGGCACGGACCGCGCTGAGGACTTCCGCGGATCGCATGGAGAGCTCCTGGAGCCAGGGTGAGTTGTCGACCAAGATCGTCAGCGTGCCGGCCTTCAGCTCGCCGGGTCGTGACCGGCGCGAGAGATCGGCGCCCACCGCGGCGCGCCAGCCTTGCCGGATGCGCTCGGCCAGCAGCCGCTCTTCGAGGGCGGGAACGGCCGCGAGCAAGACGTCGCCCACGCGAACGGGAGAGGGAGAACGAGGGGCACTCCGCATCGCTCCCCCATGATACGCGACCGTCTATCTCCTCGCCACTTCCGAGCCCCGCGGCCGGCCGTCACCGTCTCGAGGGGAGCGGGGGTCAAATTGACTCCAATCGGACGGACACTTATAGTGTCGCTACCATGGCGCGGCCCAAACGAGGGGAGGTTCTGTCCCTGACGATCGACGACCTCGCCTTCGGCGGCGAAGGTGTCGGTCGGGCCGACGGTTATGTGGTCTTCGTGCCGGGTGGGTTGCCGGGCGATCGGCTGCAGGTCCGGCTCGTCCAGGTCCGCTCCCGGTTCGGCCGCGGGATCATCGAGGCGGTCCTGGAGCCCTCGCCGCAGCGCGTGGAGGCGCCCTGCCCGTACTTCGGGCGCTGCGGAGGGTGTCGCCTGCAGCACGTGGCCTACCCGGCGCAGCTCGCCTTCAAGTCCAAGCAGGTGGCCGACGCGCTCGAGCGCCTCGGCGGCCTCCGGGACGTCCCGCTCCGGCCCATCATCGGCGCGGAGGAGACCTTCGGCTACCGGAACAAGATGGAGTTCACGGTGGCGCGGGCGAAGGGGGCGATGGTCGTCGGCCTGCACGAGACCGAGCGCTACGACTCGGTGCTGGACATCGAGCGTTGCCTGCTCCAGTCGGAGCGGATGAACGGCCTCCTCGCCGAGGTGCGCGCCTTCTTCGCCGAGCGCGGGCTCACCGTGTACGAGCAGGACACCGGCGAGGGCCTGCTCCGCTTCCTGATGCTGCGGGAGGGCAAGCACACCGGCGAGCTGATGACCAACGTGGTGACCTCCGCGCCCGCGGTGTCGGAGCTGGCCCCGCTGGCCCAGCGCCTGCAAGCGCGCGACGCGGGCACCACGAGCGTGGTGATGAACGTGAACCCCAAGAAGGCGAGCGTGGCGGTCGGGGTGGAGGAGCACCTGCTGGGGGGCCGCGACCACATCCGCGAGGGGGTGGGCGGGCTCACCTTCCGGGTGTCGGCCAACTCCTTCTTCCAGACCAACACCCGGCAGGCGGAGCGCCTCTTCGACCTGGTGGTCGAGTCGACCGGCCTCACCGGCACCGAGACCGTCCTCGACCTGTACTCGGGCACCGGCGCGATCAGCCTGCTGCTGGCCCGGCGCGCGCGGTGGGTCTACGGGGTCGAGCTCGCGCAGGCCGCGGTGGACGATGCGGGGGCGAACGCGACGGCCAACCGCATCACCAACTGCACCTTCGTGAGCGGCGAGGTGCGCTTCGTGCTGCCCGCCCTGATCGCCAAGGGGGTGACCGCGGAGGTGGTGGTCGCCGATCCGCCGCGCGCCGGGTTCCACCCCAAGGCGCTCCACGCGCTCATCACGCTCGGCGCCCGCCGCATCGTCTACGTGTCCTGCAACCCCACCACGCTGGCCCGCGACCTGGGCGAGCTCGTGCGCGGCGGCTATCGCCTGGAGTGGGTGCAGCCGGTGGACATGTTCCCGCACACCCCGCACATCGAGGCGGTGGCCCGGCTGGAGCGCGTGACCTCGTGAGGTCGTACCTGCTGCGACGCCTCTGGCAGTCGCTGCTCGTCCTCTTCGGCGTCTCGGTGGTGGTCTTCCTCATCCTGCACCTGACCGGTGATCCCGCCGCGCTCCTGCTGCCCCCCGACGCGACCGCGGAGGACATCGCGAGATTCCGGACCGCGATGGGCTTCGACGACCCGGTGGCCGTCCAGTACGTCCGCTTCCTCAAGGGCGCGGTGCGGGGCGACTTCGGAGAGTCGCTGCGCCACGGCGAGCCCGCGATGGGGCTGGTCCTCGAGCGCCTGCCCGCCACCTTCCAGCTGGCCGGGGCGGGCCTGCTGATTGCGCTCACCCTGGCCATCCCGGCCGGCATCGTGTCGGCGGTCCGGCGCAACACCTCGGTGGACTACGTCTCGACCGTGGTGGCCCTGCTCGGCCAGGCGATGCCGACCTTCTGGCTCGGCATCATGCTGATCCTGGTCTTCTCGGTGCGGCTCAACTGGCTGCCCTCCTCCGGACGCGGCAGCCTCGAGCACCTGATCCTGCCCGCGATCACCCTGGGCCTCTTCACCACCGCGCGGATCACCCGGCTCACTCGCTCCGGCATGCTCGAGGTGCTCGGCCAGGACTACATCCGCACCGCCCGCGCCAAGGGGGTGGGGGAGCCGCCGGTGGTATGGAAGCACGCGCTCAAGAATGCGGCGATCCCGATCGTCACCATCGTGGGCATCGAGCTCGGCACCCTGCTCGGGGGCTCGGTGATCACCGAGACGATCTTCGCGTGGCCGGGGGTGGGCCGGCTCTCGGTCCAGGCGATCTTCAATCGGGACTACCCGGTGGTGCAGTCGGCGGTGTTCCTGCTCGCGAGCACGTTCGTGATCGTCAACCTCCTGGTCGACGTGGTCTACACCTACCTCGACCCGCGCATCCGGTACCGCTGATGGCCGCGCTTCGGCCGTCGTCCGTGGCCACTCCCGTCGTCCCGCTCGCGGCCCGCCGCCCGTGGGCCGACCGCGAGTGGGCGACCCTGCTCCGGCGCCTGATCCGGCGGCGCACCGCGCTCTTCGGCATGCTCGTGGTGCTGGGCGTCCTGCTCGCCGCGCTGTTCGCCCCGCTGGTGTCGCCCTTCGATCCGCTCGAGCAGGACATCGGCCAGCGCCTGCGAGAGCCGGGGTGGCAGGACGCGCAGGGGCGCCTGCACGCCCTCGGCACCGATCACCTCGGGCGCGACATCCTCTCGCGCATCGTCTTCGGGTCGCGCATCGCGCTGGTGGTCGGGCTCGCCGCGGTGGCGATCTCGGGTCTTCTCGGCATGCTCATCGGGCTGCTCGCGGGCTACTTCGGCGGGCGGGTGGACGACTTTCTGATGCGCCTGGCCGACATCCAGCTCGCGTTTCCCTTCATCCTGCTCGCGATCGCGGTGATCGGGGTGCTCGGCCCGAGCCTGCGCAACATCATCATCGTCATCGGGGTCTCGTCGTGGGTGGTCTACGCCCGGGTGGTGCGCGGCGAGGTGCTCTCCATCCGCGAGCGCGAGTACGTGCAGGCCGCGATCGCGCTCGGCAGCCAGCACTGGCGCGTGCTCCGACACCACGTGCTGCCCAACACCTTCACCCCCTGGCTGGTGGTAGCCACGCTCGACATGGCGCGGGTCATCGTGATCGAGTCCGCGCTCTCGTTCCTCGGCCTGGGCGTGCAGCCGCCGACCCCCACCTGGGGCGGCATGCTGGCGGACGGGCGCGTCTACCTCTCCACCGCGTGGTGGCTCGCCACCTTTCCCGGCCTCGCGATCCTGGTCACGGTCCTCGGGATCAACCTCTTCGGCGACGGGCTCCGCGACACCCTGGATCCGCGCCTGAAGGTCTAGCCATGAGCGACACCCTGGTCCTGAGCGGCGCCCGCATCATCGACGGCACCGGCGCCGAGCCGATCCGGGGGCGCTCGGTGGTGGTGGAGGGGGGGACGATCACCGCGGTGGTGGACGAGGCGCGGGCGCCGCGCGGCACCGGCGTCGACCTCGCGGGTCATACCATCCTGCCCGGCCTCATCAACTGCCACGTACACCTGTGCTTCGGCGCGGAGGCCGACCCGGTGCGGCCGATGCGCGAGGAGCCCCTCGCGCTCACCGCGATCAAGGCGCTCCTGCGCGCGCGCCAGACCGCGGAGGCGGGGGTGACCACGGTGCGCGACCTGGGCGGCCGCGAGTACGTGGAGATGGCGGTGCGACGGGCGATCCAGGAGGGCTGGGTCGCGGGCCCGCGCATCGTGGCCGCGGGCCGGCCGGTGTGCATGACCGGCGGGCACGGGCACTTTCTCGCCCGGGAGGCGGACGGGCCCGACGACGCCCGCAAGGCGGTGCGCGAGCAGCTCAAGGCGGGTGCCGACGTGATCAAGCTCATCGCCACCGGCGGGGTCATGACCCCGGGCGTCGAGCCCGGCTCGCCCCAGCTCACGCTCGAGGAGATGCGCGCGGCCATCGAGGAGGCGCGGAAGGCGGGACGGCGCACCGCGGCCCACGCGATGGCCGCCTCCGGCATCAGCGACGCGATCGCGGCCGGGATCACCTCCATCGAGCACGGGATCTTCCTCACCGAGGAGATCGTGGCCCACATGCGGCGTGACGGCACGTTCCTGGTCCCGACCCTGAACGCGCCGGTGGCGATCGCGTCGGGTGGACTCGCGGCCGGCATCCCGGATTTCATGGTGCGCAAGTCGGAGCAGGTGCTGCCCTCGCACGTGGCGAGCTTCCAGCTCGCGCACCGCGCGGGGGTACGGATCGCGGCGGGCGCGGATTCGGGCACCCCGCTCAACTTCCACGGCTCGCTGCTGCCGGAGCTCGAGCTGATGGTGAAGTACGGCATGACCCCGCTCGAGGCGATCCGCTCGGCCACCACGATCGCGGCCGACTGCCTCGGCCTGGGGGCGGTGACCGGGTGCATCGCGCCCGGCTACGCGGCCGATCTCATCGCGGTGCAGGGCGATCCGGCCGAGGGCCTGCAGGCGCTCGATGACCTGCGGCTGGTGCTCGCCAACGGCCGGACGATCCGGCGGGACGGCGACGCGGGCTAGAGCCCGAGCAGCAGGCGGGAGAGGACCCGCGCGACCAGCAGCGCGAAGGCGAGCCCGCCCAGTGCCACCACCGCCTCCCGCCAGCGCGGTGGCCGCAGCGGCTCCGGGAGCAGCGCGCGGTTCAGGCGCAGGGTGTGGAAGGACAGGACCGCGAAGTTCAGCGCGGCCACGTTGGCCCCGATGAGGATCAAGGTGAGCGGCGCGGCCCGCGTCATGGCGAGGCCGCCCGCCACCACGAAGAGCGCGAGCACCGGGTAGAAGAGCCAGGCCGGCCCCTTCACGCCGGGCCGCGCCCCCGCGGTCCAGAGCATCTCGGTCACGTGGCGGGCGAAGCCCTCCGCGATCCCGACCTGGGTCGAGAAGAAGATCCAGAGCGCGGTGAGGAGTGCGGGCATCCAGAGCACCGCCCCGTAGCGCCGCGCCAGCTCGCGCGCAAAGACCGCGCCCGCGCCCAGCCCGCTGACGTCGGTGTGGCGCGGCACCGCGTCGAGGGCCAGCGCCACCGGCAGGGCCATGCCGATCAGGCACACCACGGTCCAGAGCGAGAAGAGATCCGCGCGGAGATAGCGCCACCACTCGCGCCACTTGGCCACGTTGGCCTCGCTCGGCGGGAAGATCGCGCCCTCGCGCGGGAGCAGGAGGATCTGCGCGCCCACCGCGGTCGGCTGGACGCCCACCGTCCCCGCCATGCCGAAGCCCTTGTCGCGCAGCCAGTAGGTGAGCATCGCGTTGACGGTTCCGCCCGCGCCCGAGTAGGCCGCGAAGCCCGCGACGAGCAGCCAGTCGAGCGAGCGATCGAGCGGCGGCGCGGGCAGCCACCCGGGCTCCCAGAGAGGTCGACCCACGAAGCCCCCGCCGAGCGCGGCCCACACCGGCCGCGGCACGTAGAGCAGCGCGAGGGCGGCCAGGAACAGCAACATCCAGCCCATCATGATCCACTCGACGATCTCGAGCGCCCGATGGAGGTGGCGGCCGGCGAGCACCAGACCCACCGCGGCGAGGAAGAGCAGGAAGCCGAGCCCCACCGTGATCGCCCGGTCTTCCTCGCGCGGCATCCGGCCGAGCAGCAGCGCGGCGAGCGCGGAGCCGCCCGCGAGCGCCCAGCCCGCCCAGCCGACCTGGGCCAGGTGCAGCAGCGAGTAGACGACGGCCCAGGTGCGCGGCCCCGGGCGCTGGCGCATGAAGCCGGTGAACACCGGCTCGCCGGTCGCGAGGGTGTAGCGGGCCATCTCGGTATTGAGCACGCCCTGGAAGAGGATCGACAGGGTGCAGATCCAGAGGAGGCTCGGCCCGTAGGCGGCCGCGATGGCGGGACCGAGCAGCCAGTCACCCGCGCCGAGGGAGAGCCCGAGCAGGATCGCGCCCGGCCCGATGACGCGGACCAGGTTGATCGGATTGTAGGCGGGCGCGTGCGGCAGGTCGCCCTGCCGCCACGCGGGCAGATCGCTCACGCGCGCGCCCGCCTCCATCGCCACGCCCAGAGCGAGAGCCACGCCGCCGGCACCGTGAGCCAGAGCCAGCCCGAGGGCGCGGCGGCCGCGAGGTCGATCGCGAGCAGCACGGTGCCGCCCGCGGCGGCGATCCACAGCAGGAGGCGCGCGAGGTGATCGGCGCTCGGCCGGATTCCGAGCGCGGCCACCGCGAGCGCTCCCCCCGCCGCCGCCGCGTCGAGCAGCACGTCGGTCACGCTGCCCTCGCGGGTGAGGGTGATGGCCTGGTGCGCCTCGTCGAGCGCAGCGGTGAGCACCGTGAGCGTGAGGGGTCCGCGCCAGCCCCCGCGCGCGAGCGCGCGCCGCCAGAGCAGCGCGAGCACCGCGTACTCGCCCACGTGCCCCGCCTTGCGCGCGAGCCAGTGGAGCGCGGCGATCTGCTCGGGGGCGGCCCACGGCGCGAGCGCGCGGAGCCACGGCTCGAGCAGGGGAGACGTCGTGCCCGCGCCCCAGCGGTCGCTCGAGAACCAGGCGATCAGCGCCGACCACGCGAGCGGAGCCAGGAATCGTCGCGCCGTCATCACGTTTCCCAGGGTGTCACAGGGCCCCCAAAGTTGACAACTTGCGCTCACTAAACATAGGATGAGCCATGCAAATCCGGGAGCTCCTCGACGAGCTCTTGACGTCGCTCGAGACCGGCCCGCTCATCAGCGCGGTCCGTCACTTCGAGGCCAAGCCGGCGGTGTTCGCGCCCTTTCCCTCGTCGCTCGATCCGCGAATCGTCGAGGCCCTAAAGGCGCGCGGGGTGGAGCAGCTCTACTCGCACCAGGCCAAGGCCTTCGAGGCGGTGGCCAAGGGCGAGCACCTGGTAGTCGTGACCCCGACCGCGTCGGGCAAGACCCTCTGCTACAACCTGCCGGTGCTGCAGGCCCTGGTGCAGCAGCCGGAAGCGCGCGTGCTCTACCTATTCCCCACCAAGGCGCTGGCTCAGGATCAGCTCGCGGAGCTCACCGAGCTGGCGAAGTCGCTGCCGGACATGCGGATGTTCACCTACGACGGCGACACCCCGCAGGACGCGCGACGCTCGGTGCGGGCGCGGGCCAACCTCGTGCTGACCAACCCGGACATGCTCCACTCGGGGATCCTGCCGCACCACACCAAGTGGGTGAACCTGTTCCAGAACCTCAAGTACGTGGTGATCGACGAGCTGCACGCCTATCGCGGCGTCTTCGGCAGCCACCTCGCCAACGTGCTGCGGCGGCTCAAGCGGATCTGCCGGCACTACGGGGCCAGCCCGCAGTTCATCATGGCCTCGGCGACCATCGCCAATCCGGGGGACCTCGCGCAGCGGCTGACCGGCGAGCGGGTCGTGGAGCTGAACGAGAGCGGCGCGCCCACCGGGGAGAAGACCTTCATGGTCTACAACCCGCCGGTGATCAATCCGGAGCTCGGCATCCGCGCGCCCTATCTCGGGGAGGCCTCCAAGCTCGCGGCCCGCTTCCTGAAGCAGAAGGTCGCCACCATCGTCTTCTGCCAGAGCCGGCTCTCCACCGAGGTGGTGCTGTCCTCGATCAAGAAGATGGTCGAGGACAAGACCGGCGACTCCGGCATCGTGCGGGGCTATCGCGGCGGCTATCTGCCGCTCCGTCGCCGCGAGGTCGAGCAGGGGCTGCGCTCGGGCGAGGTGCTGGGGGTGGTCTCCACCAGCGCGCTCGAGCTGGGCATCGACATCGGCCACCTCGACCTGGCGGTGCTTGCGGGCTACCCCGGCACCATCGCGTCGATGTGGCAGCAGGCGGGCCGGGCCGGGCGGCGCACCGGAGAGTCCGCCGCGGTGATGGTGGCGACGAGCTCGCCGATGGACCAGTACCTGGCCGCGCACCCGGACTATCTCTTCGGCGCCCCGCCCGAGCACGCGCGCATCAACCCGGAGAACCCGTTCATCCTGATCAACCACGTCAAGTGCGCGGCCTTCGAGCTGCCGCTGGGCGCGGACGAGGTCTTCGGGGGCGACGTGTCGGCCCACCTGGCCGCACTGGAGGACGAGGGGGTGCTCCACCGGGCGGGCGCGCACTTCCACTGGAGCTCGGAGACCTACCCGGCCGATCACATCTCGCTGCGCACCGTGACCTCGGACAACTTCCTGGTCATCGACACCACCGCGCGCGACGCCCAGCAGGTGAAGCGGCGGCAGATCATCGCGGAGGTCGACTGGAAGAGCGCCTTCGCGATGATCTACCCCAAGGCCATCTACATGGTGGAGGGCGAGCCCTTCGAGGTGCAGGAGCTCCACTACCGCGAGGACGAGGAGAAGGTCGCCTACGTGAAGAAGGTGGTGGTCGACTACTTCACCGACGCGATCACCGCGAAGGGCGTGTGGATCCTCCAGCGCTTCGGGCGGCAGGAGACGCCGGGCCTGCTCGCCGAGCAGGGCGAGGTGCTGGTGGCCGAGAAGGTGGTCGGCTTCAAGAAGATCAAGATGGGCACGCTCGAGAACGTGGGCTCGGGCGAGGTGGAGCTGCCGCAGCAGGAGATGCAGACCACCAGCGCCTGGCTCACCCTCGACCCCGAGCTGCTCGCGGAGATCTCGCCCCGCCGCGACGACCTGGTGGACGGGCTCCGCGCGCTCAGCCACCTGCTGCACAGCCTCGCCCCCATCTTCCTGCTGTGCGACATCCGCGACGTCGGCTCCTGGCTCGGCGACGGCTCCCCGTCGCAGGCCGGCCAGGTGGTGACGCGGGAGACCATGCGCGCCCAGCTCCTGCAGGGCGAGACCTTCACTCCGACGATCTACCTCTACGACAACCAGCCCGGCGGTATCGGTCTGGCCGAGCGCATCTTCGAGGTGCTCCCCGAGATGCTCGCGCGCGGCCTCGAGACCCTCGAAGCCTGCGGTTGCCGGAGCGGCTGTCCCTCCTGCGTGGGTCCGGTGAACGAGGTGGGGCGCCAGGCCAAGCCGGTGGCCCTGAAGGTTCTCAAGCGCCTCGTGCCTCGGCGCTGACCCCTCGGCCCGCGTGGCGCGCGACCTCACCGAGCTGACCCGCATCATCCGCCGCATCGAGGCGAAGAGCCGGACCCGTCCGCCCGCGGGGTCGCCCCGCTCGCTCGAGGGCCTGCTCGACGGCGCGATCGAGGAGAACGAGCGCGGGCGCCTCCTGGTGGTGCGCCGCCGCTTCCCGGTCGATCACCGGCACGGCGCCCAGTCGCTGCTCGCGGCCCGCGAGGCGGCGCCGCTGGCCCTGTCGCTCCTCGGTCGCGCCGGCGGCGAGGTGGCCGAGGCCCACCGCCTGCTCTACCTCGACACCGAGACCACCGGCCTGGCCGGCGGCACCGGCACCTACGCGTTCCTAGTCGGGGTGGGCTTCTTCGACGGCGACGACTTCGAGGTGCGGCAGTTCTTCATGCGCGACCTCGACGAGGAGCCCGCGCTCCTGACCGCGCTCGAGGAGATCTTCCGCCGATTCGACGGCTTCGTCACCTACAACGGCAGCGGCTTCGACCTGCCGCTGCTCGAGACCCGCTTCGTGCTCGGGCGCCGACGCTTCCCCGGCGAGGTCTTCCACGTCGACCTGCTGGCCCCGGCCCGCCGTCTCTGGAGCGACCGACTCGCCGACTGCCGCCTGGGGACCGTCGAGCAGCACGCGCTCCGCTTCACCCGCGACGACGATCTACCCGGCGCCCTGATCCCCACCGTCTACTTCGAGTACCTGCGACGGAAGCGGCCCGACGAGCTGCCGCGCGTGTTCGAGCACAACCGGCACGACATCCTCTCGCTCGCCGCGCTGACCGGCTGGGTCGCCGACGCAGTGGTGCGCGCCCCGATTCCGGAGCTCGAGCCGGAGGCGCTGGCCGGGCTCGGCCGGCTGCTCGAGATGACCGAGCCGGAGCGGAGCCTGGCGTGCTACCGGATGGCGCTCGACTCGGGCCTGCCGACCCCGTCCCGGGAGCGGCTGCTGTTGCGGCTGGCCCAGGCCGAGAAGCGCCGGGCGCGCTGGGACGAGGCGCGCGCGCTCTGGGAAGCGGCGGCCCGCGCGCCGCGGGAGTTCGATCCGCGCCCCTGGGAGGAGATCGCCAAGGTCCACGAGCACCGGAGGCGCGATCTCGCGGCGGCGCGCGGGGTGGTGGAAGAGGCCCTCGCCCTCGCGCGGCGTCACCGGGCGTCGGAGCGGGTGCTGGCCGCCTTCGAGCACCGACTGCATCGGCTGGCCCGGCGGATCGAGCGCGGGGTGGGCCTCAGCGGCGCTCGGCAGCCAGCCTGACCCCGAGCCCGATCAGCACCGCCCCGCTGGCCCCGTCGAGCCGGGCGCGCCAGAGGCGGCTCTCCACGAGCGGGCGAATCCGGCCCACCCCGAAGGCGACCGCGGTCAGCCAGGCCACCCCGATGCCGATGTGAAGGCCCGCCAGCAGCAGCGACCGCGGGAGGGCCGCGTCTCCCGGCGCGATGAACTGGGGCAGGAATGCCAGGTAGAAGATCCCGACCTTCGGGTTCAGCACATTGGTGAGCAGGCCCTCCAGCCAGGACCGCAGCCGTCGCGCCGCGCGCGGCCGGTCCGCCGGCCCCTCCTCAGCGCTCCCGGGGGCTTGCGCGTCCAGGCGGAGCCAGCGCCGGAGCGATTGCGCCCCCAGCGCGAAGAGGTAAATGGCGCCGCACCACTTGAGCACCGCGAAGGCCTCGGCCGAGCGGACCAGGACGAGCGCGACGCCGACCGCGGAGAGGGTGGCGTGGACCAGGCAGCCGGCCGCGATGCCGGCGATCGTCGCGAGACCGGCGGGGCGACCGCGGGTCAGCACGTTGCGGACGACCAGGAGCGTGTCGGCGCCGGGGGTGACGGCGAGGAGCGTGGCGACCAGGACGAACGCCCAGAGCTGGGAATCCATGGGATCGGCCGTTATCGCCCGAGCCCGGCCCGCGGCCGGTCGACGGCTAGCGGCGAGTCAATACCTCGGGATTCACCGGCGTCGGGGGAGTCTTGCCCTCGAGCACCGCCAGGCAGTTCTCGACCGCCAGCGTGGCCATCTTGAGCCGCGTCTCCGAGGAGGCGCTTGCGATGTGGGGGGCCAGCACCACGTTTGTCAGCCCGATCAGGCCCGGGTGCACCTTGGGCTCCTCCTCGAACACGTCGATGCCCGCCCCGGCGATCCACCGCTCCCGGAGGGCCTGGACCAGGGCCGCCTCGTCCACCACCGGGCCGCGGGCCGCGTTGACGAGGTAGGCGGTCTTCTTCATCGTGCGCAGGGACTGGGCATTGATCAGGTGGCGGGTCTCGGGGATGAGCGGGGTGTGCAGGCTGACGAAGTCCGACTCGCGGAGCAGGGTGGCGAGATCGGTCCGGGTCGCGTGCAGCTCGCGCTCGGCCGCCGCGTCCGCGGCCACCGCGTCCTGGTAGAGGACGCGCATCCCGAAGCCCTGGGCCCGCCGGGCCATCGCGCGGCCGATGCGGCCGAAGCCGACCACGCCCAGGGTCTTGCCGTGCACGTCGCCGCCCAGCAGGAGCATGTACTCCCACTGCTGGAACCGCCCCTCGCGCAGGTAGCGGTCGGCCTCCACCACGCGGCGGGCGGTGGCCATCAGGAGCGCCCACGCGAAGTCTGCGGTGGTGTCGGTCAGCACGTCGGTGGTGTTGGTGACCACGACCCCGCGCCGGGTGCACGCCGCGACGTCGACGTTGTTGTAGCCCACCGCCACGTTCGAGACGACGCGGAGGTCCGGGGAGGCGTCGAGGAGGGCCTGGTCGATGGCCTCGCTGATCACGCAGATCAGCCCCTGCTTTCCGCGCAGCCGGGCGAGCAGGTCGGCTCGGGGCATCGCGCCGTCGACGGCGTAGGCGTCGACCTCGGCCCGGCTCCGCGCCAGGTCGACGGCCGCCTCGGGGAGCAGCCGGGAGATCAGGACGGCAGGCCTACTGGATCCAGGGGTCATGGGTCACCTTGGTGAGAGTTTGAAGCAAGTTGCTTCCGGGAAAAGCATATTTCGATTTGACAACCATCGGGCCGGCGGCTATATTAGCACTCGCCTTGGTTGAGTGCTAACATCGCCAAGGGCGGCATTCGCCGCAAGGGCCAACATCTTACATCTGGAGGCACGCTGACCATGAAGATTCGTCCGTTGCACGACCGAATTCTCGTCAAGCGGGAGGAGGAGAAGGAGGTCAAGAAGGGCGGCATCATCATCCCGGACACGGCGAAGGAAAAGCCCCAGGAGGGCAAGGTCATCGCGGTGGGCAACGGGAAGGTGAACGACGAGGGCAAGAAGGTCCCGCTCGACGTGAAGGCCGGCGACAAGATCCTCTTCGGCAAGTACTCCGGTTCCGAGGTCAAGCTGGACGACGAGGAGTACCTGATCCTGCGGGAAGAGGACGTGCTCGCCATCATCGAGTAGCCCCGGGGGACCAGCCCGGTCGTCACCATCCAACGTAATGAACCCGACCGGCCCCCGGACGAGGGTGGGCCCGGTCAATTCCACCGAGTGAGCCAGGAGGAGAGCGAGAGATGCCGAAGCAGGTCATGTTCAGTGATGAGGGACGGGCGGCCCTGCTGCGCGGGGTCAACATCATGGCGGCCGCGGTCAAGGCCACCATGGGCCCGAAGGGCCGTAACGTGGTCATCGACAAGAAGTTCGGCAGCCCGACCATCACCAAGGACGGGGTGACGGTCGCCAAGGAGATCGAGCTCAAGGACAATTACGAGGACATGGGCGCCCAGATGGTGAAGGAAGTGGCGTCCAAGACCTCGGATATCGCCGGAGATGGGACCACCACCGCGACCGTGCTGGCGCACGCCATCATCCGCGAGGGTTTGAAGAACGTCACTGCCGGCGCCAACCCCATGGGGCTCAAGCGCGGCATCGACAAGGCGGTGGACGCGGTGGTCGAAGATCTCAAGCGGATGTCCAAGTCCACCAAGGACAAGAAGGAGATCGCGCAGGTCGCCACCATCGCCTCCAACAACGACAAGACCATCGGCAGCCTGATCGCCGAGGCCATGGAGAAGGTGGGCAAGGACGGCGTGATCACGGTGGAGGAATCCAAGTCGGCCGAGACCGTGCTGGACGTGGTCGAGGGCATGCAGTTCGACCGCGGCTACCTCTCGCCCTACTTCGTGACCGACGCCGAGCGCATGGAGGTCGTGCTCGAGGACGCGCTGGTCCTGATCCACGAGAAGAAGATCAGCGTGATGAAGGACATGCTGCCGCTGCTCGAGCAGGTGGCGCGCTCCGGCAAGCCATTCCTCATCATCGCGGAGGACATCGAGGGTGAGGCCCTGGCCACCCTGGTGGTCAACAAGCTGCGCGGCACGCTGCACACCGCGGCGGTGAAGGCCCCCGGCTTCGGCGACCGCCGCAAGGCCATGCTGGAGGACATCGCGATCCTGACCGGCGGCAAGGCCATTACCGAGGACCTCGGGATCAAGCTCGAGAACATCAAGCTGGAGGACCTCGGCCGGGCCAAGAAGATCGTGGTGGACAAGGACAACAGCACGCTCGTCGAGGGCGCGGGCAAGACCGCGGCCATCGAGGGACGCATCAAGCAGATCCGGGCCCAGATCGAGGAGACCACCTCGGACTACGACCGGGAGAAGCTGCAGGAGCGGCTGGCCAAGCTGGCCGGCGGCGTGGCGGTCATCAAGGTGGGCGCCGCGACCGAGACCGCGATGAAGGAG
>DATJIR010000301.1:0-15814 GCA_035493135.1 Verrucomicrobiia bacterium
CGCTGATCCGGCGGCCGTCGCGCGCGGCGCTGCGCCACGATCTCGAGCGCATCTACGCGCAGCTGCCGCGCCTGGGCGAGCGACGGCGCGGCGCGGCGGGCCTGCTCTCGGGCGGCGAGCAGCAGATGCTCGCCATCGGGCGGGCCCTCATGTCCAATCCCCGGGTGCTCCTGATGGACGAGCCCTCCGAGGGCCTGGCCCCCCAGCTCGTCGGCGAGGTCATGTCCACGATCCGCCGGCTCAAGGAGCAGGGGCTGTCCATCGTGCTGGTGGAGCAGAATCCCAAGCTCGTCTTCCAGGTCGCGGACGACATCGTCATCCTCAACGGCGGCCGCGTGGTGGCCGAGGGCCTCGCGGCGGAGTTCCGGAATCGCGACGCGGACCTGCGCCAGCACCTCGGGATCTTCTGACCGGCCCATGGCGACCGCGACCGAGCGTCTCGACGTGGGCGGCGTCGCCCTCGATGTCCTGCGGCGCGGGGTGGGGCCGCCGCTGCTCGTGCTCCACGGCGAGGCGCCGCTCGATCCCGGCGCGCCGGTGATCGACCTGCTCGCGGCCCACGCGCGGGTGATCGCGCCCACGCACCCCGGCTTCGGGCACTCGGCGCGCCCCGCCGACTTCGACACGGTCTACGACCTGGTGCACCTCTACCTCGACCTGCTCGAGCAGCTGCCGTTCGGGCCGGTGACCCTGATGGGGCTGTCCTTCGGCGGCTGGCTGGCCGCCGAGATCGCGGCCGCGCGCTCGCGTCGCGTGGAGCGGCTGATCCTGGTCGACGCGGTGGGCATCAAGGTCGGCGACCGCGAGACGGCGGACATCCTGGACCTGTTCAACACCGCGCCCGCCGAGGTGGAGCGTCGGCGCTGGCACGAGCCGGCCAAGTGGGCGCCGGACCCGGACGCCATGTCGAACGAGGCCCTGGTGGCCCACGCGCGCAACCGGGAGGCCCTCTGCCTCTACGCGTGGCACCCATACATGTACAACCCCCGGCTCGCGCGGTGGCTCGGCCGCATCGCGGTGCCGACGCTCGTGCTGTGGGGCGCGAGCGACCGCATCGTGACCCCGGCCTACGGGCGCGCGTACAGCGCGCGCATCCCCGGCGCCCGCTTCGAGATCATCGAGGCCGCCGGGCACCACCCCGAGATGGAGCAGCCCGGCGCGCTCGCGGAGCGCGTGCGCGCGTTCCTGCCGTCGTGACCCCGGAGGCGCCATGCAAGCCTGGTATCTGAACGAGAACCCGTACCCCTTCGTGCCGCCGCACGTGCTCGACGCGGCGGATTCGGTCCGCGGGAGCCTGCCCAACAAGTACTGCGACCCGAAGATCGCGGCGGACCTGTTCCAGGAGGCGCTCGACGAGTACCTGCTCTGCGACGACATCGGGATCAACGTGGTGTCGAACGAGCACCACGCCGGCATCAACTGCCTGTTCGGCGCGAGCCCGCTCATCCTGGGCATCCTCGCGCGCCAGACCCGGAACGTGCGCATCCTGAGCCTCGGGACCCTGATCACGGTGAGGACCGACCCGGTACGCGTCGCCGAGGAGTACGCGACCGCCGACGTGATCTCGCGCGGACGGCTCGAGATCGGCTTCGTGAAGTCGGGTGGTAGCGAGATGGCCTCCGGCAACGCGAACCCGATCGGCATCGTGGACCGGTTCTGGGAGGCGATCGACCTCGTGCTCAAGGCGCTGTCGCACCGCGACGGCCCCTTCAGCTGGGAGGGCAAGCACTTCACCCACCGCCACGTGAACATCTGGCCGGGTCCCTGGCAGCAGCCGCACCCGCCGCTCTGGGCCGCCACCGGCGACCCCACGACCTCGGCCGAGCTCGGGCGGCGGGGCATCGTCAACGTGATGGTGTTCCGCACCGCGGAGGAGACCGCGCGGGCGTGGGGCGCGTACCGCAAGGCCCGCGCCGAGGCGGGCCTGACCGGGCCCGGCCCCGACCGCTTCGGCCACACCGCGTTCGTCTACACCGGCGACACCGACGAGGAGGGCGTGCGCGTCGGGAGCAAGCTGCTCTGGTTCCTCAACACCGGGCTCCGGTCCGCGCCGCAGTACGGCAAGTTCCTGCCCGGGGCGGTTCCCGCCGAGCTCGCCCCCGCGCTCTACTCCACGAAGCCGCGCCCCGGGGTGCCGCCCGCGGCACGGCCGGCGGCCGGCCTGATCGGCATCACCGCGGAGCAGGCGATGGCGAAGGGGCTCATGTTCGCGGGCGATCCGGACAGCGTCTACCGGCAGATCTGCGAGTACCGCGAGCGGGTCGGGCCGTTCGAGCACCTCGTGCTGGCGAGCCGCTCGGGCTTCATGACCCACGGGGAGGCGACGAAGGGGCTGCGGCTCTTCGCGAAGGAGGTCCTGCCCCGCCTCCGGGAGCTCTAGGCGCTCACCGGGTGGCGAGCGGCGGCGAGTCCGCCCGCGCGTAGCTCCTGGTGAGGATCTCCCACAGGTGGCCGTCGGCGTCCTGCCAGTAGAGGTTCTTCCCCCCGAGCCGGCGGTTGATCCGCATGTCGGTCTCCCCGAGGGGCGAGCTGCGGTACGGAACCCGGGCCGCCTCGATGCGGCCGAGGATGGCGTCGAACTCGGCGTCGCTCACGCGGAAGCAGTAGTGATGGTGCTCGAACTCCTTCCGATCCGCGAAGTCGAGGGTGAGCGCCTCGTTGACGTAGACCGGGGTGAACGGGCCCTGCGCCGCCTGCCAGGGCACGTCGAGCAGCGCGGCGAGCGATCTCGCGGCCGCGACCGGGTCGCGGGACGGAACGATGAGATGGTCGAGCTGGATGGCCATCGCACACCTCCAGAGGCTCTGGATGATGCGCCGCCGGCACCGCCCCGTCAAGGCGCGGCGTGACCCGCTCCCGCGCCTTGACAGGGCCGCGCGCGCCGAGCAGTATCTGCGTCTCGTGAGGAGGGAAGACATGCCGTTCATCGCGTCGAATGGGCTCACCGAGGAGGGCACCAGCCGGACCATCGAGGTCGGGGGCCAAGTCGGCGGCCAGGCGGGGGGCATGACGGTCCACTACCACGACGTCGGCGAGGGGGAGCCGGCGCTGTTCTTGCACTCCTACGGCCCCGGCACCACCGCGTGGATCACGTTCCACAAGGCGATCGGGACCCTCTCGCGGCACTACCGCTGCATCCTCATGGACCTGCCGAACTTCAGCAAGACCGGCCCCGTCGTCTATCACGAGGGGGTGCACGCGCTCCAGGCGCGCACCGCGGTCGCCCTGCTCGACGCCCTCGGCATCGAGCGGGCCCACTGGGTCGGCAGCTCGCAGGGCGGGCAGTCGGCGATGGTGGCCGCCATCACGTATCCCGCGCGGGTGCGCAAGTTCGTGATGGGCGGCTCGCACATCGGCACCGGCGGCGATCGCTACCTGATGGCCAATCGCCCGTCGGAAGGCAGCCGGGTCACCCGCCAGGCGCTGGACGACCCGAGCCGCGAGAACATCCGGCGCTACCTGCGCGTGCACATCGACGACGAGAGCCTGGTGACCGACGAGCTGGTTGACTACATCCACCGCGCGCACACCTGGTCGCCCGAGTTCATGGAGGCGCGGCGGCAGTCGGTGAGCGTGCCGCACGACTACACGCCGGACCTGGCCTCCATCCAGGCGCCGGTGCTGCTGATCCACGGGCGCTACGACCGCATGGTGGCCTTCGAGGTGAGCATCGCGATCCTGAACCACATCGCGGACTCGCGCCTGGTGCTGCTCAACAACTGCGGGCACTGGCCGCCGTTCGAGAAGCCGACCGAGTGGGCCGCGCAGGTCCTGGCGTTCCTGCGGGGCTACTGAGGGGCGCGTGTCGCGGTCCCGGCTGCTCTTCACCGCGGCCTACCTGCTCGTCTGGCCGGCCCTGATGCTGCTCCTGGCCGGCGACTGGACCTGGCCCGAGGGCTGGATCTTCGGCGGCTGGTTCGTGGCGGTCGGCGCCAGCACGGTCGTCTGGCTGCATCGA
Source organism: Verrucomicrobiia bacterium (assembly GCA_035493135.1). Lineage (GTDB taxonomy): Bacteria > Methylomirabilota > Methylomirabilia > Rokubacteriales > CSP1-6 > CAMLFJ01. The sequence goes on from DATJIR010000301.1 coordinate 3,959, forward strand.
AGGGACCCGGGGCTGCTCGCGGAGCGCTACCGCATGCCCGGCACCGGGGGCCAGAGCCGCCGGGACCGGATCGTCGTCTACCTCCTGACCCTGGGCTTCATTGCCCGGATCGTGCTGATGCCGCTCGACGCGCGCCGCTTCCACTGGACGCCGCGCCTGCCGCTCGCGGTCGAGCTGGTCGGCGACGCGATGCTGGCGCTCGCGTGGCTGCTGCTGTTCCGCTCGTTCGCCGACAACACCTTCGGGTCGGCGCTGGTGCGGGTGCAGACCGAGCGCGGGCATCGCGTGGTCTCGACCGGCGTGTACGGCTGGGTGCGCCACCCGATGTACCTCGGCGCGACCTGCATGTTCGTGGGCGGCCCGCTCGTCACCGGGGCCGCGTCGGCCCTCGCGGTGGGCCTCGCGCTGTCCCTGCTGCTCGCGGTGCGCAGCCTGGACGAGGAGGCGCTGGTCACGCGCGAGCTGCCGGGCTACGACGAATACCGGCGGCGGGTGCGCTACCGCCTCATCCCGTTCGTGTGGTGACCGCCCGGCCGTGCTCTAGAGGAAGACGCTGAGGTTCTTGTCGAGCAGGACGTTGGCGTCCAGCACGATGGTGCGCCGGGCGATCTTCCACGCCCCCTTCACCTTTCGCACCACGTCCTCGCGGCAGCCCGACAGGAGCTGGTGGTCCGTCTCGAGGTGCGAGCGATAGACCAGGAACGCGGTGCGGGCCCGTACCTCGCCCCGGGCGACCGGGGTCACCTCGAGGTTGCCGACCAGGTGACGGGTGCGCGACGGGGGATCCTCGGCCCACGCCATGCCGGTGTCGAGCCGCGCCACTCGCATCGCGAGGTAGCGCTTGTCCTCCTCGAGGATGGCCAGGTCGCCGAGCGGCGTCAGCTCGCGATGGGCCTCGCGCCGCGGCACGTTCTTGCGGCGGGGCATGAAGTAGAGGACGTCGTCGGTGAAGAGATCGAGCCACTCGGCCAGCTTCCGCTCGTCGAGGAGCCAGGCCTCGTGGATGTAGAAGGGCATCAGCTCGAGCCAGAGGGCCTGCTGCGGCGAGAGCGGCGCGGGCCGGGCCGGCCGCCGCGACGCGCGGGCCGGCGGGCGACGCGGGCGCTTCTTCTTCATCGCCGCTCGGCTAGCCCCGCATCGTCGCGGTGCCGTCGAAGCGGGCCTTGATCGGATCGAGCGGGATGTCGGCCCAGCTCTCCGCGTTCATGAACTCTTCCCAGCGCTGGTAGAAGAGGCGCTGGTTGTTCTCCGAGATGTACCGCTCGGAGACCAGGCCCGGGTAGTCCGGATGCGGGCCGGCGTGCCCCAGGCCCATCGACAGATCTTGGGGATACCGGCGCCCGAGGCGGCTCGCACTCGCCGAGGTCACCTGGCGCCAGTTGTCGACGTCGTCCTGCTCGAACATGCCGGCCGCGCCGTTGTTGGCCTGGCTGCCGACGCGGATGACGCGCTTGACGGCGTCCGGCGCGTCCCGGTCCACCAGCACGAAGTGCCAGAACTCGGTCTGCAGAGGGCCCCGGGGCAGGGCCAGGCGGAGGCCGAGGATGCCGTTCGGGAAGATGCTGTGGTTGCCGAGCTGCACCCGGCGCGCGCGGAGCGGGCCGAGCCGCCGCTCCACCTCGGGCATCGTCGCGTCGTGGTAATCCTGGAACAGCTGGAAGGTCTCGCTCGATACCCCGTGCACGTAGCGGGGGACGTTGTCGTCGGCGTCGCGGAAGGTGATGGAGTGCCCGTTCACGAAGGCGTGCTTGTTCGGGCTCTCGAACTGGTCCTTGTGCGAGAGCCGCGGCCGGCCGAGGAACTTCGTCTGGACCCGGGCGCTCGAGAGATGGCTGGTCGGGACGTGGTAGTTGTCCGAGCAGTTGTCCACCATGACCTTCCAGTTGACCGGCTCGAGCCACTTCATCGGGCCGAGGGCCTGCATGCCGCCGTCGCGCCGGTTGAACACGGTGTCGAGGTACCAGCGCGCGTCGCCCAGGTAGGCCTCGAGACCCGGGGCGTCCTTGGCCCAGGTGGCGAAGACGATCCCGGCGTAGGTCTCCACCCGGGCCTCGACCAGGCCGAGCGCGTCGCGGTCGAGCGCGTCGTAGTAGGCCTCCGACTTGCCCGGGACGTGGTCGAGGGCGCCGTCGTTCCGGTAGGTCCAGCCGTGGTAGGTGCACATGAAGCGGGTGGCGTTGCCGTCGTCGCAGCGCACCACGCGGTTGCCCCGGTGCCGGCACATGTTGAGCAGCGCGTGGAGCCGGCCCCCGCCGTCGCGGGTCAGGATGACCGGGTCCTCGCCCATGTAGGTGTGGAAGAAGTCGTCGGGCGCGGGCAGCAGGCTCTCGTGGCCGATCATCAGCCAGGCGCGGCCGAAGATCTTCTCCATCTCGCCGTCGTAGACCGCGCGGTCGCTGAAGATGCGGCGGTCGATCTTGCCGGTGGCGGGGTCGATGACCACGTGCTTCTGGCTGGCGCCCATGCCGCGCTCCTCCTTGTCGCGCCCATTATAGACCGGCGGCGGATCTTCCCGGGGGTTCGCCGTGCTATCATCCGCGACAGGATCCCACTCGCGCGGAGGCCGCGTTCATGACGACATCGCCGCCCGTCTCGTTCAGCCACTTCGGCATCTACGTGACCGACGTCGCGCGGATGGAGGATTTCTACACCCGCGTCCTCGGCCTGCTGGTGAGCGACCGCGGACAGGTGCCGGGCGGGTCGGATCTGGTCTTCCTCTCCCGCGACCCCGACGAGCACCACCAGATCGTGCTGGCCACCGGCCGCCCGCCCGGCGTCGAGTTCAACGTGGTGAACCAGATGTCCTTCAAGGTGCCGGGCCTCGTCGACCTCAAGGCCATGCACGCGCGGGCCCGGGAGGAAGGCATCAAGCAGTTCCGCGTCGTGACCCACGGCAACGCATGGTCGGTCTACTTCGCCGATCCGGAGGGCAACCGGCTCGAGGTCTTCGTCGACACGCCCTGGCACACCCCGCAGCCGGTGGTGGAGCCCTTCGACATCGAGGCCCCGATCGAGACGATCGAGCGGGAGACCGAGGCGCTCTGCCGCAACCGCCCCGGGTTCATGTCCCGCGCCGAGTGGCGGGCGGCGCAGGTGACGCGGATGGCCGCGGCCCGCTAGCCCGGCCGCGATCGGCCCCGGAGCGCGACGGCGGTGAGCTTCAGCGTCATCGGCAAGGGCACCCCGAAGCGCGACGGGGCCGAGAAGGTCACCGGCCACACCCAGTTCCTCCACGACCTCACGCTGCCGCGCCTCGCGCACGGCGCCATCCTCCGCACCCGCTACCCGCACGCGCGCGTCCGGAGCATCGACACCCGCGCGGCCGAGGCGCTGCCCGGGGTGGTCGCGGTGATCACCGCCGACCGCGTCGAGCAGCACCCGTTCGGCTTCGCCAAGGACCATTTGGCGCTCAAGGGCGGCGCGGCCGACGGTGGCACGGTGCGCTGCATCCGCGACGAGATCGCCGCGGTGGCCGCGCTCACCGAGGAGATCGCGCAGGAGGCGGTGCGGCTCATCCGGGTGGACTACGAGGAGCTGCCCGCGGTGTTCGACCCGGCGGCGGCGCTCCGGCCCGGCGCCCCGCTCGTGCACGAGGAGCGGGGCAGCAACCTGGTCAACCTGCGCTACCAGTTCGCGCACGGCGACGTGGAGTCGGCCTTCGCGCGCGCCCACGTGGTGGTCGAGGGCGAGTACCGGCTCAACTACGTCACCACCGCATGCATGGGCACGATGGTGGCGATCGCGTCCTGGGGCGCGCCGGAGAGCCCGGACGCCTCGCTCACCATGTGGAGCACGACGCAGGTGCCGTTCCTCTACCAGCGCGATCTCGCGGAGGCGCTCGGCATCACCGGCGACCGGGTGCGGGTGATCCAGCCGCCGGTGGGCGGCAACTTCGGCCGTGGGCTCGACCTGTACCCGATCGACATCATCGCCGCGCTCCTGGCCCGCCGCGCGGGCCGTCCGGTGAAGATCGCCTTCGAGCGCATCGAGGAGTTCATCGCGAGCCCGACCCGCGAGCCCTGCGTGATCCATCTCCGGACCGCGGCGGACCGCGACGGCCGCCTGCTCGGCCGCGACGCGCGGGTGGTGATCGACAACGGGGCCTACGTCTCGTGGGGATCGACCACGCCCTACGTGATGCTCTCCACCACCGCCGGGCTCTACCGCGTGCCCGCGGTGCGCTTCGATACGAGCATCGTCTACACCAACAACCCCTACTCCGGCTCCATGCGGGGGTACGGCAACCTCGAGAGCACGTTCGCGATCGAGGCCCAGATGGACGACCTGGCCGAGCGATTGGGCCTCGACCGCGTCGAGATCCGCCGCCGCAACGCGACCCGGTCCGGCGACGTCAATCCCCAGGGCAGCATCATCACCTCGTGCGCCATGACCGAGTGCCTCGACGCGGTCGAGCGCGAGATGGCCGGGGCGACCGGGGAGGCGCCGCGGTCCGGCTGGCGGCGCGGCGTCGGCTACGCGGCCATGTTCCACGTGGGCGGCGGCGCACGCGTCTACCGCTCCGACGGCTGCGGCGCGATCCTGAAGCTCGACGACTTCGGCCGGGTCTCGCTGCTCACCGGGGCCAGCGAGATCGGCCAGGGCTCCGAGACGGTGCTGGCCATGATCGTGGCCGAGGAGCTTGGCGTGCCCCTCGCGCGAATCGACGTGGTCAACAGCGACACCACGATCAAGCCCTGGGACGTGGGCGTGCACGCGAGCCGCACCACGTTCATCGCGGGCAACGCCGCCCTCATGGCCGCGCGGGGTCTCCGGGCCAAGCTGTTGGCCCTGGCCGCCTCGGTGATGGACGAGCGCGCGGAGGACCTCGAGCTGGTCGACGGTCGCGTCCGGGTCAAGGGGCATCCGGAGCGCGGCATGGAGTACGACCGCGTGGTGCGGGCCGGGCACTTCCGCGAGGGCGGCCGCACCCTGGTGGCCGAGGCCTTCTACGACCCGCCCAACGAGATGCTGTCAAAGGACCTGCGCGGCAACGTCTCGGCCGCCTACGGCTTCGCGGCCCAGGCGGCCCTGGTCGAGGTGAGCCTGGAGACCGGACAGGTGCGGGTGCTGAAGGTGGCCTCGGCCCACGACGTGGGCCGGGCGCTCAACCCGCTCGCCGCCGAGGGGCAGATCCACGGCGGCATCCACATGGGGCTCGGCTACGCGCTTTCCGAGGAGCTGCGCATCGAGGAGGGGCGCGTGCTGAACCCGCAGTTCATGGAGTACGCGCTGCTCACCGCGGCCGACATGCCCGAGATCGTCATCCGCCTGATCGAGACGGTGGACGAGGCCGGGCCCTTCGGCGCCAAGGGCCTGGGCGAGTCCGGCGTGATCCCGGTGGCCGCCGCGGTGGCCAACGCGGTGAAGCACGCGGTGGGCGTGCGGCTCACCGAGCTGCCGATGACCCCCGAGCGCGTGTTCCGCGCCCTCACCGCCCGCCCGCCCGCGACCGGCCCCGCCGGATGAGCGCGCCGATGTGGGACGCGCCGGCGGAGTCGCTGCCGCGCGAGGCCCTGGAGCGTCGGACGGTCGAGGGGATGCGCCGGACGCTCGACCGCGCCCTGACCAACGCGGCCTGGCGGCGGCGCCTCGGCGACGCGGCACCCGGTGACATCCGCGCGCCCGGCGACTGGGCGCGGCTGCCGTTCCTCGCCAAGGACGACCTGCGCGACGCCTATCCCTTCGGCCTGGCCTGCGCCGGGCCCGGGACCGTCCTGCGCATCCACATGTCCTCGGGCACCACCGGCAACCCGGTGCTGAACCCGTACACCCGGGCCGACGTTGAGCAGTGGGCGGCGGTGATGGCCCGCTGCTACGTGGCGGCAGGCGTGGGCGCCCGCGACGTCGTCCAGATCACGCCGTCGTTCGGCCTCTTCACCGGCGGCTTCGGCTTCCACTACGGCGCCGAGCGGATCGGGGCGATGGTGGTGCCGATCGGCGCGGGGCGGACGTCACTGCAGCTGCAGCTCATGCGCGATCTGGGCGCCACGGTGCTGGCCGGCATCTCGACCTACCCGCTGCGCATCCTCGAGGTGGCGCGCGAGGAGCGCTTCGACCTGGGATCGCTCCGGCTCCGGGTGGCGATCCTGGGCTCGGAGATGTGGTCCGACGACCTGCGCCGGCTGATCGAGCGCGAGCTGGCCCTCACCACGTTCGACATCATCGGGATGACCGAGACCGGCGGCCCGGGACTCGGCATCGACTGCGCGGCGCGCGCCGGGATCCACGTCTGGGAGGACCACTACTTCTGCGAGGTGGTGGACCCGGCGACTGGCCGTCCGCGCGCGGACGGCGAGGAAGGGGAGCTGGTGGTGAGCACGCTCACCCGCGAGGGGCTACCCTTGATCCGCTACCGCACTCACGATCTCACGCGCGTGCTGAGCCGCGCGCCGTGCGCCTGCGGCCGCACGCACCTGCGCCTCGACCGCCTGCAGGGGCGCACCGACGACATGGTGATCTTCCGCGGCGTGAACTTCTACCCACGCCAGGTCGAGTCGGTGCTCCTCAAGCAGCCCGGCATGGGGCACGAGTACCAGATCGTGCTCGACCGCGCGCCCGGCGGCAGCGACCGGCTGGCGCTGCTGGTGGAAGCCGGGGAGGGATTCGCGGCGGCGGGCCTGCCTCGGCTGCGCAGCGAGCTCCGTCAGTTTCTGAACCTGAGCCCCGAGATCACGCTGCTGAAGGAAGGCGAGCTGCCGCGGGCGCCGGGGAAGGCGGTGCGGGTGGTGGACCGGCGTCAGGCTGTCGAGTAGCTGGCGCTGCGGGCGCTCGAGACGGACGCGAGCCTTTCGTACTCCCGGTAGTCGATGAGCCGGATCCCCTCGCGCTCGGCCGTCGCGCTCACCCGGGGATCGGTGAGGGCCTCGACCTCGAAGCGCCGCTGCCAGTCGTACAGCGGATCGAACCGGGCGTCACGATCTCCCGGGTGACAGGCGAGCTCCGAGAAGCCGGGCGCGATGTCCCGGAGGAGGGAGATCAGGTACTCCGCGCTGATGTGTCCGAGGTCCGTCTGGCCGGGCTCCCACTGCGCGTAGAAGTTGCCGACGTAGGTGATCCCCGAGAAGCCCCGGAGAGGAATGCGCCGACTCCGGCACAGCTCGACGAACAGCGGTGCAAGCTCGGCCCTTCGATGGACATGGTGATGCGAGTCGACGTGCGTCGGGTCTTGCCCGGTCATCTCGGTGAATCGATCGAGCTGCCGCTCGAGCTCCTGCCGTGCCAGTCGGAGGTCGCCGAGATCGGGGATCCGACGGCCGGCGGTGAAGGTCACGTGCAGGCCGACGCCCAGCCGCGGATGCGCCCGGGCCGCCCGGACCGCGGAGCGGGCGCCCGGCATGTCGACCATGAGGCTCGCGCTGGTCACGATGCCCCGCTCGTGGGACTCGATGATCCCCCGGGTGGTCCCGTCGTCCGCGCCGAGGTCGTCGGCGTTGACGATCACGTAGCGGTCGGCCCGGCTCGTCCTGGCGCAGCGCGCCCGCCGGGGGTCGGGATGGCTCCTGCGATGCGGTGGTCGGGGGGTATGCAACCGTGGCTCCGCCCGGGTGTGTGGGCAAGCCAGGTGCCACACCCGGAGGTGGGCGCAAGTAGCGGCTTTCAAACACCCCCGGGCCTCGGCCGGAGCCTCGCGTCTCGATCGCTCGACGACAGTGTCACGTGCCCGGTGTTCGAGCGGCCGACAGGCGCGGAGCGGAGCTAGGCCGGCGGCAGCAGGTCCAGTAGCCGCGAGGGTCCGAGCGGCATGCGCGTCACGCGACCGCCGGCGGGCCCGACGGCGTCCTCGATCGCCGAGGCCAGCACGGCGGGAACCGGCAGCGTGCCCGACTCGCCCACGCCCTTGAGCCCGAGCGGGTTGAGCGGCGAGAGCGTCTCGAGGTGGTCGATGGTCATGGTTGGCACGTCGGTGGCGGTGGGCAGAAGGTAGTCCATGTAGCTGCCGGCCAGGAGCTGGCCCGCCTCGTCGTAGGCCACCTCCTCCAGGAGCGCGCTGCCGATGCCGAGCGCCACCGCGCCCTGGAGCTGGCCCTCGACTATCAACGGGTTGATCAAGCGGCCCGAGTCGTGGCTCATCCAGTAGCCCAGGATGCGGACGGCGGCGGAGAGGGGATCGAGCTCGACCAGCGCCACGTGGGCGCCGGAGGAGTAGGTCATGTCGGTGGGCTGGAAGAACCGCGTGCTCTCGAGGCCGGGCTCGACGCCGAGCGCCGCCGTCGCCGCGCCGGCCAGGCGCGCCAGCTCGGCGAAGGTCACCCGGCGCTCCGGACGACGGCGGTCGGCGAAGGTCGGGCCGGCCTGCTCGAGGTCGGCCTCGTCGATCCCGAGGGCGCGCGCGGCGAGGGCGCGCGCCTTCACGCGCACGTCGCGCGCGGCGAGGGCGACCGCGTTGCCGCCGACCACCGCGGCGCGGCTCGCGAACGAGCCCGTCCCGTGCTCGACCCCCGCGGTGTCGCCGGTGGTGACCGACACGTCCGCGGGCGTGACGCCGAGCTCGTCGGCCGCGACCTGGGCCAGCGTCGTCTCGAGCCCCTGGCCCTGGGTGGACACGCCGCTCCACGCCGCGATGCGCCCGGCCGCGTCGATCCGCACGCGCGCGCTCTCGAACGGGCCGACGCCGGTCAGCTCCACGTAGCAGGCGACGCCCACCCCGAGCAGGCGGCCCGTCGCGCGCGCGGCGGCGGCCTCGGCGGTGCGCGCGTCGTACCGGGCGCTCTCGAGCGCCCGGCGCAGCACCGAGGACAGGTCGCCGCTGTCCAGCACCACGTGGCCGCGGCCGCGGTAGTTGGGCAGCCCGGTGTCCCACGGCATGTCCTCGGCCCGGACCAGGTTGGCCAGGCGGACCTGGGCGCGATCGCAGCCGGTCTCGCGCGCGACCAGGTCCAGCACGCGCTCGATCACGAAGACGGCCTGCGGCTGCCCGGCCCCGCGATACGGCGTGACCGGCACGCGGTGGGTGTAGCGGCTCTCGAAGCTCGACTCGACGGCGGGGATGCGGTAGGGCCCGGTCAGCATCGAGGCGGTGAGCAGCGGCACCACCAGGCCGCGCGGCGTGTAGGCGCCGGTGTCGTGGACGAAGCGGTCGCGCAGCGCCAGGAGGCGGCCCGCGTCGTCGAAGCCGACCGTCACGTCGTGCTCCTGCTCGCGCTCCTGGGTGGCGGCCAGCATGTGCTCCAGGCGGTCCTCGATCCAGCGCACCGGCCGGGCGAGGCGGCGCGCGAGGAACGGGATCAGGACGTCCTCGGGATAGACGATGAGCTTGGCGCCGAAGCCGCCGCCCACGTCGGGCGCGATCACGCGCACCTGGTGGGGGGCCAGGTCGAGCAGGTCGGCGACGAACTGGCGGATCTGGTGGGGCACCTGGGAGGAGGCCCACACCGTGAGCTGGTCGAGGGCCGGGTTCCAGTCCGCCACGAGCCCGCGCGTCTCCATCGGCTGGCCCCCGCCGCGCCCGATGCGCAGCCGGAGCGAGGCCACCCGCGGCGCCCCGCGCAGGGCGGCCTCGACGTCGCCGCGGGCGAGCGTCACCCGCCCGGCCAGGTTGTCGGGGCTGTCGTCGTGGACCGCGGGCGCGCCCGGCGCGAGGGACTGGGCCGAGGGCAGCACCTCGTAGTCGACCTCGAGCAGATCCCGCGCGTCCTCCGCCGTGTAGCGACTGTCCGCCACCACCGCCGCGACGGCCTCGCCCACGAAGCGCACCCGGTCGCCCGCGAGCGGGGCGAAGTTGTGCCCGCGCAGCTCGGGGTGCGGCGGCACCATGGGGTACGCGCGCCCGGCGCCGCCGAGGTCCGCGAAGGTCACCACGTCCACCACGCCGGGGTGCGCGCGCGCCCGGTCCGCGCTCACCCGGCGGACGCGCGCGTGGGCGTGCGGGCTCCGCAGCAGCACGGCGTGGAGCATGCCGGGCAGGGCGAGATCCCCCACGTAGCGCCCGCGCCCGGTGAGCAGGCGCGGGTCCTCCTTGCGGAGCTGCCGGTCGCCGACGAACTTCACGGCGCGGGCACCGCCTCGCGCCCGGCCGCCGCCGCGTCCAGCGCGGCCTGCACGATGTGCTGGTAGCCCGTGCACCGGCAGAGGTTGCCGGAGAGCGCCTCGCGAATCTCGGTCTCCGACGGAGACGGATGGAGCCGCAGGTAGGCGACGAGCGTCATCAGGATGCCCGGCGTGCAGAAGCCGCACTGGAGCGCGTGGCGGCTCCGGAACGCCTCCTGCAGCGGGTGCAGGCCCGGGCCGGGGCCGGCGAGGCCCTCGACGGTGTCCACCCGGCAGCCGTCCACCTGCACCGCGAAGACGAGGCAGGAGCGGGTGGGCTCGCCGTCCACCAGGACGGTGCACGCCCCGCACGCGCCGTGCTCGCAGCCGAGATGGGTCCCGGTGAGGCCCCACTCCTCGCGGAGCAGGTCGGCCAGGAGCAGGCGAGGGATCACGCGCGCGCGGCGCTCGGCGCCGTTCACGGTCACCGCGACGTCGTGCACGGTGGAGCCGGGCCGGGGCGTCACGCCGCCTCCGCCCGCGCGGCCGCCCGCTGGAGCGCGCGCGCGGCGATGCCCGCCGCGACGCGGCGCCGGTACTCGGCCGTCGCGTGCAGGTCGGCGCGCGCGTCGATCTCGGCGGCGCCGGCCCGCCCCGCCTCGGCGAGGCGCGCCGCCGCCGGTCGCTCGCCGATCAGCGCGGCGGCCGCGCGCACCAGGTGGGGGCCGTCACCCGCGCCGAAGATCACGAGCCGCGCGTGCCGGCAGACGCCGGCCGCGTCGAGGGCGAGCACCGCGCACGCCCCGACCAGCGCGAAGTCCCCGTGCCGGCGCGCCACCTCGGCGAAGCCGTGCCCCGCGCGCGCGGCCGGCGCTCCGGGCACCTCGACCCCGGCGAGGAGCTCGTCCGGCTCGAGCGCGGTGGACAGGAGGCCGCGGAAGAAGTCCCGGGCGGAGCAGGCCCGCGGCCCCCGGGCGCTCCGCAGGTGGAACACCGCGTCGAGCGCGATCATGCAGGCGGGCAGCTCGGCGGCGGGATCGGCGTGGGCGAGGCTGCCCCCGATGGTGCCGCGCGCCCGCGTCTGGAGGTGCCCGATGAGCGGGGCGGCCTCGGCGAGCAGCGGCGCGGCGGCGGCGACGCGCCCGTCGCGCTCGAGGGCGTGCTGGCGAACGAGCGCGCCCAGGTGGAGTCGTCCCCCGTCCTCCCGCATCGCGCCGAGCGCGGCCACGCGGTTGAGGTCCACCACCACCGCGGGGCGCACCAGGCGCATGTTCATCATCGGCACCAGGCTCTGGCCCCCGGCCAGGAGCTTCGCCTCGTCGCCGTGCCGCGCGAGGAGGTCGAGGGCCTCCTCCACCGTCCGGGGCGCGAAGTACTCGAAGGGAGCGGGCCGCACGCGTCCTCGGCTAGACCTTCCCGAGCTTCGGATGATCGAACATGGGCAGGGTCACGCCCCACGGCGCCATCCGGGCGCGGATCTTGGCGATGAACTGCGGCACGATGCGCATCTCGTCCTCGGGGGTGGTGCCGCCGAGGCCGGCCTCGCAGGCCACGCGGTCGGCGTCGATCTCGAGCGGCGTGGCGCTGCCGCCCTCGACCGCCAGCCACAGGTTGCGGTAGCCGTTGAACTCGACGTTCTGGATCATCTGGGTCACCGCGCGCTCGATGTTCCGCACCGTCTCCGGCGTGAAGGTGGGCGCCCAGGCGTCCAGGCACTGCCAGCCGAACGCGATGTGGCGCACCTCGTCGCGCAGGATCAGCTCCATGAGCCGCCGCACCGCCGGGTTCGTGGCCTTGTGCACGGTGGCCTTGAACGCGTCGATCAGGATCTCCTCGGCGGCGCAGACCAGGCTCGCGAAGATGCCCTCGAGCGAGGTGTCGGGGTCGAAG
>DATJIR010000302.1:0-36353 GCA_035493135.1 Verrucomicrobiia bacterium
CCCAGCCACCCCCCGGCCCCCCTCCCCACGCCACACTACTTCGCGTCGTGGAAGATCACCCCGAGCGTGTATCGAAGCCCGGCCGTCACCCGGCTCACGCCGTGGCGCAGCGCAACGCGGTGAACGCCGCGGGCCCCGCGGACGGGCCGCTCGCGTGTCGCGAAGATGACGACCTGCCCCTGCGCGAGCGGCACCACCTCCCCGCGCGACTGCGCCCGGGGCCGCTGCTCGACCAACAGGAACTCACCGCCCTCGAAGTCCGCGCCGGGCCGGCTCAGCAGGCACGTCATCTGGAGCGGGAACGCGATCTCGCCGTAGAGATCCTGGTGGAGGCAGTTGTAGCCGCCGGGCTCGTAGCGCAGCATCAGCGGGGTCGGCTTGCGCTGGCCGTGCTCGGCGCAGAGGGCCAGGAAGCCGTCGAGCGCCCGGGGATAGCGCGTCGCGCGCCCGAGCGCCCGCGCCCACTCTCCCGCGATCGTGGCCAGGGGTGGGTACGCGTGCCGGCGCAGCGCGAGCACGACCGGCGGCAGCGGATCGGCGAAGTACTTGTACTCGCCCTCGCCGAACCGGAAGCGCGCCATGTCGACCCGGCTGCGGAACCGCGCCGCCTCCGGGTACAGCGCGACCAGCTCCTCGCACTCCGCCGGAGTCAGGAGCGGCGGTGTCGTGGCCCAGCCGCGGTCGCCGAGACCACGGGCGACGGCAGCCCAATCGACTTGCTGCAATCGCGTCTGTACCGAGGGCGTGGAAGTCAGGCGGCCGGGCGACATACTTTGCACGGCCGGTACCCCACCGAGCGCGCGTCCTCGACCGACGCGAACACCACCCGGCTGTCCGGACGCATGTGGCGGCCGTGGATGCAGCCGACCCGGCACACGATGCGCGTGCTCGAGCAGCCCTCGAGCACTGGCGTGGTGCGCTCGAGCAGGGCCAGCCGGTCCTTGACGTCCGCGCCGAAGATGTAGCCGCCGAGGCCCCCGTCGCTGCGCCACACCCGGTGGCACGGCAGGATGAGCGGCACCGGATTGCGGCCGAGCGCGGTGCCGACCGCCCGCACCGCGCGCGGATGACCGACGCGCGCGGCGACCCACGCGTAGGGGCGCGCCTCGCCGAACGGGATGTGCGCCGCCGCCTTCAGGACGCTGCGCTGGAAGTCCGGCACCGTGCTGAGGTCCACCGGCACCCGGAAGAAGGCCCGCTGGCCGCGCAGGTACTCGTGGATCTCGAGGCGCGCCTGCTCGATCAGCCGGCGCGCCGCCGCGGTGGCCGGCTTCCCGGCCGGGCCGGTGCTGATCCGCGAGATCCCCCGCGCGGTCGCCTCGATGCCGAGCCGCGCCTCGAGCCGATCGAGCGCGGTGGCGGACTCCCGGGCCGCGGCCGCGATGCGCTGCGGCAGGTCCCCCGCGGCCATCTCCGGCCGGAAGTAGTCGGTCAGCAGCATGTCCAGCCGATCGGGGCGCTTGCCGTCGTCCATCGCGTCATGCATGACCCGCTCCTCGCTTGCCGAGCTCGGCCCGCAGCAGGGCCTTGCCCCGCGTGAGCTGGCTCTTCACGGTGTTGATCGAGATGCCCCGGATGCGCGCCAGCTCCCCGTAGGAGAGCCCGTCCACGTAGCGCAGGGCCAGCAGCACCCGCGCCTCGCGGGGCACGAGCGCGAGCGCGCGGTGCAGATCGAGATAGGCCGCCGGCGGCCGGTGATTGCTCGACGCGGCGGAGAGCGCGCCCGCCGCCGACCGCTCGTCGTGGGCGGTCCGGGTGGCCCGCCGGCGCAGCTCGTCCACGCAGACGTTGGTGAGGATGCGGTAGAGCCACGTGGAGACCGCCCAGCGGGGGTCGTAGCCCCGGGCGCCCGCGTAGCACTGGAGAAAGGCCCGCTGGACCGCGTCCTCCGCGTCGGCCCGGGAGCCGAGCAGCCGCCCGGCCACCGCGAGCAGCTTGCCGCTGTAACGCTGGGCCAGCTCGGCGAACGCCGCCTGGTCTCCCCGCGCCACCTTCGCCATCAGCCCCCGCTCGGCATCCATCTCACCCGAGATATACGCCCGCGAGCCAAGAAAAGGTGGAAGCCAATTCTAAACGGTTGCCCGCAGACTTGGGGGAGTGCGGGGGCCATTTCCGGGCCCCCGCAGATGAAGAGCCTGAAGATTTGAACGGTTGCCCGCCCGCTCCCCGGGGGGCGCGCAGCGGCCTAGATCTTTTCGCCGAGCTTGGTCCAGTCGTCGAGGAACTTCTTGAGGCCGATGTCGGTGAGCGGGTGCTTCAGCAGCATCTCGAGCACGTTGAACGGCATGGTGGCCACGTGCGCCCCCGCCTTGGCCGCGTCGATGTCGTGCAGGGGGTTGCGGATGGAGGCGGCCAGCACCTGCGTCTTGTACCCGTAGTTCCGGTAGATCTCGCAGATGTCCCGGACCAGGTCCATGCCGACGTGGCCGATGTCGTCCAGGCGGCCGAGGAACGGGCTGATGTAGACCGCGCCCGCCTTGGCCGAGAGCAGGGCCTGGGGGGCCGAGAAGCAGAGCGTCTGGTTGACCCGGATGCCCTCTCCGCTCAGGTACTTCACCGCCTTGAGCCCGTCCTTGGTGAGCGGGCACTTGACCACTACGTTGGGCGCCACCTGTACCAGCTCCTTGCCCTCCTTCACCATGCCGTCGAAGTCGGTGGCCACCACCTCCAGGCTCACGTCGCCCGGCACCACCTTGCAGATCTCCTCCACCAGGGGGCGGAAGGGGCGCTTCTCCTTGGCGATGAGCGAGGGATTGGTGGTGCAGCCGTCCACCAGGCCCATGGCCACGCCCTCGCGCAGCTCGGCCACGTTCGCGCTGTCCAGAAAGATCTTCATCCCGTCCTCCGTCTCACGCGCGCTCCACGCGGACCGTGGTCCCGGAGCGCACCGCCTTGAACACCGTGGGATCTCCCAGCACGCGGCCGAACACGTTGACCGCGCTCGCCGGCCGGATCTCGTCGCCTCGGCTGGCCGGCGTCGGCCCGAAGAAGATGCAGAACGCGGAGCCCGGCGGCCAGTAGGCGAGATCGCCCAGGCTCACCACCTCGCGGGGCTGCTCGCTCTTGGCCTTCACCGGGATCTCGAAGTAGATCTCGTCGCCCCAGGTCTGCCCGGCCACGTGGAGCGGCAGGGCGTCCCACACCGCCGCCGCGGTCTTCGAATCGTCGAGCACCGCGTCCGCCGTCACCTTGCCCGCGGTGATGCGGATCGTCCGGTCAGCCATGGAGTCGCGAGCCGGGCACACGTCAGTGTAGCCCCGGGCCGCGGCCGGTAGCAAGCCGGCCGCGGCTCACCCGCCCTGGCGACGGCGGTAGGCGGCGACGCGCGCCTCGAGGGCCGCGCGGCCCGGGATCGCGGCGGCGCCCTCGCCCTCGACGGAGGCCGCGGCGCAGCAGGACGCGACCGCGGCCGCGTCCCACGCGTTGCCGTCGCGATTGTAGGCGATGAGGAGCGCGGTCGCGAAGACGTCGCCCGCGCCGGTGTCGTCCTTCTCGACTGCCACGTCGGGCTCGATCCCGTACCGGTCCCCGTTGACGAAGAGGATCGCGCCGTCCGCTCCGCGAGTGACCGCGCCCACCGGCACGCGCTGGAACCACTCGAGCGCCTCCGTCTGGAAGGGCTCGATGTCCTCGGCGCTGACCACCACCGCCTGCGCGTGCGGCAGCACCAGGTCGGCGTCCTCCCAGGGCTGGGGCGACACCACCCCGCCCGCCCCCCGCTGCCGCATCCAGCCCTGGGGCAGCGCCACCGTGGAGGCCTCCGGGAAGGCGGCGGCCAGCGCGGGGTCGACCTCGCCGGTGACCGGGCACAGCGCGGCCAGGCCGACGTCCTGCCACTCGTCGGGGAGCGCGACCGCCTCGAGATCGGCGGCCCGCCCGAGGATGGCCAGCTCGCGGACCCGCCGGCCGTCGGCGATGCGCCCCTGGCCGATCCGGAACACGGTGGTGCGCGGGGACGGCACGTCGACCACCGAGATGTCGCCGGGCAGCGCGTCGCGCGGGACATCGGGGCCGAGCGAGGTGAGCAGGCCCACCCGGAGCCCCTGCCGATGGGCGGTGATCGCCGCGTAGTAGGCGGCCCCTCCCGGGCGCGGGCCGCGGGGCGTGCGGTCGAGCGTGACGTGCCCGACGACGACGAGGTCCACCGCTACGGTCACAGCGCCATCTGTTTGGCGATGATCTCCTTCATGATCTCGGAGGTCCCACCGCCGATGGTCATGAGACGGATGTCCCGGAAGAAGCGCTCGATCGGATACTCGCGCATGTAGCCGTAGCCGCCGTGGAGCTGCACGCACTCGTACGCGACCTTCTGGGCCATCTCGGCGGTGAACAGCTTCACCATCGAGATCTCCTTCACCGCGTCCTCCCGGTCCCGGAACTTGAGGCACGCGGCGTAGGTGAGCCAGCGCCCGGCCTCGATCAGGGTGGCCAGGTCGGCGATGCGATGGCGGACCACCTGCTTGCCCGAGAGCGGCCCGTCGAAGACCTGCCGCTGCTGCACGTAGGCGATGGTGTCCTCGAGAGCCCGCTCGCACCCGGCCACCGCGTGCAGCCCGGCCACCAGCCGCTCGCGCTGGAAGACCCGCATGACCTCGTAGAACCCGCCGCCTTCCTGCCCGAGGAGGTTCCCGGCCGGCACCCGCATGTCCTGGAAGACCAGCTCGGCGGTGTCGGAGGCGCGGTTGCCCATCTTGTCGAGCTTGCGGCTCACCGTGAACCCCGGCGTCCCGCGCTCCACCAGGAACATCGAGATGCCCCGGTGCCGCTTCTTCCCCTCTCCCCCCTGGGGAGAGGGGTCCTGGATCCGCGCGGCCACGAAATACAGATCCGCCATCACCCCGTTGGTGATGAACATCTTCGACCCGTTCAGCACGTAGTGTAGGCCCTCGCGCACCGCGCGCGTGCGGATCGCGGCCACGTCGGAGCCGCCGCCAGGCTCGGTGACCGCGATGGCGGTGAGCGCCTCCCCCCGGCAGATCGCGGGCAGGTAGCGCTCCTTGAGCGCCTCGCTCCCCGTCCAGTAGAGATGGGGCGAGGCCATGTCGGTGTGCACGCCGACCGCCATGGCCAGCGAGGCGCAGCGGGCCCGGGCCATCTCCTCGCAGAGCACCGCGGTGGTGAGGATGTCGGCGCCGGCGCCGCCGTACTTCTCGTCGTACTCGACGCCGAGGAAGCCGAGCGCGCCCATGCGGGGCCAGATCGACTTGGGGATCTGCCCGGCCTCCTCCCACTCCTCGACGTGCGGCTCCACCTCCTTCTGGACGAAGGCCCGCACCGCCTGCCGGAACATGTCGTGGTGCTCGTCGAAGATCTTCATGCCCCGAGTCTACTCCGGCCTACTCCCGGCCGTCACCCCACCGGGCCTTGACCGCGTCCCGGTCCACCGAGCCGTCGGCGGCGCGCGGCAGGGCCTCGGTGAACACCACCACCTGCGGCCGCTTGAAGCGGGCGATCCGCTCGCCGACGAAGTCGCTCACCTGCTGGGCGGTGGGCCGGGCCCCGCCCGCGACCTCCACCACCGCCTTGACCGCCTCGCCCCAGCGCGGGTCCGGCACCCCGTAGACGCAGGCCGCGGAGACCTCGCGCATCTGCACGATGACGGTCTCGACCTCGGCCGGATAGACGTTCTCTCCGCCCGGCTTGATCAGCTCCTTCTCCGGCTTGCGCTTGACGTAGTGCAGGTAGCCGTCGGCCTCGAGCCGCCCCACGTCGCCGGTGTGGTGCCAGCCGTTGCGGAAGGTGTACGCGGTCACGTCGGGCTGGTCGAAGTAGCCCTGGAAGACCAGTGGGCCCCGCACCACGATCTCGCCCGGCGTGCCGACCGGCACCTCGCGGTCGTAGTCGTCCACCACGCGCACCTGCGCCGCGGGCACCGGCCGGCCCGAGGCTCCCGGCTTGTCGGTCACCGGCTGGATGGTGACGAAGCCGCTCGTCTCCGACTGGCCGAAGCCGGTCCAGAAGCGGGCCCGCGTCCGGTCGTGCAGGCGCTGGATGGTCTGGGGCGCGTCGAGCCCGGACACGTGGGTCAGGCTCGACAGCGCGCTCCCGAGCTTCTCGGCCGCGTCGAGCAGGCTCGCCAGCACCGGCGGAAAGTCGGAGACATGCGCCACCTGGTGCCGGTCGATCAGGCGGACCGCCTCCAGGGCGTCGAAGCGCGGCACGACCACCACCGCAGCCCCCGCGTGGAGGTGGGCCAGGGACATCCCCAGCGCGGTGACGTGGAAGAGCGGCAGCACCGCCAGGTACCGATCCCGCGCGGTGAGACCGAGGGCGGCGATCGCGGTGAGATTGGCGGTGATGATGTTGGCGTGGGTGAGCACCGCGCCCCGCGGGATCACGTCCACCGCCGCGGTGGAGATGACCGCGAAGGCGTCGCCGGACGTGACCGCGGCGGGCGGCGGCGCATCCGGGCGGTAGAGCGCGCTGAACGCGCCGAACCCGGCCCCCGCCTCCGCGCCCAGCTGGTAGCGGTGCGGCACCGCCTTCGCCTCGAGCCAGTCGCCGACCAGGGGCCGGGTGGCCGCGTCCACCACCAGCATCGCCGGCCGGGCGCGCTCCACCACCCGCTCGACCTCGGGCCCGGTGAGCCGCCAGTTTATCGGGTAGGCGACGATCCCCTGTCGCGCGCAGGCCCCGTACAGGTCGAGGTAGGCCGCGTCGTTCTGGGCCAGGACGCACACCCGGTCGCCGCGCTCGATCCCGAGGGCCGCCAGCCCGCCGGCCAGCTCGTCGACCCGGCGCCGGAGCTCCCCGAACGACACCGTCCGATCGTCCTCGATCACCGCGGGTTCGTCGCGGTGGACCGCGGCCCCGCGCACGATCACGTCGTAGACGGTGAGGGCGTGGACGCTCAGCTCAGCCACCGCTTTCTCCGCTTGTAGTGCTTCACGTCGCGGTAGGACTTGCGCGCGCCCACCTCGGTCAGTCCGAGATAGAACTCCTTGATATCCGCGTTCGCGCGCAGCGCATCACCGGCCCCTTCGAGCACGATCCGTCCGTTCTCCATCACGTAGCCGTGCTCGGCGATTCCGAGGGCGAGTGTCGCGTTCTGCTCGACCAGAAGCACGGTGAGCTTCTGCTCGCGATTCAGGCGCTGTACGATCTTGAAAATCTCCTCGACCAGCATCGGGGCGAGCCCGAGCGACGGCTCGTCGAGAAGGATGACCCGGGGGTTGGCCATCAAGGCGCGCCCGATCACGAGCATCTGCTGCTCGCCGCCCGACAGGTATCCGGCCTGAACCAACCGGCGCTCCTTGAGCCGAGGGAAGTACTGGAATACCCGCTCGATCCCGGTCGCCACGAGCTTGCGATCGGGTTGAATGTGAGCCCCCGCGACCAGGTTCTCCTCGGTGGTCAGGTGCTCGAAGACCCGCCGCCCCTCGAACACCTGCGCCACTCCTCGCCGGACGACCTCGTAGGGCGCAAGGTGGTCTATCCGCTGGCCGCCGAGCTCGATGGACCCCTTCGTCACTTCACCCCGCTCGGTCCGGAGCAGTCCAGAGATGGCCTTCAAGGTCGTGGTCTTCCCGGCCCCGTTGGCGCCGAGCAGCGTGGTGATACCCCCCTCGCGCACCTCCAGCGACACCCCCTTGAGGACGAGGATGACACCGTCGTAGATCACCTCGATGTTGTTGAGACTCAGCATGATGTGGTGGCGCCGGAAGGGGCGGGACCCCTTCCGGCGCCTGTCCTCCGTTGCGGCGGCTCGCCGCGGCCTGGGACGAGACGCCTACGACTTCCCCGCTTCCTTGATGTGCTTGGCCAGCACGTCCGGGTATGCGGAGAACCAATCGGTGGTCTTGGCGAACTTGCCGCCCTTGACCTGCCAGATCTGCACCAGCCCGCCGCCCTCGTGATCGGTCGAGGTGATCTTCAGGGGCGGCACGAGCCCACCGAGCGTGAAGTTGGAGATCTGCTCGAAGCCGGCCTTGACGTCCGCCCCGGTGATCTTGCCGTTCGGCTTGGCCTTCAGGGCAGTCCGGATAGCCTCGACGTGGAGGGCCGCGATCAGTACACCACGGTTATAGAAGACGGATGACGCCATCTCCTTCGGCGCCGGCTTGCCCGCCTTCTTGTACATCTCACGGATCTCGTTCAGAACCGGATAGTCGGTGCCCACACCCGCGAACTGCATCGTGTAGTAGCCCTCCGCGGCCGCGAAACCTCCCGCGGCCTCGATGTTGGCCTCGGCCGACGCCCACACGAACCCGATGACCTTCTTCAGCGGATAACCCACTCGCTTGAGCTCCTTGATCGACACCGCGGGGGCCCCGCCGAAGAGGTGAGAGATCACGAAGTCGGCCCGGTATCGCTGGGCGATATCCAGCACCTGCGCGCCCATCTCGACGCCGGGAGGCGGAACTGCGAACTCCCGGAGCTGAAAGCCTTCTCTACCGGCCAGATCCTGGAGCACCTGGATAGGCTCGCGCCCGGCCGGATTGTCGAAGAAGATGTAGGCGATCTTCTTGCCTTTCAGGTTCCCACCGAGCTGGTCCTTGACGAACTTGATCGAGGCGGTTGCCTGAGACCAGTAGGTCGCCGCGATCGGAAAGATGAACGGGTAACGGGTCCCGTCCGCGGCCGCGGCACTGCCGAAGCCGGGGGAGGTGCCGGGGAGCCGGTCCTCGGTCAGCTTCGCCGCCAGGGCATAGATCTGCGGCGTGCCGTAGACCGCAATCGATACCGCCCCCTCTTTCTTGAAGCGCTCATACGACTCCACCGCGGGCGGCACTTTGTACTCGTGGTCGACCTCCAGGGCGTTGATCTTGTGACCCTCGACCCCGCCCTTGCTGTTCACCAGATCGATGTAGTCGTGGAAGCCTGGACACAGGACGGTGCCCACGATCTGCGTCGCCCCGGTGCGGTCGCACTGCACACCGATGACGACGTCGCCCTTGGACTGGGCGATGGACGGAGCGGGGGTGAGCAGGCCGCTCCCTCCCAGCACGAGCGCCATCGCGATTGCCAGCACGTGTCTCATGAGCGTTCTCCTTTCATCGCGTACTTCTTAGTACGCGAATGGCCAGATCCGGAAGTAGTTCCGGATGTTCCGCCACAGGCGGTTGAGGCCCTCCGGCTCCACGATCAGGAAAAAGATGATCAGCGCGCCGAAGAGCATGACACGGAGATTCGGGATGAGGTTGAGCACGGTCTGCGGCTCGAAGAACACGCCGCCGAAACTCTCCATCAGGCGCCGGATCACGATCGGCAGGAGCGTGATGAAGAAGGCTCCGAAGATCGAGCCCTGGACCGACCCCAGACCTCCGATGATGATCATGGCCAGGTAGTCGACCGATACGCCGAGCTGGAACTGCTCGTAGTTCGCGATCCCGAGGAAGTAGGTATACACCACGCCGGTCACTCCAGCGTAAAAGGACGAAATGGCGAACGCCAGGAGCTTGTAGCGAAAGATGTTGACCCCGATGATCTCGGCTGCGATGTCCTGGTCGCGGATGGCGATGAAGGCTCGCCCGACCCGTGATCTGATGAGATTCATGGTGCCGAGCGTGGCCAGGACCACGAAGAAGAGAAGGAAGTAGTACATGTCGCGCTGGGTGTCCAGCGCCATCGACCCGAGCCGCGGGCGCGCGACCTCGATCGAGGCCTGTACTCCACCGCTGATGAAGGTCACGTGGTTGATGATCCACTCGATGATGAACTGCCCGGCGAGGGTCGCGATGGCCAGGTAGAGGCCCTTGATGCGGAGGGAAGGAATCCCGACGATCACTCCTATCAGGGCGGCCATGATTCCCCCGGCCAGGAGATTCACCGGCCACGGCGAGCCGAGCCGGTTGGCCAGATTGGCCGCGGTATAGGCTCCGACCGACATGAAAGCCCCGTGGCCGATCGACACCTGCCCGGTGTAGCCGACCAGGATGTTGAGACCGAGGGCGCCGATGACCGCGATCCAGACGAGGTTGGCGATCGAGAGATAGTACTCCCCCAGACCGAGTGGAACGACCCCGAAGAAGATCACCGCGAGTGCCCCGACGGCCCATCGGGCGATCGGGAGCGGGTACAGCGCCATGTCGGCCTCGTAGCTGGTCTTGAGCACCCCACATTCGCGATGGATCATCGCTCCTAGATCCTTTCGATGATCTTCTTGCCGAAGATTCCGTAGGGCCGGATCATGAGGGCCAGGATCATCAGGACGTACGGGGCGAAATCCTTCGTGCCGCCGCCCACGTATGGATCCACGTAGCCGGCGGCCACGTTCTCGACCAGTCCCACGATCAGCCCGCCGACGATCGCGCCCGGAATCGAGTCGAGCCCGCCCAGGATCACGACCGGAAACACCTTCAGGCCCACCAGCGAGAGGTTGATGTCGACGCCGAGCAGGTTCCCCCAGATGATGCCGCCGATCGCGGAGACGATCCCGGTCATGGCCCACGCGAGTCCGAAGTAGCGCTCCACGTTGATGCCCATGGCCAGCGCGACCTGCTGGTTGTCGGCGATGGCCCGCATGGCGATGCCGTTGCGGGACCTGAGAAAGAACCACCCGAACCCGCCGAGGAAGGCCAGGCTCACCGCCGCGCCCAGGAGCTGGATGGGCGGGATGAACAGGGGGCCCAGCACGATCGGCTCGTCCGGGATGGGCAGGGGCAGCGTCCGAGTCCCGGCTCCGAGGGTGGAGGGCCCGATGCCGCGCAGGATCGAGGCGAGCCCGATCGTGGCCATGACCACCGCGATCACCGGCCGGCCGATGAGCTTCCGCAGCATGACCCGCTCCAGCAGGAAACCGAACGCCACCATGGCACCGAGGCCGATGAGGATGGCGACCCACAGGGGCGCCCGCAGCGCGTCAAGAGCGCCGGCCACCACGAGACCGGCGATCATCACGAACTCGCCCTGGGCGAAATTCACCGCGTCGGTGGCCTTGTACACGAGGACGAACCCGAGCGCGATCAAGGTGTACATCAGGCCGATCATGATGCCGTTGGACAGCAGCAGGAGGAGGAATCCAAAGTCTTCAAACACGGGCCGCGGCCTCCGCGACGTTCTCGATGCTCACGCGCGACTGGATGGTCGCCTGTCGGCCATCCTCGTAGGTGATGCTCGTCGCGAGCTCGGCTTCCGCCGCCCCCCCGTACAGCGCGTCGATCACCGTCGCGTACTTGTCGGCCACGTAGCGACGCCGCACCTTGCGGGTCCGCGTGATCTCGGCGTCGTCGGCCTCCAGATCCTTGGTGAGCAGGAGGAAGCGCCGGATCCTCGTCCCCTCCGGCAGCGTCTCGTTGCCCCGGCGGATCTCGTCGCGGATCAACTCCCGCACCTCGGGCTTCTGGGAGAGATCCGTGTATGACGTGTAGGGAATGCCCCGCCGCTCCGCCCAGTTCCCGACCGTCCCGGGGTCGATCGCGATCATGGCCGCCACGAAGGGCTTCTCGTGGCCGAACGCGACCGCCTCGCGGACGTAGGGGCTGAACTTGAGCTTGTTCTCGATGAACTGGGGCGCGAACGGAGTGCCGTCGGTGAGCGCTCCGACGTCCTTGGCGCGGTCGATGATGACCAGGTGACCCTGGGGATCGATGAAGCCGGCGTCGCCGGTGTGGAACCACCCGTCGGGGCCGACCACTTCCCGGGTCGCCTCCTCGTTCCGGAAATAGCCCTTGAACACCACGCATCCCTTCACCAGGACCTCTCCGCGGTCTCCGATCTTGACCTCGACCCCGGGCACCGGCCGCCCGGCGGTGGAGGGATTCGCCTCCCGGTCGGGCTGTAGCGAGACGAGGCCGGTGGTCTCGGTGGATCCATACACCTGCTTGAGGTTCACGCCGATCGAGCGGAAGAACCGGAAGGTATCGGGACCGAGGGGGGCGCCGCCGGTCAGCGCCCACTTCGTGCGCCGGAGTCCCAGCTGGTCACGCACCGGCCCGTACACGAAGAACTCGCCGAGAGCGGTGGCGAGCCGGAGACGCGCCGGCACCGGCTTGCCCTCCGCTCTCAGGATCTCGGCGCGCTCCGCCACCGCGCGGAAGTAGTCGAAGGTCCGGCGCTTGAGCGGCGGGGCGTCGGCCGCCCGCACCAGCACCGCGGTGAGCATGTTTTCCCAGATCCGCGGCGGGGCGAGGAGCGTGGAGGGCCCCAGCTCCCGCAGATCGCGCTGCACCGTCTCCGGGCTCTCGGGGCAGTTGGCGCAGAAACCGGCCACCAGGCTCGCGAAGAGCGTGTAGACCGAGTCCCCTGCCCAGGCCATGGGCAGATACGCCAGCGAGGTGTCCTCCGGGAGGAGGCGCGACGCCTGCCGGAAGCTCTCCGCAACGCCGATCGCGTTGGCGTGGGTGATCATCGCGCCCTTGGGACTCCCGGTCGTGCCGGAGGTATAGGAGATGATGGCCACGTCGGCGGCGCGGCCCTGCTCGATCTCACCCTCGAAAAAGCCGGGATGCTCGACCCCGAACTTCCGGCCGGCCTCCTGCACGTCCTCGAAGGACTTGAGCCAGTCGTGCCGGTAACCGGTCATCCCCCGCGGATCGTCGTAGACGACGAGGCGGAGGGACGGCAGCTGGTCGCGCAGCGCCACGACCTTGTCGACCTGCTCCTGATCCTCGGCCACGATCACGCTCACCTCGGCGTGGTTCCAGACGAAGGCCAGCTCCTTGGCGATCGAGTCCTGGTACACCGGCACCGAGATCCCGCCCAGGCTCTGCGCCGCGACCTGGGCCCAGTACAGGCGCGGCCGATTGTCCCCGATGACGGACAGCCGGTCGCCTCGACGGAATCCCAGCGACGCCAGGCCCAAGGCGAGATCCCGCACCTGGTCGTGGTACTGTCGCCAGTTCCAGGTCTGCCAGATGCCGCGATCCTTCTCCCGTATCGCCGGTCGGTCGCCGAGCTCGCGCGCGTTGCGCCGCAGCAGGCGGGGAAGCGTCGTCAGATCAGGCATTCTGGTCTCCATTGCTCGTCCCCTTGGCATCGCCCAGGTATGCCTTGATCACCTGCGGATTCGTCCGCACCTCGTCGGGGGTGCCCTCGGCGATCTTCACTCCCATGTCCAGGACGGCCACCCGATCCGAGATGTCCATGACCACCCCCATGTCGTGCTCGATCAGGATGATGGTGGTGCCCCACTCGTGGTTGACGTCCAGGATGAACCGGGCCATGTCCTCCTTCTCCTCGTGGTTGCAGCCGCCCATCGGCTCGTCGAGGAGGAGGATCTTCGGATCGAGCGCGAGGGCGCGACCCAGCTCCACCCGCTTCTGGAGCCCGTATGCCAGCGAGCCGGTGGGGCGCCGCCGAAGGTCCTGGATCCGGAGGAAGTCGATGATGTCCTCGACCCGGCGGCGGTGCGTAACCTCTTCCCGCTGAGCGAAGCCCCAGTAGACGAACGAGGCCAGCACCCCCGACTTCATGCGGACGTGGCGCCCGAGCATGAGGTTGTCCAGCACCGTCATGCCACGGAACAGCGCGATGTTCTGAAAGGTCCGCGCGATCCCCAGCTCGGCGAGGTGGCTCGGAGTGTCGTGGGTGATATCGGCGCCTTCGAGCGCGATGCGGCCGGAGTCCGGGTGGTAGAAGCCGCTGATCATGTTGAGCAGCGTGGTCTTGCCCGCCCCGTTGGGGCCGATGACGGAGAGGATCTCGCCCCGACGCACCTCGAGGCTCACCCGCCCCACCGCCTGCACTCCCCCGAAGGACTTGGAGACCTCGGTGATCTCGAGCTGAGCGCTCATGGACGGATTCTCACGAGAGCCACCGCTTGCGGCGTCGGTAGGCCTTGACGTCGCGGTAGCTCTTCCGCTGCCCGACCCCGGACAGCCCCAGGTAGAACTCCTTGATGTCCTCGTTCTCGCTGACCGCCTTGACGTCGCCGTCGAGGACCACCCGGCCGTTCTCCATCACGTACACGTACTGGGCGAAGCGCAGCGCCATGTTGGCGTTCTGCTCCGCGAGCAGGACCGCCACCCGCTCCTCGCGGTTGAGCCGGCCCACGATCTCGAAGATCTCCTGCACCAGCATCGGCGCGAGCCCCATCGAGGGTTCGTCCAGCAGCATCAGGCGCGGGTGCGCCATGAGGGCGCGGCCGATCGCGAGCATCTGCTGCTCGCCCCCCGAGATGTAGCCCGCGTCGACCGATCGCCGATCGCGCAGGCGCGGGAAGTACTCGTAGACCCGCTCCAGGTCCGTCCGGAGCGCCGCGCCGTTGCGCTGGGTGTAGCCGCCGGTCAGGAGATTCTCCTCCACCGTGAGGTGCTCGAAGACGTGACGGCCCTCCATCACCTGCACGATCCCCCGGCGCACGATCTCGGACGCATCGCGCCGATGGATCGCCTCGCCCGCGAGCTCGACCCCTCCCTTGGTCACCTCGCCCCGCTCGGTGCGCAGCAGTCCCGAGATCGCCTTGAGCGTGGTCGACTTGCCGGCCCCGTTGGCCCCGAGGAGGGCCACGATGCCCTCCCCGGGGACCTGGAGCGACACGCCCTTCAACACGAGGATCACGTGATCGTAGATCACCTCGATGTTGTTCACCGAGAGCAGTGGATGGGCCGCGTCGCTCACGCCGGGTCCGCCTCTCCGCCTAGTTCTCTTTGGAGCAGTCGCGCATCGTGTACCCGAGTTTCTTGCCCTCCTCCACCGCGGCCGCCTCGAGCTTCGGCCGCACGACCTCCTTCAAGGGCTGGACCCACTCCGAGACCACGTTCCACTTCTTGCCGTCCCACTGCTGGATCAGGACCGGCCCGCTCCCCTCGTGGTCCTCGCAGGTCACCTTCACCGGGTGGGTGAAGCCCTTGAGGCCGATCTGGTCCAGCCGGGCCTCGGTGAGGCTCAGGTGCTCGTAGCCCCAGCGCACCTGCTCGGTGGAGAGCGGCTTGTTGCCGTACTTGGCCATCGCGGTGCGGAAGGCCTCGGTCATGTACATCGCGTTGACGAGGCCGCGGTTGTAGAGGGCCTCGCCGATCTTGTCCTTGGGGCCGATGTTCTTGCCCTTGTCGTAGACGAACTTGACGATGTCGGCGTGCACCTTGAAGTTGGCCCCGGGGGCGTGGAAGGTGGCGCCCTTGTAACCCTTGGCCCCGTCGCCGGCCGGGATCACGTCGGCCTCGCTGGCCGACCACCAGTTGCCGATGAAGTGGTCCATCGGGAAGTTGATCGCGGCCGCCTCCTTCACCGCCACCTGGTTCATGACGCCCCAGCCCGACATGTACACCCACGCCGGGTTGATGCGCCGCACCTGGAGCCACGTGGCCTTCTGCTCCTGGCCCGGGTGGTCCACCGCCAGCAGGGTCAGCTCGAAGCCGTACTTGTGGCTGAGCTCCTCGAGCGTCGGGTTGGCTTCCTTGCCGTACGGGCTGTTGTGGTAGATGTGGACGATCTTCTTGCCCTTCAGCTTGTCGAGCCCGCCCTCCTGCTGGCCGATGTAGCGGATGACCGAGGACGCCTGGCTCCAGTAGGTGGTCGGGAACGTGAACACCCACGGGAACCACCGGCCGTCGGAGGCCGCGGTCATGCCGTAGCCCATCGAGTGCACCACGATCTTGTCGACGGCGGCCTTGGGGATCAGCTGGTAGGTGATGCCGGTGCTGAGCGGGTTGAACACCATCGCCCCGCCGCTCTTGCCCTTGAGCCGCTCGTAGCACTCGACTCCCTGCTTGGTGTCGTACTGGGTCTCGCACTCCTCGACCACGAGCCGGACGCCGTTGACGCCGCCGTCACGCTCGTTGAGCATCGTGAGGTAGTCCCACAGCCCGTTCGCGAACGGGGTGCCGCTCGGGGCGTAGGGGCCGGTGCGGTAGACGGTCGACGGGATGAACATCTCCTTGGCCTGGGCCGAGACCGTCCCGGCCGCCGGGGCGGCGATGACGATTGCGGTCAGCAGCGCGATCATGACGCGTCGTAGAGTCATGGACACTCCTCCTTGCTCATCTGGGTGGAACACGCTCAGTACGGGAAGGGCCAGAGCCGCAGCTTCTCCTTGGAGATCTGCCAGAGCCGCGCGAGACCGTGGGGCTCGACGATCAGGAACAGGATGATGAGCCCGCCGAACACCATCAGCTCGATCTGCTTCTGCAGGGCCACCGGCATGGCCAGGCCCAGCAGGTGCGGCACGTTGGTCAGGAAGATCGGCACCATCACGATGAAGGCGGCGCCCAGGAACGATCCCAGGATCGAGCCGAGCCCGCCGATGATGACCATGAACAGGACCAGGAACGACACGTTGATGTCGAAGGCGAGGGTCTCCGCGCTGCCGAGATAGAGGAAGACGTACTCGGCTCCGGCGACCCCGCAGAAGAACGAGCTGATCGCGAAGGCCAGCAGCTTCGTCCGCAGCGGCCGCACCCCGATGATCTCGGCCGCGATGTCCCGGTCCCGGATCGCCATCCAGGACCGGCCCACCCGCCCCCGCACCAGGTTCTTGGCCACCAGCGCGAACACGGCCACGAAGGCGAGCGCGGTCAGGTAGCGCACCGGCGCGGTGGCGGCCGGCCCGGTCACCATGATGGAGGCCACCGTGCGGGGGGGCGCGGTGATGGTGCCGGAGGAGGCGTAGTCGGTGAACCAGGCCACCTTGTTGAAGAGCCAGAGCAGGAAGAACTGCGCGGCCAGGGTGGCCACCGCGAGGTAGAAGCCCTTGATGCGCAGCGACGGCAGCCCGAAGACGATGCCGACCAGGGCGGTCACGAGCCCGGCCAGGAGGAACGCGACCAGCACGCTCAGCCGGGGGAACGCGCTCGTGATCTTGAACGCGGCGTAGGCGCCCACCGCCATGAAGCCCCCGGTGCCGAGAGACACCTGCCCCGCGTAGCCGGTGAGCAGGTTCAGGCCGAGGGCGGCCAGCGAGTAGATCAGGAACGGGATCAGCACCGCCTGCAGCCAGTACTCGTCGGCGACGAGCGGCACCGCGATCACCGCGGCCGCGACGGCCAGGCCCACCACGACCCGGTCCTGGCGGATCGGGAACAGGGCCTGGTCGCTCGCGTAGGTGCTCTTGAACTGTCCCGCCTCGCGGTAGATCACTAGACTCTCTCGATGATCCGTTCGCCGAACAGCCCTTGCGGACGGACGAGCAGGAAGGCCAGCGCCAGCACGTAGGCGAACCAGTTCTCGATGGCCCCGCCCACCAGCGGCCCCCAGTAGACCTCGGCGATCTTCTCCCCCACCCCGATGATCAGACCGCCCACGATCGCCCCCGGCACCGAGGTGAAGCCGCCCAGGATCAGGACCGGCAGCGCCTTGAGCGCGATCAGCGACAGGCTGAACTGCACCCCGCTCTTGGCCCCCCACATGATCCCGGCCACGATTGCGACCAGGCCCGCGGCCGACCACACCACGATCCAGATGGTGTTGAGCGGGATGCCGATCGAGAGCGCGGCCTCGTGGTCGTCGGCCACCGCGCGCAGCGCGCGCCCGATCCGGGTGCGCTGGAAGAAGACCGCCATCACCGCCACCAGCACCGCGGCGGTGATCGCGGCGGTGAGCTCGAGGCGGTTGATCTGCACCCCCCAGACCACGAACGAGCTGTCCGGGATGCCCACGTCGAGCTTCTTGACGTTGCTCCCCCACACCAGCTCGCCGAAGCCCTCCAGGAAGAAGTTGAGGCCGATGGTGGCCATGAACAGGATGATCTGCTCCTGGTTCACGAGCGGCCGCAGCACCACACGCTCGATCCCGAAGGCGAGCGCGCCCATCACCGCCATCGTGGCCAGCAGCGCGAGCACCAGCGGGACCCCGCGCTCCATCAGCCCCACCAGGGTCAAGGCCGCGAAGAGCACCATGACCCCCTGCGCGAAGTTGAAGACGCCGGAGGCCTTGTAGATGAGGACGAAGCCGAGGGCGACCAGGGAGTACATGAGCCCCGCGGCCAGGCCGCCGATGATCACCTCGGCCAGGAAGGCGGGGGCGCCCGCCATGTCCTTCACCGGCCCGATCAGCACCCCGTAGAGGAGCTCAAGCATGGCTCACCCCGAGATAGGCGGCGATCACACCCTGATCGGCGCGCACCTCGGCGGGCCGCCCGTCGGCGATCTTGCGTCCGTAGTCGAGCGCGATCACCCGGTCCGAGATGTCCATCACCACGCTCATGTCGTGCTCGATCAGGGCGATCGTGGTGCCGAACTCGTCGTTGACGCCGAGGATGAAGCGGCACATGTCCTCCTTCTCCTCGACGTTCATCCCGGCCATGGGCTCGTCCAGCAGCAGGAGCTTGGGCTCGGCGGCCAGGGCCCGCGCCAGCTCCACCCGCTTCTGCAGCCCGTAGGGCAGCGTGCCCGCCCCCGCCTTGCGGATGGCCTCGATCTCCAGGAAGTCGATGATGCGCTCGACGAAGGCGCGGTGCTCGAGCTCCTGCCGCATGGCCGGGCCCCAGTAGAGGGCCTCGAGCAGGAAGCTGCCGCGCATCTTGAGCAGCCGTCCGGTCATGA
The DNA here is from genome assembly GCA_035493135.1 of Verrucomicrobiia bacterium. Lineage (GTDB taxonomy): Bacteria > Methylomirabilota > Methylomirabilia > Rokubacteriales > CSP1-6 > CAMLFJ01. The sequence goes on from DATJIR010000302.1 coordinate 18,360, forward strand.
TGTTGTCGAGCACGCTCATGCCCTTGAAGAGGGCCACGTTCTGGAAGGTGCGGGCCACCCCGAGGGCCGCCACGTCGTAGGGGCGGAGGCGGGTCCGGTCGCGTCCCTCGAACCGGATCTGGCCCTCCGACGGATGGTAGAAGCCGCTGACCACGTTGAGCAGCGTGGTCTTGCCCGCTCCGTTGGGGCCGATGATGGCCACGATCTCCCCGCGCTGGATCTCGAGGCTTACCCGGTCGAGGGCCTGGATGGCCCCGAAGCGCACGCTCACCGCGTCCACCTCGAGCAGCGGCTCGCCCGACGCCCCCGCCGGCGGACCGGTCGGCTCCCTCACGCGGGCGTCCCCGCGACCGCGAACGTCTCGGCGTCGCTCAGCCGGACCGCGGCCCGCACGGTGGCGGTGCGACCGTCCTCGTAGGTCACCTGGGCCTCCACCTGGACCGACTCGCCGGTGCCGTAGAGCGCCTCGTTGAGCGGTGCGTACTTCTGGCCGATGAAGCCCCGCCGCACCTTGCGGGTGCGGGTGATCTCCTGGTCGTCCGGATCGAGTTCCTTGTGCAGCAAGAGGAAGCGGCGGATCTGGGCGGCGCGGAGGGCCTCGTCCTCGAGCAGGCTCCGGTTGACCCGGACGACCTCCTGACGGATCAGCTCGTAGACCTCGGGCTTCTGGGCCAGGTCGGTGTAGCTCGTGTAGGCGAGCCCGCGCCGCTCCGCCCAGTTGCCGACCGAGACGAGGTCGATGTTGAGCAAGGCGGCCACGAACGGGCGGCCGTCGCCCACGCACACCGCCTCCTTGATGTAGGGCGAGAACTTCAGCTTGTTCTCGAGATACTTGGGCGCGAAGATCGTGCCCCCGGCGAGCCGGCCCACGTCGCGGGCCCGATCGATGATCCTGAGGTGGCCGTCCTTGTCGAAGAAGCCCGCGTCGCCCGAGTGCACCCAGCCCTCGGCGAGGGTCTCGCGGGTGGCCTGGGGGTTCTTGTAGTAGCCCTGAAAGACGCCCGGGCTTCGGTAGAGCACCTCCCCGCTCGGGCTCACGCGCACCTCCACCCCGGGCAGGGGCGGTCCCACCGTGTCGAGCTTGACGTCGCCGTCCTGCTGGATGCAGATCAGCGCGCTCGACTCGGTCATGCCGTAGAGCTGCTTCACGTTGATGCCGAGCGAGCGGTAGAACTCGAAGAGCTCGGGCCCGATGGCCTCACCCGCGGTGTACGCGATCCGGATGCGGCTCATGCCCAGGTTGTCGCGCAGCGGCCCGTAGACGAGCAGCCGGCCGAGCGGGTAGAGCAGCCGGTCCCGCAGCGCGGCCGGGCGGTGGGCGAGGCGGCAGCGCTCCACTCGACGGGCCAGGTCCAGGAAGAAGTGGACCAGGCGCCGCTTGATCCAGGCGGTGTCGTCCACCCGGATCATCACCGAGGTCAGGATGTTCTCCCAGATGCGGGGCGGCGCGAAGAAGTAGGTGGGTCCGATCTCCTTGAGGTCGGCCAGCACCGTGGTCGCGCTCTCCGGGCAGTTCGTGGTGAAGCCGGCCACCATGGACTGGCTGAACGAGAACATGTGATCGCCGATCCAGGCCATGGGCAGGTACGCCATGACCTCCTCGGAGGCGTCGAGCCCCTCGCGCTCGATGGCGCTCCGGGCGGTCTCGATGAGGTTCCGATGCGAGAGCATCGCCCCCTTGGGCTGCCCGGTGGTGCCGGAGGTGTAGGCGATGACCGCGGTGTCCTCCGCGGTGCCCTTGGCCACCTCCTGCTCGAAGTACCCCGGGTGCTCCTGGCCGAACTTCCGGCCCCGCTCCTGCAGGTCCTCGAGGCTCAGCAGGCAGGCTTCCTTGTAGTGCCGGAGGCCCCCGGCGTCGTCGTACATGATGTACTCGAGCCCGGGGCACTGCTGCCGCACGTGGAGCAGCTTGTCCACCTGCTCCTGGTCCTCGACCACCGCGAAGCGCGCCTCGGCGTGGTCGACGATGTACTCCATCTCCTTCTCGATGGAGTCCTGGTAGAGCGGCACCGGAACTCCCCCGAGGGCTTGGGTGGCCAGCATCGCCCAGTAGAGCGCCGGCCGGTTGTCGCCCACCACCGCGGTCTTGTCGCCTCGCGCGAAGCCGAGCGCGGCCAGACCGAGCGCGATCAAGCGGGCCTGCTCGACGTACTGGCTCCACGTGTACGACTGCCAGATGCCGAGGTCCTTCTCGCGAATGGCCACCTTCCCGGAGAGCCGCCGTGCGTTCTGGAGCGCGAGCTTGGGAAAGGTGTCCTGGGAGGAATCGAGCATCAGGCCGAGCAGGCGTGGGCGTCACTCGCGCTCGGCCGCGCGAGACGACAGCCACCTCCACCGTTGGAGAGAATCTTCGTCATTGCCTTGCCCAGGAAGCTCTTACCGGGAAAGCGTCCGTCACAGGGGGTGATAAAGTGGCGAGAGTCTAGCCCAGGGTCCACGAGGTGTCAAGACTTTGCCCGCCAAGACAAGGGTTTACGGCCACATATTGACGATCCTGTGGATCGGGGGGGCCGGCGCGGCCGGCAACCCGGCGGCACTCGGTCCCGAGCTCGACTGCGAGCACCCGGCCGAGGCACGCGCCTTCATCGCCAAGCTCCAGCTGGCCGAGATCGAGGGCGCGGAGGACATCCACCGGGCGGCCATGTGGGACGCCTTCGGTCGCTGCCCCGCGGGGGACGCCGGGGAGCCGTGCCGCCAGGAGGAGCAGCGCCGGTTCGACAGCCGGTGGGAGGATCAGCGCCGGGCGATCGAGGCGAAGTACCGTCAGGTGCTCGGGGCCTTCGAGCAGCGGTGCCGCACGCTCATCAGCCTGATCGAGCAGCAGGTTAGAGCGGCTTCCTGAGGAATCGGGCGAGCTCGCCGATGACCCCGCGCCGGAAGGCCAGGACGCAGACCACGAAGATGGCCCCCTGCACCACGGTGACCCAGGCCCCGAGCTGGGCCAGGTAGGTCTCGAGCCCGATCACGATGGCCGCGCCCACCACCGGGCCGAACACGGTCCCGAGCCCGCCCAGGAGCGTCATCAGCACCACCTCCCCGGACATGCTCCAGTGCACGTCGGTCAGGGAGGCCAGCTGGAAGACGATGGCCTTGGTGCCGCCGGCCAGCCCGGACAGGGCGGCCGACAGCACGAAGGCGATCAGCTTGTAGTGGTCGGCCCCGTAGCCGAGCGAGAGGGCCCGGGGCTCGTTCTCCCGGATGGCCTTGAGCACCTGGCCGAACGGCGAGTGGATGGTCCGGTAGATCAGGAGGAAGCCGGCCAGGAAGATCGCGAGCACCGTGAAGTACATCGCCAGGGTGTTCCGGAGGTCGATCAGGCCGAAGAGCATACCCCGCGGGACCGCCTGGATGCCGTCCTCACCGCCGGTGAACGGGGCCTGGAGGCAGAAGAAGTAGAGCATCTGGGCGAGGGCCAGGGTGATCATCGCGAAGTAGATCCCCTGGCGACGGATCGCGAGGGCTCCGATGACCAGGCCGAGCCCGGCCGCCCCCACGGTGCCGGCCAGGATGGCCAGCTCCGGGGTCCACCCCCAGACCTTCGCGGTGTACGCCGCGATGTAGCCGGCCGAGCCGAGGTACGCGGCGTGACCGAAGGACAGCAGGCCCCCGTATCCGATCAGCAGGTTGAAGGCGCACGCGAACAGCGCGAAGCAGAGCGCCTTCATGAGGAAGACCGGGTAGACGACGAACGGCGCCACCACGAGGACGCCGACCATCAGGGCGAACACCACGGCCTGATGCCGGGAGGGGCCGGCGGCCGTCGCCGCCGCCTCGGGCCCAATCAGCTCCCGCGCGGTCGCCAAGCTACTGAGCCCGCCCGAAGAGGCCGGCCGGCTTCACGAGCAGGACCAGCGCCATGATGACGAAGATCACGGTGTTGGAGGCCTCCGGGTAGAACACCTTGGTCAGCCCCTCGACGAGTCCGAGGCCGAAGCCGGTCACGATCGACCCCAGGATCGAGCCCATGCCGCCAATGACGACCACCGCGAAGACCACGATGATGAGGTCGGCGCCCATCAGCGGGTTCACCTGGTAGATGGGCGCGGCCAGTACCCCGGCCATCGCGGCCAGGGCCACGCCGAAGCCGTAGGTGAGCGTGATCATCCGCGGCACGTTCACGCCGAAGGCCTGCACCAGCGCCGGGTTCTCGGTGGCGGCACGCAGGTAGGAGCCGAGCTTGGTGCGCTCGATCACGAACCAGGTGGCCAGGCAGATCACGAGCGAGAACACGATGACCCAGGCGCGGTAGTTCGGCAGGATCATGAAGCCCAGGTTGCGGCCGCCGGTGAGCTGCGAGGGGATCGCGTAGGGCAGGCCCGAGGAGCCGAAGCGGTTCCGGAAGAGGCCCTGGATGATCAGGCCGAGGCCGAAGGTCAGCAGGAGCCCGTAGAGGTGGTCGAGCGAGTAGAGCCGCTTGAGCATGACGCGCTCCATCACCACCCCCACCAGCCCCACCGCGATCGGCGCGAGGAGAAGCGCCCACCAGTAGCCGAGCCCCAACCCCTGCAGCAGGAAGTAGGCCACGAAGGCGCCTATCATGTACTGGGCCCCGTGGGTGAAGTTGATGATGTTGAGCAGGCCGAAGATCACCGAGAGCCCGAGGCTCAGCATCGCGTAGAAGGAGCCGTTGATGAGCCCGATCAGGAGCTGGCCGAACAGGGCCTGGGGCGGGATGCCGAGGATCATGGGGGTCTTCCCCTCACCCTGCCCTCTCCCCGTCGCGGGGAGAGGGCAGGGTGAGGGGCGTGTTTACTTCTTCACCAGCGGGCAGTCGCCCTGGTCGATCGGCCGGAAGGCCTGCTCGACCGGGATGGTGGCGCGCAGCTTGTAGTAGTCCCACGGCCCCTTCGACTCCGAGGGCTTCTTGACCTCGAACAGGTACATGGGGTGGAGCTTGCGGCCGTCGGCCCGGATCGTGCCCTTGCCGAACAGCGGGTCGTCGGTCGCGGTCTCCTTCATCTTGGCGATCACCTTGGTCCCATCGTCGCTCTTGAGCGCCTCGACCGCCTTGAGGTAGTGCAGGGTCGCCGCGTACACCCCGGCGTGGATCATGGTCGGATGGATGTCCCGGTCCAGCTCCGCGAACCGCTTGGAGAAGGCCCGCGTCTTGTCGTTGCTGTCCCAGTAGAAGGCTTCGGTGAAGATCAGGCCCTGGGCGGTCTGGAGCCCGAGCGCGTGCACGTCGGTGATGAACACCAGCAGGCCGGCCAGGCTCTGGCCCCCCTTGACGATGCCGAACTCGGCGGCCTGCTTGATCGCGTTGGTGGTGTCGCCGCCCGCGTTGGCCAGCCCGATGATCTTGGCCTTGGAGGACTGGGCCTGGAGCAGGAAGGACGAGAAGTCGGCGGTGTTCAGCGGGTGGCGCACCTTGCCCAGCACCTTGCCCCCGTTCTTGATCACCACCGCCTCGGTGTCGCGCTCGAGGGCGTGGCCGAACGCGTAGTCCGCGGTGAGGAAGAACCAGGAGTCGCCGCCGGTCTTCACGATCGCGCTGCCGGTACCGTTGGCGAGCGCCCAGGTGTCGTAGGTCCAGTGCACCGTGTTGGGCGAGCAGGCCTTGCCGGTAAGGTCGGAGGAGGCCGCCCCCGAGACGAGGAACGCCTTGCCCTTCTCCTTGACGATCTGGTTCACCGCGAGCGCGACCGCCGAGTTCGGCGTGTCCACGATCACGTCCACCTTGTCGGAGTCGATCCACTGCCGCGCGATGCCCGAGCCCACGTCCGCCTTGTTCTGGTGGTCGGCCGAGATGATCTCGACCTTCATCCCCTTCTTGGCGGCGCCGAAGTCCTCCACCGCCATCCGGGCCGCGATCACCGAGCCCTGGCCGGAGAGATCGGCGTAGAGGCTCGACATGTCGGTGAGCACCCCGATCTTGATGACGCCGTCGGAGATCTGGGCCTGGGCGGAGGGCGCGGCGACGAGCCCGAGCACGGCCATGATGATGAGGAGCCAGTACTTGATCATTCGTTGATCCCTTTCCTTGCGGTTGAGCGACGGGCGATTATACCCCGAGGTACTCGTGGAGCTTGCCGGTCTGGGCGGGGACGTCGGCGTTGTCGATCATGTCCACCACCCGCCCCCGCTCCATGACGTAGTGCCGATCGGCCACCGTGGCCGCGAAGCGGAAGTTCTGCTCGACCAGCAGGATCGTGAAGCCCTGGGCCTTGAGCCGCCGGATGGTCACCCGGATCTGGTGGACGATGACCGGGGCCAGGCCCTCGGTCGGCTCGTCCAGCAGCAGGAGGCGGGCGCCGGTGCGCAGGATCCGCCCGATGGCCAGCATCTGCTGCTCGCCGCCGGAGAGCTTCGTGCCCTGGCTCCGCCCCCGCTCCCGCAGGTTCGGGAAGAGCTCGTAGATCGCGTCGAGGCCGAGCCCGCCCGGCTGCACCACCGGGGGCAGGAGCAGGTTCTCCTCCACGGTGAGGCTGGCGAAGATCCCGCGCTCTTCCGGGCAGAATGCGAGGCCGCGGCGGGCGATGAGGTTGGACGGGCGGTCGATCAGCTCCTCGCCGCGGAAGCGGACCGAGCCGGTGCGCCACGGCACGATGCCCATCACCGACTTCAGCGTGGTGGTCTTGCCGGCTCCGTTGCGGCCCAGGAGGGTCACCACCTCCCCGGCCCGAACCTCGAAGTCCACCCCGTGGAGCACGTGGGACTCCCCGTACCAGGCGTGGAGACCGGCCACCTGCAGGAAGGGCTCACTCATGGCCGACGCCCAGGTAGGCCTGCACCACCTCGGGATGGGCGGACACCGTCGCGTAGTCCCCCTCGGCGAGGATCTCCCCGCGGGCCAGCACCGTGATGGTGTCGGAGAGATGCTCGACCACGTTCAGGTTGTGCTCCACCATCAGTACCGTCCGGTTCCTCGCCGCCTGCTTGATCAGGGCCGAGATGCGATCGACGTCGTCGTGGGCCATCCCGGCCGTCGGCTCGTCCAGCAGCATCATCTCCGGATCGAGCGCGAGCGTGGTCGCGATCTCGAGCGCGCGCTTGCGCCCATAGGGGAGCTCGACCGCGAGGGTCCCCGCGAAGTCGTGGAGCCCCACCGCGGCGAGCAGCTCGAGCGCGCGCCCCCGCAGGTCGTCGAGCACGCGCTCCGACCGCCAGAAGTCGAAGGAGCGCCCGCGACGCCGCTGGAGCGCGATGCGCACGTTCTCGAGGGTGGTGAGGTGCGGGAACACCGCCGAGATCTGGAAGGACCGCACCAGGCCCAGCCGGGCGATCTCGGCGGGCCGGCGGCCGGTGATGTCGCGACCGTTGAACGTGATCTGCCCGCGGGTGGGGGCCAGGAAGTGGGTCAGCAGGTTGAAGCAGGTCGTCTTGCCGGCCCCGTTGGGACCGATGAGGGCGTGGATGGTCCCGCGGCGCACCCGCAGGCTCACGTCGCGCACCGCGATGAACCCGCGGAACTCCTTGGTGAGCCCGCGGGTCTCCAGGATGACGTCGTCGGTCATCGTCTAGGGCCGGCGCGGTCCGGCCGGCGGCGGGTAGAAGCGCGCGTCCCGGCGCTCGTCCCACGCCCGGTTGGCCTCGTCCATCTCCCAGGACTCCATGCACTCGTTCTGGGCCCGCACCACGTCCTCGATCAGCTCGCGCGGATCGCGGTGGAAGGAGGCGTGCAGCAGGCGCTTGGCGTGCCCGCTCGCGGTGCGCGAGGAGTGGAAGGCCTTCTCGACGATCCCGGCCAGGGCCGCGTCGACCGCCGCGGGCTCGACCACCCAGTTGACCAGGCCCATGGCGAGGGCCGCCGCGGGCGAGACGTGGTCGTTGAGCAGGGTCAGCTCCTTGGCGCGCCCGAGCCCCACGATGCGGGCCAGCCGGAGGATCGACCCGTCCGGGATGAGGCCGTGGCGCGTGGCTCCGAGGCCCAGCACCGCGTCGGTGGTGGCCAGGCGCAGGTCGCAGGCCACCGCGAGCTGCAGCCCGCCCCCGATCGAGTAGCCGTGCAGCACCGCGACCGAGAGCTTGTCCATGTCCTCGAGACGGTTGAGGGCGCGGATCCAGTTGCGGTAGAACGCCTCGCCGATTCCGCCCGCGGACAGGACCGTCCGATCCATGCCCGAGCAGAACGCGCGGCCCGCGCCGCGGACGACCACCACCCAGACGTCCTCGTCCCGGGCCGCGGTCTCCACCGCCTGCGCGAGCTCGGCGGACAGCGCGAGGTCGAGCGCGTTCAGCACCCGCGGCCGGGAGAGCGTGATGGTGGCGACGCCGTCCCGCGCCTCGTAGGTCACCCGCGCCTCGCCCACGGCTAGCTCCGGGCCCCCAGGATCTCGCGGGCGATGACCATCCGCTGGATCTCCGACGTCCCCTCGCCGATCTCGGTCAGCTTGGCGTCGCGGAAGATCCGCTCGATGGGGAACTCGGTGATATAGCCGGCGCCGCCATGGATCTGCAGCGCCTTGGTGGCCGCCTTCATCGCGACCTCGGAGGCGAACACCTTGGCCATGGAGGCGGCCACCTTGGCGGGCCGGCCCGCGTCCTTGAGGGCGGCCGCACGCAGGGTGAGCAGGCGTGCCGCCTCCACCTCGGTGCCGATCTCGGCGATCATGCCCTGCAGCCCGTTGAACTCGGCGAGGGTCTTGCCGAACGCGGACCGCTGCTTCATGTACTTGACCGCCTCGTCGAGGGCGCCCTGGGCGATGCCGACCGCCATCGCGGCCATGGCGACCCGCCCGCCCTCCAGCACCTGCATGGTGTTGACGAAGCCCCGGTCGCGCTCCCCGCAGAGCGCGCTCGCGGGCACGCGCACGTTGTCCAGGTGGAGCTCCGCGGTGTTGGAGGCGTGCAGGCCGAGCTTGCGGTAGGGCTTGCCGGCGCTGAAGCCGGGGGTGCCCCGGTCCAGGACGAACGCGGAGATGCCCTTGTTGCCGCGCGCCGGGTCGGTCACCGCCATCACCACCGCCACCTCGGACACGCTCGCGTTCGTGATGAAGGCCTTGCTGCCGTTGAGGACGAAGTGCTCGCCGTCCTGGACCGCCCGCGTGCGCATCGCCGCCGCGTCGGAGCCGGAGCCCGGCTCGGTGAGGCCCCAGGCCCCCAGCGCTTCCCCGCGGGCCAGCCGCGGCAGATACCGGGCCTTCTGCTCCGCGGAGCCGAAGAGCGTGATGTGGTTGGTGCAGAGCGAGTTGTGAGCCCACATCGTGATGCCCACCGAGGCGTCGACCCGGTTCAGCTCCTCGACGGCCAGGGCGTAGGAGACGTAGTCGAGCGCGGCGCCCCCGTACTCCTCGGGCACCAGCGCCCCGAGCAGCCCGGTGCCGGCGAGCTTGGCGAGGATCTCGTGCGGGAATTCCTGGGCCTCGTCGAAGTGGTGGATCACCGGCGCCACCTCGCGCACCGCGAAGTCGCGGGCGAGGGCGCGCACCTCCTGCTGCTCGGGCGTTAGGGCGAAGTTCATGGCTCGCGCCGCGCCACCAGGATCGCCACCGGGTACGCGAAATGAATGGCTCCGTCGATGCGCCGCGCCCCGACCCCCAGCGCGTCGTCGGCCAGCGACGCCGCGAAGAGCGCCCGGATCCGGTCCGCGTCGCCCGGCTCGGGGAACGAGCGCGACAGCAGGCTCTCCACCTCGGACCGGAGCTCGCACCGGGTGACCGCCGGCGCGGGCAGGCCGGCCGCGGTGAAGAGGCCGATCAGCTCGGCGAGGGACAGGGCGCGCGCATGCGACGGGTCCCGCAGCTTCTCCATCCGGTTGAAGGCGGCGGCCCGCGCGGGATCCGGCGAGACCGCCGCATCCGCCACCACCACGCGCCCCCCCGGGGCGCATACCCGGACCATCTCGCGCAGCACCGCGCCGGGGTCCGGGAAGTGATGGAACGCGAAGCGCGAGACCACCAGGGAGAAGGCCCCGTCCTCGTAGGGCAGCGGTCGCACGTCCCCGACGGTCAGGGTCACGTTGGCGAGCCCGCGCTCGCGGGCGAGCGCCCGGGCCCGCTCGATCATGGCGGGGGTGAGGTCGATGCCGGTGACGTGACGGGCGACCGACGCGAAGGCCGCCGCCACCAGCCCGGGCCCGCAGGCCAGGTCGAGGACGGTGTCGGCGGGCCCGGCCCCGCTCGCGGTCACGAGCAGGCGCAGCGCCTCCTCATCACGGATGCCGGGCGCGGTCGAGAACGGCACCGCCTGCCGCGTGAACTGATCGAGGACCGCCTGGCGATTGTCCGGCTGAGGCATCGGGCTCGGCGCGGCTAGACGGTCGCCCGGATGTTCTCGCGGACGAACCGGATGATGTCCTGGGTGGAGGTCCCGGGGGTGAACAGCTCCTTCACCCCGAGGGCCTTGAGGGCCTGGATGTCGTCCTGGGGGATGATGCCGCCGCCGAAGACCGCGATGTCGTCGGCCCCCTTGTCCTTGAGCAGGTCGAGCACCCGGCCGAACAGATAGTTGTGGGCGCCCGAGAGCACCGAGAGCCCGATGGCGTCCACGTCCTCCTGCACCGCGGTGGCCACGATCTGCTCGGGCGTCTGGTGCAGCCCGGTGTAGATCACCTCGAAGCCCGCGTCTCGCAGCGCCCGGGCCACGATCTTCGCGCCGCGGTCGTGCCCATCGAGCCCGGGCTTCGCCACCAGCACGCGGATCTTTCGCTCGGCCATGGTCGGTCCCCCGTTTCAGCGCAGCAGCGCGCGGATGCGCTCGCCCGCCTTCATGATCTGGTCCCGGTGGCCGGGCACCAGCTTCCAGTCGAAGCCCTTGCCGTCGTTGGTCCAGCGCGGGATGAGGTGCAGGTGGAAGTGCGGCACCGACTGGAACGCGGCGGCACCGTTGGCCTGGAGCATGTTGAGCCCGTCGGGCGCGAGCGCCTCGCGGATGGCCCGCGCCACCTGCTGGGCGGTCGCGATCGCGGCGTGCAGGTCCTCCAGGTCCGCCTCGAAGAGGGTGGCCGCGTGCGCCTTCGGAATCACGAGGCAGTGCCCCGGAGCGAGCGGGTTGATGTCCATGAAGGCCAGCGTCCGGTCGTCCTCGAAGACCTTCATCGAAGGAATCTGTCCGTCCCGGATCTTGCAAAAGACGCAGTCGGTCATCGCGGCCCTCCCACCGGCCCGGCGCTCCGCCCGGCCACCTGGGCCAGGACGTCCTCCATCCGTCGACCGAAGATCTGCGGCGGCTCCACCCCGGCCAGGGCCAGGTAGCAGTCGAGCTGGCTGCGATGATGCACCTCGTGCTCCACCATCGCCATCAGGAATCGCCACGCCTTGACGGTGGCGCCGTCGAGGTCGCGGCGCGGGCTCGCGAGCGACCGGTCCTCGAGCCCAGCCAGCCGCACCATCTCGTCCCGGTGCACCGACTCGAGCCGGGCCCGGGTCTGGGCGTGGTCCAGCGCCGGCCCCGGGTCCAGGTCCTCGGTGAACCGGTCCTCCACCACCTTGGTCACGAAGAACCGCTCGGCCCCGGCCAGGTGGCGCACGATCTCCCCGCACGTCATCTCGCCGGGCCGTGGAGCCCAGTCGAGCAGCTCGGGCCCGACCCGGTCGACGGCGACCCAGGTCCGGCGACGCACGCCCTCCCAGTACCGGGCAAACTCGGCGACCGAGCCGATCATCGCGTCGCGGCGGCCCGGCCGCTCAGATCGCGAGCGTCCAGCCGTCCGGGTCCGGCGCCTTGCCGTACTGGATGGCCACGATGGCGTCGTAGAGCCGCTGGGTGAGCGGGCCGATCTTGCCTCCGTTGATCACCATCTTCTTGCCCTTGTAGGCGAGCTCGCCCACCGGCGAGATCACCGCGGCGGTCCCGGTGCCCCAGACCTCCTCCAGCTTGCCCCGACCGTGGGCATCCACCACCTCGTCGATCGAGACCTGGCGCTCGCTCACCTTGAGCCCCCACTTGCGCAGAAGGGCCAGCGCGGAGTCGCGGGTGACGCCGGGCAGGATGGTCCCGGTCAGCGGCGGGGTGATGATCTCGTCGGCGATCTTCACCATGATGTTCATGGTGCCGACCTCGTCGAGGTACTTGCGGTGCACCCCGTCGAGCCAGAGCACCTGGGTGAAGCCCTGGTGCTTGGCCTCGTCGCTGGCGAAGAGGCTGGCCGCGTAGTTGCCCGAGGTCTTGGCTCCCCCCACCCCGCCGTCCACCGCGCGGACGTACTTGTCGACCACCAGGATCTTCACCGGCGCCATGCCCTCCGGGTAGTACGCCCCCACCGGGGAGAGGATGACGAAGTAGATGTACGACCTGGCCGGCCGCACGCCGAGGAACGGCTCGCTCGCGATGATGGTGGGCCGGATGTACAGCGAGGTGCCCACCGTGCTCGGCACCCAGTCGCGGTCCACGTCCACCACGGAGACCAGCGACTGCAGGGCCAGGTCCGGATCGAGCGGGGGGATGCACAGGCGCCGGGCCGAGTTGTTCATCCGCTCCACGTGCTTCTGCGGGCGGAAGAGGCGGATCTTGCCGTCCACCCCGCGGAACGCCTTGAGGCCGTCAAAGATGGCCTGAGCGTAGTGCAGCACCGCGGTGGCCGGATCCAGCGAGAGCGGCCCGTACGGCTCGACGCGCGGGTCGTACCAGCCCTTCTCTTCCTGGAAGTCGGCCAGGAACATGTGGTCGGTGAAGATCTGCCCGAATCCCAGGTCGGCGTCCTTCGGCTTGGGCTTGCGGGTCGTAGATCGGTTGATCCGGATCGGCTCAGTCATGGCTCACTCTCCTCAAAAGATGATCGGCTCTCGGTACAGGCCGAACACCCGGCGGTACACGTCCGAGATCTCGCCCAGCGAGACGTAGTCCTTCACCGCGTCCACCAGCACCGGCATGACGTTCTGATTGTCGCGGCAGGCCTGGGCCAGCTGCTTGAGCCGCCGCTCCACCCGCGCCGCGTCGCGCGAGGCCTTCACCTGCCCCACCCGCGCGGCCTGCTCCTGCTCGATGGCCGGGTCGATGCGCAGGTACTCGACCGCCTTCTCCTCGGGCATCACGTACTTGTTGACGCCCACCACCGTCTTCTCGCCCCGATCGTCCATGAGCTGGTAGCGGTAGGCCGCGTCCGCGATCTCCTGCTGCGGGTACCCGAGGTCGATGGCGCGCACGATGCCGCCCAGCTCGTCGATCTTGCGGATGTAGTCCATCGCCTGCGCTTCCATCTGATCGGTGAGCCGCTCCAGGAAGTAGGAGCCGCCGAGCGGGTCCGCGGTCAGCGGCACCCCGGTCTCCTCCGCGATCACCTGCTGGGTGCGCAGGGCCACCGTCACCGCCTCCTCGGTGGGCAGGGCCAGCACCTCGTCGTAGGAGTTGGTGTGGAGCGACTGGGCCCCGCCCAGCACCGCGGCCAGGGCCTGGAGCGCCACCCGCGCCACGTTGTTGAGCGGCTGCTGGGCGGTGGCCGACACGCCCGCGGTCTGGGTGTGGGTGCGCAGACGCATCGACTCCGGCTTCCGGGCCCGGAAGCGGTCCCGCATCACGGTGGCCCAGATGCGGCGGGCCGCCCGCAGCTTGGCGATCTCCTCGAAGAAGTCGTTGTGGATGTCGAAGAAGAACGACAGGCGCGGAGCGAAGTCGTCCACGTCGAGCCCGCGCTCGACCGCGGCCCGCACGTAGCCGAAGCCGTCGGCCAGGGTGAAGGCCAGCTCCTGCACCGCGGTCGAGCCGGCCTCGCGGATGTGGTAACCGGAGATCGAGACCGGGTTGAAGCGCGGCACGTGACGCGAGCAGAACTCGATGGTGTCGACCACCACGCGCACCGCGGAGTCGGGGGGCGAGATCCACTCCTTCTGGGCGATGAACTCCTTCAGCATGTCGTTCTGCATGGTGCCGCCGATCTTGTCCCAGCCCACCCCCTGCTTGTCGGCGAGCGCCAGGTACATGGCGAGCGCCACCGACGCGGTGCAGTTGATGGTCATCGACGTGGTCACCTGGTCCAGGGGAATGTCCCGGAACAGGATCTCGAAGTCGGCGAGGGTCGAGACCGAGACGCCCTCGCGGCCGACCTCGCCGCGCGCCCGCGGGTGATCCGCGTCGTAGCCCATGAGGGCTGGCATGTCGAAGGCGGTGGAGAGCCCGGTCTGGCCCTGCTGGAGGAGATACTTGAAGCGGGCGTTGGTGTCCTCGGGGCGGCCGAAGCCCGCGAACATCCGCATCGTCCAGAGCCGCCCCCGATACATGGACGGATACGGCCCGCGGGTGTACGGGAACTCGCCCGGGTAGCCGAGCTTGTCCTCGTAGCGCCACCCCGCGAGGTCCTCCGGGGTGTAGAGCGGCTGCACCGGGATGCCCGAGAGCGTCTCGTAGGGCACGTCCCGCTCGGGGGTGCGCCGCACGAACGGCCCGTAGCTCTCCCGCTCCCAGCGCTCCTTGCCCTCGGCCATGGTCTTGCGCTCCCTCTCAGGCCCCCGGCCCGGTGGCGGCGAGCAGGTGACGGGCCACGACCAGCTTCTGGATCTGGGACGTGCCCTCGTAGATCTGGGTGATCTTCGCGTCGCGGAAGTGCCGCTCGACCTGGTACTCCTTGATGAAGCCGTAGCCGCCGTGCACCTGGATCGCGTCGGTGGTCACGCGCATCGCGGTCTCCGAGGCGAAGAGCTTGGCCATCGACGCCTCGTGGCCGTAGGGGGCGCCTCCGTCCTTGCGCCACGCCGCGCGGCGCGTGAGCAGGCGGGCCGCCTCGATGGCGGTCGCCATGTCCGCGAGCATCCACTGCACCATCTGGTGCTGGCCGATGGGTGCCCCGAAGCTCTTGCGCTCGCGCGCGTAGGCCAGCGCCGCCTCGTAGGCCGCCACCGCGATGCCGACCGCCTGCGCCGCGATGCCGATGCGGCCGCCGTCGAGGGTGGCGAGGGCGATGCGGAATCCCTGCCCGACCTCGCCGAGGCGCTGGGACGCGGGGACCCGGCACCGCTCGAAGAGGAGCTCGGCAGTGTCGGACGCCCGGATCCCGAGCTTGTCCTCGGTCTTCACCACCGTGAAACCCGGCGTGCCCTTCTCGACCAGGAACGCACTGATGCCGCGATGACCGGCCGCGCGATCGGTCTGGGCGAAGACGAGCGCGGCGGCCGACTCCCGACCGTTGGTCACGAACACCTTGCGGCCGTCGAGCACGTAGCCCTCGCCGTCGCGCACCGCCAGCGTGCTCTGGTTGCGGGCATCGGAGCCCGCCTCCGGCTCGGTGAGGGCGAAGCAGCCGAGCTTCCGGCCGGACGCGAACGGGGCGAGGAAGCGCGCCTGCTGTTCCGGGGTTCCGTACCGGAGCACCGGATCGCAGTAGAGCGAGTTGTTCACCGACATGATGACCGCGTGGGAGGCGCAGGCGCGCGCGACCTCCTCGAGGGCCACCACGCAGGCGACGGTGTCGCCCCCGCTCCCCCCGAGCGCCTCGGGCACCGCGATGCCGAGCAGGCCCAGCTCACCCATGCGCGTCACCGTTTCGCGCGGGAAGCGCGCCTCCCGGTCGATCGCCTCCGCGATCGGGCGCACCTCCTTGTCGGCGAACTCGCGGGCGAGGTCGCGGATCATGGCCTGCTCTTCGGTGAGATCTAGGTGCACTCCACGTTCTCCTGCTGTGCCTCGCTGTCTTCCGTTTCCTTCTTGAAGCCTTTCAGCTGCGGGGGCCCCGACATGGCCCCCGCACTCCCCCGGCCGCGTGACATCCGTTGACTCCTCGTTCCTGTGCTCTTTGCGCTTCGTCTACTTGTCCAGGAGGTGCTTGAACTCCTGGGTGAGCAGGGGGGCGACCTCGAAGAGATCGCCCACGATGCCGTAGTCGGCGATCTTGAAGATCGGGGCCTCGGGGTCCTTGTTGATCGCGCAGATCACCTTGGACGTGCGCATGCCGGCCAGATGCTGGATCGCGCCGGAGATGCCGAAGCCGAGGTAGAGCTTGGGCGAGATCGTCCGACCGGTCTGGCCGATCTGGAAGCGGTGCGGCCGCCAGCCCGCGTCCACCGCGGCACGGGAGGCGCCGACCGCCGCGCCCAGTACCTTGGCCAGCTCCTCCAGGATGACGAAGTTCTCGGGTCCCTTGAGCCCGCGCCCCCCGGAGACCACGATATCCGCCTCGCTCAGCTCGGGCAGGCCGGTGGACGCTTCCTGGCGGCGCTCCACCAGCTTCATGGTCTCGCTCGGGATGTTCACCGCGGGCTTCTCCACCGCCGGGGCCGCGCCGCCCTGCGGATCGCCGGGACGGAACACGTTGGGCCGGAGCGTCGCCATCCACGGCGTCTTCGACCACGTCATCTTCGACACCAGCTTGCCCGCGTAGACCGGGCGGGTGGCGACCAGCTTGCCCCCGTCGAGGGCCATCGCCGTCGAGTCGGCGGAGAGCCCGGCCCCGAGCCGCGCGGCCAGCCGCGCCATGAACTCGCGCTGCCGCGTCGTGACCGGCGCGAAGATCGCCTGCGGCGACTCCTTGCCGGCCAGATCGGCCACCATCGGCGTCCACACCTCGGCCCGGTACGGCGCGAAGGCCGCGTTCTCGAGCAGCCACACCCGCTTGGCGCCCCACTCCCCGAGCTGCTTGATGCCCTCGGGCGTCGCCTTGTCGGTCACCCACACTGCCTCGGCCTGCGCGCCCGCCTGCGCGGCCAGGCGCGAGGCCTCGCCCACCACCTCGGCCATCACCTTCTTGGGTGCGCCCTGCCTGTCGTCCTCCACGATGCTCCAGTACGCGCCGGCCATTCGGTTCTCCTGTTCTCTCTCGTTTACTTCCTCAAGCCCTTCAGCTGCGGGGGCCCCGATATGGCCCCCGCTCCCCCCGGGCCGCGGACATCCCTTTGCGTCAGATGGCCTTGGCGTCTTCGCGGAGGGCGCGAACCAGCTCCTTCACCGCTTCGGCCGGCTCGCCCTGGATGATGCGGCCGGGCGGGCGCGGCGGCAGGCTCTCGAGCTTGACCACCGAGAGCACGGGCGGCTCGGCCGCCATCCCCACGTCGGCGGCCTTCACTTCCTTGATCTCCTTCTTCTTGGCGCCCATGATGCCCTTGAGCGTGGGATAGCGCGGCTCGTTGAGCCCCTTTGTCGCGGAGGCCACCGCGGGGAGCGGGAGGTCGAAGATCTCGAGCCCGCCCTCCACCTGGCGCCCCACCCGAATGGTCTTGCCGTCCGCGTCGACCGCCTCCTCCATGATCCAGGACGCGACCGGCCAGCCCAGCAGCTCCGCGACCTGCGCGGCGACCGCGCCCATGTCGTCGTCGATGGCCTGGCGCCCGAAGAGCGCGAGCGCGGGCGCCTCCTGCTTGATCACCGCGGCGAGGGCGCGCGCGGTCATCAACGTGTCGGCCGCGTCCCACGCCGCGTCCTTGAGGTGCACCGCCCGGTCGGCGCCCATGGCCAGGCACGAGCGCAGCGCCTCCTTGGCCCGCTCGGGGCCGAGGGAGACCGCGACCACCTCGCTCTGCCCGCGCTTCTCCTTGATCCGGAGCGCCTCCTCGACCGCGAACTCGTCGTAGGGGGAGACGATCCAGGTGATGCCGGCGGTATCGATGGCTCGGCCGTCCCCGCCGATCTTCACCTGCGTGGCCGTGTCAGGGACCTGCTTGATCATCACGAGGATTTTCATTCTGAGAGCCCTCTGGTGACTCGGTTGCCCATGTCGACCGGGTTGGGAGTCAGGCACTCCGATCGGGTGTCGTAGCGTAGCTGACGCGTGATACGGAAGCGGTCGCCGGGGATGAAGACCCGGTCGTAGACCACGGGGGTCCCGTCCGCGCCCACCGAGACGCGGTCGGAGCGGAAGGCGGCGATGCCGGGCCGACAGCCGAGCTCGCGGGCGGCGCGGCGCTCGAGCGATACCGCCGCGACCGTCTCGCGGGCCTCGGTGATATCGATGCCGAGCTTGAAGGCGAGCACCTGCCGGAGCGGCGTCACCGCCAGGTCCGCCTTGGAGACTTCCACTCCGAGGGTGGCGGGCAGGTACGAGGCCTGGAAGCTCACCGGCTCCCCGTCGACGAGTCGAAGGCGCTCGAGCACGAACACCTCCGCCCGCTCGGCAAGCCCGAGCGGCTCGGCCACGCGTGCGCCGGCGGGTTCGGTGTAGCTGCGCAGGAAGCGCGGCGCCACGTCCTCGCCGCG
>DATJIR010000303.1:0-2217 GCA_035493135.1 Verrucomicrobiia bacterium
CCTTGCCCCAATGAAGGTCGGCGGCCACCAGCGTCCCCGCGCGAGGCCAGAACAGCGCCCGCTCGGCCAGCAGGACCACGTCTTCGCCTCCGAGGCGGACCTCCGCGTCGGTCACGATCCACTCCGGAAGCCGCGGCTGCCGCCGCGCGCGAAGCGAGTCGCGTTGGCCGCGCGCTCGAGCGGCGCGACCGTCCGGCGGATGCGGTCGCCCAGCTTCTCGGAGCTCACCTGCTCGCGAGCACGGTCGACCAGGAGCGGGAACGCCAGCGGGGTGGGCCGCTCGACGTCGACGACGGTCACGCGCCCGGCAGTGACGCGCTCGAGCGCTCGTCCCAGGCGGCTCTGCTCGAGCTGGCGCTCCAGCACCTCGCGATGCGCCTGGAACAGGAGCAGGTTGTCGGGATCGTACCGGGCGAACACGTCGTACAGGAGCTCGCTCGAAGCCTGCACCTGCTTCACCGACTTGTTCACGCCGGGATACCCCTGGAAAATGAGGCCCGCGACCCGCGCGATCTCCCGAAACTGGCGGCGGGCCAGCTCCGCGGCGTTGAGGCTGGCCGGAATGTCGTGCAGCAGGTGCGCGGGAGAAAACAGGCCCGCCTCGATCGCCTCGTGGATCGGCGCCGGCTCCGGCGACAGGAGCTCCAGGCCGTAGTCGTTGGCGGCCAGGGTGAACGAGATCGGGCCCAGCTCCGCGATGCGGTAGGCGAACAGGGCCGCGAGCCCCTCGTGCACCAGGCGGCCCTCGACCGGATAGAAGAAGAGGTGGTGCCCTTCGCGAGTCGCCACCCGCTCGACCAGAAGCTCATCGGGGGCCGGCAGGCGCGACCAGGCGGCCTGGAGCTCCAGGATCGGCCGCACCGCCTCCATCTCGGGTCCGATGTAGAGGCCGCGGCGGGCCTCATCGAGCCGCTCGCGCACGCTGGCGGCGAGCTCGGGCGAAATGGGGAAGCGGGCCCCCGACCAGTGCGGGACCACGGATGTGGGCTGGCTCGACTTCCGCACGTAGGCCACCATGCCACGCACGCGCACGAACTGGAGCGTGCGCCCGGCGAAGGTGAAGTGATCGCCCGGGCGGAGCCGGGCGATGAAGTTCTCCTCGACCGAGCCCAGGGTGCGGCCGCGGACGAACTGCACCTTCATGGCGCTCTCGCTCACGATGGTGCCGATGGACAGGCGGTGACGCATGGCCACCATGCGGCTGGTGACGACGTACCGTCCTTCCTGGACCACGACCTTGCGATACTCGGGATAGGCCCGCAGCACATCGCCGCCGTTGGTAATGAAGTCGAGGACCCAGGCCCATTCGGCGCGGGTGAGGTCACGGTAGGCGTAGGTCGTGCGCACCTCATCGTAGAGCTCCCGTTCACGGAACCCTCCGCCCAGCGCGACCGTGACGGCGTGCTGCGCCAGGAGATCGAGCGGACGTTCCACCGGCCGCCGAGCCTCGATTCGACCGGCCTCGAGCGCGGCCCGCGACGCCGCGACATCCACCAGCTCGAGCGCGTTGGTCGGCACGCAGGTCAGCCGGCTCACCGCCCCCGGCTGGTGTCCGCTTCGTCCGGCCCGCTGGATCAGCCGGCCGACCGCCTTGGGGCTTCCGATCTGCAGCACCCGATCCACCGGAGTGAAGTCGACCCCGAGGTCGAGCGTCGAGGTGCACACGACGCAGCGGAGCCGGCCCTCGCGCAGGCCTTCCTCCACCCACTCGCGGGTCCCGCGGTCCATGGAGCCGTGGTGCAGCGCCATGATGCCGGCCCAGTCGGGCCGGGCGGCGAGAAGCGCCTGATACCAGATCTCGGCCGTGGCCCGGGTGTTGGTGAACACCAGGGCACTGTCACCTTCCTCGATGGCACGCGTGACCTCGGGCACCATGCGAAGGCCCATCTGTCCTGACCAGGGGAAGCGCTCCATGGTTTCGGGAATCAGGGCGTCCACCTCGAGCGCCTTGGGAATGTGCCCCTGCATCAGGCGGCCCGGGCGTGGACGCCCTTTCGTGTCGAGGCCCAGCAGCGTATCCCGGGCCACGTCCAGGTTGCCCAGCGTGGCGGACAGGCCCAGCGTTCGGAGCGAGGGACGAAACCGGCGGAGGCGCGCGAGCGCGAGCTCGGTCTGAACCCCTCGCTTCGAGGCCATGAGCTCGTGCCACTCGTCCACGACTACCAGCTCGAGGTGGTCGAACAGGTGGGCGGCATCATCGCGGGTGAGCAGCAGCGT
>DATJIR010000304.1:0-6780 GCA_035493135.1 Verrucomicrobiia bacterium
TCGACAAGTACTTCGTCCCGGGGCTGCCACGCCTCGACCGCGTGGTCATCCGCACCATCAAGGACCCGGTGACCGAGATGGCCGCGTTCAAGGCGGGCGAGATCGACTTCATCGCCTCGTTCTCCCCCGAGCACGTGGACACCCTGAAGGCGCAGAGCCCCAACGCGGTGATCATGACCGGCAAGGAAACCACGCCGATGAAGGCGGCGATGAAGGTGACCGTGCCCAAGGACGGCAAGCCCATGTCCAAGGAGCGGGTGCCGCACCCGATCTTCGGCGATCTCCGGGTGCGCAAGGCGGTCGGCTGCTACGGCATCGACCGGCAGGAGATCGTGAAGATCGCGTTCAAGGGCAAGGCCACCCCGTGGGTGGGCATGAACCCGCCCGGCACCCTCGACACGGTGGACGTCAACGGCATGTGCCCCTATGACCAGGCCAAGGCCAAGGCCCTGCTCGCGGAGGCGGGCTACGGTCCGTCGAAGCCCCTGACCTTCGAGATCATGGCCGACACCGAGAAGTCGGTCTTCAACGTGATCGCCACCGTGATCAAGGAGCAGATGGCCCGGATCGGCGCGACCGCGAATATCCGCCTGGTGGACAAGGTGTCCTGGATGAACACGAGCCTGCAGGACGGGCCGTGGGACATGTACGTGGAGGACCTGCTCTCGCTGATCACCCTGGACAGCAACGCGTACCTGTCGAACACGACCTCGGTGTGGAGCCACGAGCGCCACAACGACAAGCGGGTCGACGAGCTCTACGCCCGGTACGCGCGGGAGATGGACCCCGCGAAGCGCAAGGCGATCGCGGAGGAGATCCAGAAGTTCTTCGTCGAGAACATGTACTGGAACAACATCTCCGGCTCGCCCTTCTACATGGTGGCGCAGCCGTGGGTGAAGGGCTACACGTACAACGCGGAGTTCGAGGTGCACTGGAGTCCCGTCTGGCTCGACAGGTAGGCGGGTGGAGGAGGCGGGGGTGCGGATCTACATCCTCAAGCGGCTGATCCAGATCGTCCCGACGATCGTCATGATCACCTTCGTGGTGTTCCTGATGATGCAGTCGATCCCCGGGGATCCGGTCGTGGCCCTGCTCGGCGACGCCTACACCGAGGAGGACGCGGTGCGGGTCCGCGAGGCCTACGGCCTGGACCGTCCGGCCGTCGTGCAGTACGGCATCTGGCTCGGCAAGCTCGTCCAGGGGGACTGGGGCGCCTCGATCCTCACCGGGCGTCCCGTGCTCCAGGACGTGCTGGTCCGCCTGCCGGTCACCCTGGAGCTGATCGTGCTGTCGATGGGCATCGCGCTGGTGATCGCGGTCCCGGCCGCGATCATCGGCGCGCTGCGCCAGAACACCTGGGCCGACTACACCGCCACCTCGGTCGCCATGATCGGGGTGTCCATCCCGGAGTTCTTCGTGGGGGTCCTGCTCCTGCTCGCCTTCTCGATCGGACTGAACGGCGTCCTGCCCAGCTCGGGGTGGGTCTACCTGCCCGGGACCTGTCCCAACATGGTCTGCGGGGTGAGCTTCTGGGGCAACATGCAGCACGTGCTGATGCCGGCCGTCGCGCTCGGCATCGGGCGGGCCGCGATCCTGACGCGCCTCCTCCGCGCGAGCATGCTCGAGGTGATCCGCACCGAGTACGTCACGACCGCCCGGGCCAAGGGCCTGAGCGAGCGGCCGGTGGTGCTCAAGCACGCGCTCAAGAACGCCCTGATCCCCGCGGTGACCGTGATGGGCCTGCAGGTCGGGTTCCTCATCGGGGGGGCGATCGTGGTGGAGACGCTCTTCGCCATGCCCGGCCTCGGCACCTTCGGCATCGACGCGATCATCGCCCGTGACTACCAGCAGGTGCAGGGCTTCGCCCTCATCACCGCGATCGCGTTCGTGGTCATCAACCTGCTCGTGGACCTGACCTACACGTTCCTGGATCCTCGGATCCGGTACGCCTGAAGGACGCGCCATGGCCAACGGCACCGAGTCGGTGAGGACGGTGGTGGGCGAGGCCGCGCTGCCGGTCGGCGTCGCGGTGGCGGAGCGCGGCGAGCGCTCGGAGTCGCCGCTGGCGGAGGCGATCCGGCGCCTGCGCAAGAGCACGACCGCGGTCGTCGGGGCGGTCATCGTGGTGGTCCTCGTGGTGGTGGCCCTGCTCGCGGACGTCCTCGCGCCCCAGAGTCCGATCGCGAGCGACCAGAGCCAGACCTTCGCCCGCCCGAGCGCGGACCACCCGCTCGGAACGGATCAGCTCGGGCGCGACATGCTCAGTCGTATCATTCACGGCACCCGGATCTCGCTGGCCGTCGGGGTGTCGTCGGTGGTGTTCGCCCTCATCCTGGGCGTGCCCCTCGGGCTGATCGCCG
The DNA here is from genome assembly GCA_035493135.1 of Verrucomicrobiia bacterium. GTDB lineage: Bacteria > Methylomirabilota > Methylomirabilia > Rokubacteriales > CSP1-6 > CAMLFJ01. The sequence continues at coordinate 2,361 of DATJIR010000304.1, forward strand.
GCTACTACGGCGGCCGGACCGACAGCGTGATCATGCGCCTGATGGACCTTATTCTTGCCTTCCCGATCTACCTGCTGGCGATCATCCTGATGATCATGTTCACCCCCACCGCGGGGCTGATCGGCACCATGAAGGTGGTGGGGGCGATCGCGATCGTGCGCATCCCGATCTACGCCCGGCTCGTCCGGGGCAGCGTGCTCTCGATCAGGGAGAAAGAGTACATCGAGGCCTGCCGGGCCCTCGGGGTGCGTGATCCGGCGATCTTCGCGCGCCACGTGCTGCCCAACTGCCTCGCCCCCATCATCGTCACCACGACCCTCGGGATCGCCACCTCGATCATCGTGGAGGCGACGCTCTCGTTCCTGGGGCTCGGTACCCAGCCTCCGACGCCGAGCTGGGGATGGGATCTGAAGGCCAACGTCGCCTTCATCCAGGCCAATCCCTGGCTCTCCCTCTTTCCGGGTCTGGCGATCTTCGTCACCGTCCTGGGGTTCAACCTCTTCGGCGACGGCCTCCGCGACGCGCTGGATCCTCGGCTCAAGTAGCCCGCCCCGGCCACTTGCCGCGAGCCGCGACCTCGACTATTCTTGGCGGCACCCTGAACCGGGCGGTCACGTGCGCGTCCCGCGCACACCGGCCTTTCGAACCCAGGGTTGGCCCCCCAACGGTCCGCCGGAGGTCGCAACAATGACCGCCCCGGTTCCGGCCCGCTCGAGGTCCACGACCGCGGCGCTGCACGGTCGCGGGGCGACTCCTCCGCCTGCCCGTCGCCACCCATTCCATGCAAGGGGGACACCCATGCCGAGGCCTGTGCGCTCACGGTTCGTGCTCCGATCCGTCACCGTCCTCGCGGTCATCCTGACCTTCGGCCTGGTCGCGCTCGTCGCGCCGCCCGCCGCCCTCGCTCAGAAGAAGATCCTCAACATCGCGGCTAAGGAGCCCGACTCCCTCGATCCGCACTCGAGCATCCTCGGGCAGACCCAGGCGATCGTCCGCTTCATGTACCGGGGCCTCACGCGCTTCGCCATCAAGGACGGCAAGGTCACGACGTCGGATGTGGAGCCGGACCTCGCCGAGAGCTGGACCCTCTCGCCGGACGGCACGGTGTGGACGTTCAAGCTCCGGAAGGGCGTGCAGTTCCACAAGGGCTTCGGCGAGATGACCGCCGAGGACGTGAAGTTCAGCTTCGAGCGACAGATCAAGCGCGTGCCGGGAACCCGCTTCGGGGTCAACCTCGACGTCATCAAGTCCATCGAGGTGGTGGATCCGCACACCGTCCAGATCGTGCTGAAATCCTTCGACGCGATCTTCCTTCTGCGGATGGTCGGCTACCAGCAGGGCTACATCGTCTCGAAGAAGGCAATCGAGAAGTACGGGGAGCAGTACAAGTGGAACCCGATCGGCACCGGGCCCTTCTACTTCGAGCGCCACTCGCCGCGGGAGAAGATCGTGCTGCGGGCCTTCGACAAGTTCTACGCGGGCCGGCCCCAGATCGACGAGGTCCACTGGTTCGACGTCCCGGAAGACGCCACCAAGCTGATCGGGCTCGAGAAGGGGACGTTCGATCTCCTCTACCCGGAGGCGGTGACGGCCGATTTCGCGAGCCAGGTCGAGAAGATGGGCGCGGTCATCGACCGGCGGGGCCCGGGCCAGCAGGAGCGGTTCTACATCAACATGACCAAGCCCCCCTTCGACGACATCCGCGTGCGACGCGCCTTCATGCATGCGATCGACCGCAAGGCGATCAAGGAGACCATGTACCCCGGCGGGCTCGGGAAGCTGGCGATCAGCTGTGTGCCCCCCGGCTACTTCGGGCACATCCCGATGACCTTTCCCGAGTACGACCCCGAGAAGGCCAGGAGGCTCCTGGCCGAGGCCGGTCACCCGAACGGATTCACGATCAAGAACTACTTCATCAGCAAGTCGTTCTTCTATCCCAAGGTGCTCACCCTGGCCCAGGAGCAGCTCAGGAAGGTGGGCATCAACGTCGAGCTGCAGGTGGTCGAGCACGCCACCTTCCACGAGAACATCCGGAAGAACCTGGACCCCTTCGTGCTCTACGGCGGAACCCGGATCACCGACGCCGACCCCTGGCTGTCCCTCTTCTTCGACTCCAAGGAGATCCCGGATCCGGCCACCGGGAACAAGGGCACCAACTTCGCCCACTACCGGGCGATCGACGACCTCCTCGCCGCGGGCCGGCTGGAGCGGGATGTGAAGAAGCGAGCCGCGATCTACGCGGAGGCCCAGAAGCGCATCGAGCGGGACCTGGTCTGCCTGCCCCTCACCGACGTGGCCGGGCAGTGGGCCCGCAACCCCAAGCGGGTGAGCACCCCGTTCGACCCCGACTACGGGGAGTTCTCGCTGCACTACAGCTACAACTACCCGGAGATGCTGAAGGTCCTCAACTGAGCGGATCCGGCGATGGTCAAGTACGTGGTGCGTCGCCTCCTGGTCGCGGTCCCGATGCTGCTCGGGGCCATGAGCATCGTCTTCTTCGCGATGCGCATCCTGCCGGGCGACCCGTGCGTGGCCATGATGGGCGATCAGGCCAGCACCGAGGCGCTCGCGGACTGCACCAGAAATCTCGGGTTGAACCGGCCGCTGGCGGCGCAGTACTTGGACTACCTCTGGCGATCGGTGCAGCTCGACTTCGGCAACTCGCTCCGCCAGGGCTACCCGGTCAGCGAGTACATCGCCCGGATGTTCCCCCACACCCTGGTGCTGGTCGTGTCGAGCGCGGTGGTGGCGGCCCTGATCGGCATCCCGATCGGCATCGTCTCCGCGCTCAAGCGCCGCAGCCCGCTGATCGACTACCCCCTACGGATCCTCGCGTTGCTCGGCCTCTCGATGCCGGTCTTCTGGCTCGGAATACTGCTGCTCATCGTGTTCTCGCTGCGGCTCGATATCTTCCCGCTCATCGGCGGCGGCGATCTCGACGGGGTCATCCACATGCTGGCGAGCGGGGAGGCCTTCACGAGCCCCCGCGACTTCCTGGCCGCGGTGGGCGATGTCCTGCACCACCTGGCTCTGCCCGCGCTCGCCCTGGGCTTGACCCTGGCCGCCACGGTCAGTCGCCTGTCGCGCTCGGCCATGCTCGAGGTGATCAGCCAGGACTACATTCGCACCGCCCGGGCCAAGGGGCAGGGCGAGCGCGCGGTGATCTACAAGCATGCCTTCCGCAACATGATGCTGCCCCTGCTCACCATCATCGGGCTCTTCGTGGCGATCGCGCTGACCGGCACCGTGCTCACCGAGACCGTATTCACGCGCCCCGGGCTCGGAAAGATGCTGGTGGACGCGATCGGGGCCCGGGACTACCCGCTGGCCCAGGGCGCCATCACCGTGTTCACCATGATCATCATCGTCGTCAACCTGGTCGTCGACATGTTGTATGCGGTCGTCGACCCCCGCGTCACCTACCGGTAGGCCCGATGGCCATCAGCCGGCGGGCCGAGTCGTTCGACCTCGGGATACCCGTCGATCGGAGGGAGCCGCGCCGGTCGCTCGGCGGGCAGCTGCGGCGCTGGGTGCCGATCGGGATCGGGATCGTCATGGCGGTGTGCATGGTGGTGCTGGCGGCCGCCGCGCCGCTCATCGCGCCGCTCAGCCCCTCGGCGCAGTACTCGGACGCGGTGCTCAAGGGCCCGGGGGCGGTGGACCGTCATTGGCTGGGGACCGATGAGTTCGGACGCGACATCCTGAGCCGCATCATCTGGGGCGCTCGCGTGTCGCTGCAGGTGGGCCTCGCCTCGGTGGCGTGGGGCTTCCTGCTGGGCGTGCCGCTCGGCATCCTGGCCGGCACCCTTGGCGGTCCGGTCGAGACCGTGATCATGCGGGGCACGGACATGCTGATGGCGTTTCCGACCCTCCTGCTGGCCCTCATCATCGTGACCGCGCTCGGCGGCACGCTGCTGAACGAGATCCTGGCCATCGGGGTCGCGCTCACCCCGAACTTCGCGCGCCTGGCCCGGAGCCTGGCGCTGACCATCCGGGAGCAGGACTACATCATGGCCGCGCGGGCCCTCGGCAACGGGCAGGTCCGCGTGATGGCCCGCCACGTGTTCCCCAACGCGCTCCACGCCCTGGTGGTGGTGGCCACGCTCTACATCGCGACCGCGATTCGGACCGAAGCCGGGCTGTCCTTCCTCGGCCTCGGGATCCCGCCACCCACCCCGAGCTGGGGCAACATCCTCAGCGAGGGCCGCCAGTACATCAAATGCTGCCCGTGGATCACCACGTTCTCCGGGCTAGCGATCATGCTGGCGGTGCTCGCGTTCAACATCGTGGGGGATGCGCTGCGGGATCTGCTGGACCCGAGGTTGAGGGGGGAGTGAGGGGCGGCGCGCGGCCGGTTGGGCGCGCCGCCGGTTTCGTGAGGCGCGACGCGGGCTTGACTCGTTGCCGGACCGGTGGTAAG
>DATJIR010000305.1:0-2047 GCA_035493135.1 Verrucomicrobiia bacterium
GAGCATCACCTACGCCCAGTACGTCTTCGAGGAGGGCGCGCCCGCCGAGCCAAGTCAAGGTCGGCATCATGGACGACCCGCAGATCAACGCGGCCAACGCGGGAAACGGCGAGTTCTACGTCACCACCGGCCTCCTGCAGAAGGCCAACGACGATCAGCTGCTCGCCGTGCTCGCTCACGAGGTAGCCCACGAGGATCTCGGTCACGTGGCCAAGGCCCAGGCCCTCGGCACCGGGCTCGGCATCGGCGCGGTCATCCTCGACCAGATCATCCCGGGGGCCGGGCGGGTGGCGCCGATCGCGGGCGCGCTGATCACGCGCAAGTACAGCCGCAACGAGGAGTACGCGGCCGACCGGCACGGCGTGGAGCTGCTCAAGCGGATGGGCCGCTCCAAGGACGTGATGATCAGCACCCTGACCTGGCTGATGGACTCGGAGGGATCGGGAGGCGGGGGCGGCGGCTTCCTCAGCACCCATCCCGCGACGGGCGATCGCATCGAAGAGCTGCGACGGCTGTGAGGCCCTGGACGCGGGTCGCGGCCGGCGCGCTGCTCGTCCCTCTCCTGACCGCCGGCGGCTGCGGTCACGTCCAGCCTCACCTCGAGCTCCCCGCGCTCACCATGGGGGAGCCCGCGTTTCGGTCGACCCTCGTGGCCTACACCGGCAGCGCGGTGGTCCCCGGCAACCGCGTCGAGCTCCTGCTCAACGGCGACCAGATCTTCCCGGCCAAGATCGCGGCCATCCGGGCCGCGCGCAAGAGCATCACCTACGCCCAGTACGTCTTCGAGGAGGGCGCGCCCGCCGCCGACACCGCGCAGGCCCTCGCCGAGCGCTGCCGGGCCGGGGTGACGGTACACGTCCTGCTCGACGCGGTCGGGGCCCTCGCGATGCCGTCGCAGTACCGCGACTGGATGACCGAGGCCGGCTGCGAGGTGGCCAGCTTCCGTCCCCTCAGCCCGTGGGCCATCGACCGCGTGAACGAGCGCAACCATCGCCGCATCCTGGTGGTGGACGGGACGATCGGCTTCACCGGCGGCTCCGGCACCAGCGGCAAGTGGAGCGGCAACGGCAAGGAGGACGGCTTCTGGCGCGACACCGACGTGCGCGTCGAGGGGCCGGTCGTCGAGCAGCTGCAGGGCGCCTTCGCGGAGAACTGGCTCGAGGCCACCGGGGTGGCGCTGGGCGGCGCCGCCTACTTCCCCCGTCCGACCGAGGTCAAGGGAGGCGTCGACGCCCAGGTCGTCCGCAGCTCGCCCGCGGGCGGCAGCGTCGCGATGTACACCATGTTCCTCCTCGCCATGGCCTCCGCGCGCCGCTCCATCTACATCACCAATCCCTACTTCGTGCCGGACGAGAAGATGGTCCAGACGCTGCTCCAGGCCCGCCGGCGCGGGGTGCGCATCGTCCTGCTGCTGCCGGGCGCGATCGATCACAACATCGTGCGACAGGCCAGCCGGGGGGAGCTGGGCCGGCTGCTGCGGGAGGGCGTGGAGATCCACGAGTACCGGCCGGCGCTGCTGCACGCCAAGACCATGGTGATCGATTCCATGTGGGCCACGGTGGGCAGCACCAATCTCGACCGCCGGTCGTTCGCCCTGAACGAGGAGCTGAACCTCGTGATCTACGACCCCACGGTCGCCCGGCGCCTCGAGCAGGTGTTCGAGAAGGATCTCGCCCAGTCCCGGCCCGTCACCTACGCGGGGTGGAACAATCGCGGGCTCCTGAGCCGGATGCTCGAGCTCCTCGCGATGCCGGTCCGAGGCCAGCTCTGATTGACGCGACGGGTACCCTAGGATCATGGGCCGCTGGTCCCCGCTCCTCGTCGCCGCGCTCCTCCTCCTGGGCCGCGGCGACGGCTACTCCCAGACCGCGACCGCCGCAGCGCGCGAGCTCCCGCTGCCGATCAGCCACGCGGTGGCGGGCTTCCCGCCCGCCGAGCATCCCGGGACGGCCTACAAGAACGTCGACCCCGGGTACCGACGCGCGTCCTACTGGGCGCGACTGCACTCGCTGGTCATCGGCGGCACCTGGCTCTTCACCGAGCACCG
>DATJIR010000306.1:0-3263 GCA_035493135.1 Verrucomicrobiia bacterium
AAGTGGCTCATCAGCGAGAGGAGCTGGCCCGAGGTGTACTCGCCCTTCAGCACGGTGGCCCGGTGGGCGTGCGCCATCCGGGACACCACCGCGTGGCAGTGCTGGGTGTCCTTCTGACGCGGCTCCATGGGCACGAAGACCAGGTCCGCCTCGAGCCGGTCCACCATGTAGTCGGCCGCGTTCGCGAGCAGCGCGTGATAGTGGGTCTCGTCGATATCGGGCGCGGCCGAGCCGGGCTCCCGCACCGAGAGCCCGATCAGGCGCCGGTTCTCGTTGAGGCCTTCCCGCTGGAGCGCCTCCGCGGGCAAGGGATCGGGCTCGAGCAGGAACGCGGGATCGGCGGTGACCTCGATCTCCCGCACCCCGACCTCCTCGAGGAGCTGGCGGGCCCGGCGCTCGCGCACCGTCACCGCGGCGACCCGGCTCAGGGTGTCCCGCACCAGGGTACGGGCGGCCTCGTTGTGGAGCGGCCCGGCGCTCACCGCGTAGACCAGCACCGGCACGTGATGCTCCTGCGCGAGCGCGACTTCCCGCAGGTAGACCGCGGCCGCGTCGTCGTAGAGGATGCCGCCGCCGCCCAGGATGAACAGGTCCAGGTCGGCGACCTCGGGCAGCACCTCGTCGCGCGAGAGATCCCGCACCGGCACCGCCCGCTCCACCTTGTGGCGCGCCGCGGTGTCCTTGGCGTCGCGCGAGAAGACGGTGATCTCGCAGGGCACCGCCGCGCGGAGCTGGGCGACGATGGACTGGAGGATCGCCTCGTCGCCCAGGTTCAGGCCGCCGTACGACCCGGAGATGCCGATCTTGAAGACGCGATCGCCCTCGCGGTCTCCCGGTGTGGTGTTCATGGGCGTGGACGGTTCAACTCCTGTGCCACCGCTCCCGGCCCGCCGCGCGTCGCGAAAGCGCGCGTGCCACGGGGGATAGCCGTCCCGTTCTTCGCGCGGAGGTCAGAACTTCCCTGGCCGGTCCGGAAGGATCTACCCGCCGTGTACCGCCGCGGCCCGACAAGCCGCCGCTTCGAGGCGGGCACAGGCCTTGCTTTCCATCCTGCGCATGAGCCGGTCCAATTGGCGGACTCGCATGACCAGGCGCCGCTGGCTCCTCGTGGTGGGCGCGTTCGCGGCCCTGCTGCTGGTGGCCTCGGTGGTGGCCCTGTTCTTCGTGGACGAGCCGCTGCGTCGCTATACCGAGGCCAAGATGAACGCGAGCCTCACCGGCTACACGGTCACGATCCGCAAGCTGCACTGGAGCCCGATCAACTTCTCCCTGGACCTCCGCGACACCGTGATCGTCCAGGATCAGCAGCCCGACCCCCCGGTGGCGAGCATCGAGCGCCTCTACGCGAGCGTCCACTGGCGCGCCCTCCTGTCGGGTCGAGTGGTCGGCGACATCCTCATCGAGCACCCGGTCGTGGTCCTGAACCTGCGCCAGGCCCGGGCGGAGATCAACGATCCGACCCCGGTGAAGGACAAGGGGTGGCAGCACGCGCTCCAGGCGATCTACCCGCTCAAGATCAACGAGCTGCGCATCACCGGGGGGGACATCACCTATCACGACGACGGCCCGTTCAAGCCGCTCGAGGTGCACGACCTGGAAGTCGCGGCCTCCAACATCCGCAACGTCCACTCCGAGCGGGGCGTCTACCCGTCCCCTATGACCCTTCGGGCGCGGGTGTTCGACGCCGGGTCGGTGATCGCGAACGGCTGGGCCGACTTCCTGGCCGAGCCCTACGCCGCGTTCATGGCCGACATCACGCTCGACACCATCGCGCTCGACTACTTCAAGCCGATCACCAACCGGTACAACCTGGCGGTGGACCGGGGGACCCTGTCGGCCAGCGGGGAGGTCGAGATCGCCCCCCGGTTCAAGTCGGTGAAGCTGTGGGCGGCCACCGTGGACGGGATCCGCCTGGACTACATCCACACCCCCGCCCAGGTCGGGGTGGCCAAGGAAGCCACCCGCGAGACCATCCGGGCCGCCGACCGGGCCCAGGACCCGGGCCTGCAGTTCCGGGTGGACCGCCTCGACATCGTCAAGAGCAACGTCGGGTTCGTGAACCGGACCACCACCCCGAGCTACCGGGTCTTCATCACCGACGCGACGGCGACCCTCACGAACCTGAGCAGCCTCCCGAGCGGCGAGACCGCGGTGGCCACCCTGCACGGCAAGTTCATGGGCTCGGGGCCCGCCAGCGCGGGCTTCAAGCTCCATCCCACCCGGCCCGGTCCCGACTTCGACCTCGCGGTGCAGATCGACGAGACCGATCTCCCGACCATGAACGAGCTCCTGCGCGCCCACGGGAAGTTCGACGTGGTGGCCGGCCACTTCTCGCTCTACACCGAGCTCCGCGCCCGGAACCGGCAGATCGCGGGCTACGTCAAGCCGCTCTTCCAGGACATGGAGGTCTACGACGCGAAGCAGGACCGCAACAAGAACCTGGCCCGCAAGGCGTACGAGGCGGTGGTGGGCGCCGCCTCCAAGGTCCTGCGGAACCGCCCGCGCGAAGAGGTCGCCACGCGGGTCGAGATCTCCGGCCGCCTCGACAACCCGAACCCGAACCTCATCGCCACCATCGCGGGCCTCGTGGAGAACGCCTTCTTCAAGGCGATCCTGCCCGGCTTCGACGCCCAGCTCCGCCGCTCGCATCGCTGACGCCCTTTCTGATACTCTCGGGGGCATGGCGACGTTCAAGGTCACCTGCCCGTGCTGCGACGGGCGCCTCACGATCGACGCGGCGCTCGAGGCGGTCATCGCCCACGAGCCGGCGCCCAAGGCCAAGTCCGGCCTCGGGCTGGACGACGCGCTCCACTCGCTCAAGGGCGCGGCGGCGCGCCGCGCGGAGCGCTTCAAGGAAGAGCTGAAGGCCCAGGAGAAGAAGCCCCAGGTGCTGGACAAGATGTTCCAGGAAGGGATGAAGAAGGCCAAGGACACGCCGGGCCGTCCCCTCAATCCGCTGGATCTCGACTAGGGGCCGTGGCCGGCGCGGATCTCACCACCGCGCTCCTCAGGCGGGTCAGCCGGTCGTTCTATCTCTCGCTCACGGTTCTGCCGCCGGCGGTCCGGCCCACCATCGGGCTGGCCTATCTCCTCGCGCGGGCGTCCGACACCATCGCGGACACCCGGCTGATCGACCGGACCTCGCGGATCACGCACCTCGAGACCCTGCGCGCCGCGCTCGGCGAGGGCGACGCGGCCCACGTCTCCGGGGTGGTGCGGGCGACCTCGGCCTCGCAGGCGCTCCCGGCCGAGCGGGCCTTGCT
>DATJIR010000307.1:0-4130 GCA_035493135.1 Verrucomicrobiia bacterium
GTTCACCACCACGCTCGCCGGGCACTACATGCCGCTGACCTGGCTCACGCTCGGCCTGAACTACGCCCTCGGCGGGATGGACCCGTGGGGGTATCACCTCACGGCGATACTCCTCCACGCGACCAACGCGGCCCTGTTCTATCTGGTCGCCCGTCGGCTCCTCGCGGCCGCGGTCGCCCCCGAGACCGGTGACATCGCGGCCGGCGGGCCTCCGGCCGAGGTGACCGCCGGTGCGGCGCTCGCGGCGCTCGTCTTCGCGATCCACCCCCAGCGGGTCGAGTCGGTCGCGTGGGTCACCGAGCGGGGCACCCTGGTGAGCGGCGCGCTCTATCTCGTCGCGGTGCTCGGCTACCTGCGCGCGGTGGCGACCACCGGCGGTATCCGGTGGCGCTGGTGGGGCGTTTGCTCCGTCGGGGCGTTCGCGGCGGCGCTCCTGGGCAAGGGCATGGCCATCAGCCTGCCCGTGACCCTGCTCATCCTCGACGTCTACCCCCTGCGGCGCGTGCGCGGACGGTGGTGGGCGGTGATCCGCGAGAAGGCGCCCTACATCGTGGTGGCGGCGCTGGGCGCTCTCCTGATCCTGTTCGCCCGGAACCGGGGGGCCGAGTGGAGCGCCTTCTCCCAGTTCGGCATCGACGCGCGGCTCGCCTTCGCCGCGTACAGCTTCTGGTTCTATCCCGCGAGCACGATCTGGCCGATCGGGCTCTCACCGCTCCACGAGGTCCCGGTGAGCCCGGGACTGCTGCAGAGCCGCTTCCTGCTCCCGCTCCTGGGACTTCTCGCGGTCACCACGATCCTCGTCGTCCTGAGGCGGCGGGCCCCGGGAGCCCTCGCGGCATGGGCTCACTCGGCCGCCGTGGTGCTGCCGGTGAGCGGGATCGCCCACTCCGGCAGCCAGCTCGTCTCCGACCGCTACAGCTACCTCGCCGGGCTCGGCTGGGCCCTCCTCGCGGGCTACGCCGTGATCTGGGCGGTGCGCCTGCAGCGCCAGGGGCGTCTGAGTGCGTGGGTCTCGGCGGTCGGCGCCATCGGTGTCGTGCTCGTGGTCGTGGCCCTGGCGCTCGGCACGTGGGGGCAGAGCGCGACCTGGCGAGACTCGGAGACGCTCTGGCGCTGGGCGACCGAGCAGGACCCCGCGTGCGCCATGTGCGAGGCGATCCTGGGCGAGGCGATCGTCTACGGCGCCGCGGGCGGCCGCGCGCGGCTCGACGAGGGCGAGGCCCACGTCCGCCGCGCGATCGCGCTGCGGCCGACGATGCCCCTCCCCCGCTACACACTCGGCTCGATGCGGCTCGCCCGCGGCGAGTACGCCGACGCGGAGACGAGCCTCAGAACCTACATCAGGCTCGCCCCCGGCCTGAGCCAGGGCCCGGCGCGACTGGCCCTCATCTACCTCGTGCAGGGCCGTACCGCGGACGCGCTCCCGCTCCTGCGTCGGGCACAGGAGCTCGAGCACCGGCCGGCCGGGGACCCGAAGCCGCTGACTGCGACCCCGGGCGGCGCGGCCACTGACAACCCGGCCTTCGTCGAAGCGGTCCGGCTCATGGGCGACCGCTGGGAAGATCTCGAGTACCTCGGGCAGGCGCTGGTTCAGCAGGGCCAGGCGGCCCGGGCGCTGCTGCCGCTCGAGCGCGCCTCGGCCCTCGCCCCGAGCTCGGCGGGCCCGCGAGTCTGGCTGGTGCGGGCCTACGAGGCGGCCGGTCGGCCCGACCGGGCCCGGGAGGAACTGGCCGCGCTGCGCCGTCTCGATCCGGCGACGGCGGGGCAGCTCTCCGTCCGTTGACCGCCCTGCAGAAACCGCTATAATGGCCGCGCTCGAACCTACCCGTTCGCTCTGGTCCAAGGAGGAGGAGCCGATGAGAATGCCGCGACTACGCCTGGTCATCGCTTTGATCGCCACTCTGGCGCTGGTGCTCCCGGTGGCCTCCGTCGCCGACGCCCAGTCCAAGGGCACCATCAAGATCGCCACCCAGAGCCCGCTATCCGGCGGCCAGGCCGTGCTCGGGGAAGGCATTAAGCTGGGGGCCCAGCTGGCGGTCGACAAGATGAAAGGCAACCTCGAGAAGATGGGCTACAAGGTCGACTTCGTGCCGTTCGACGACCAGGCCAAGCCCGACGTCGGCGTCGCCAACGCCAAGAACATCATCGCCGACAAGGACATCATGGTGGTCATCGGCCACCTGAACTCGGGCGTGGCGATCCCCTCCTCCGAAGTCTACAAGGAAGTCACGCTGGCGATGATCTCGCCGGCCAACACCAACCCGGTCGTGACCGATCGCAACTACCCGAACGTGAACCGGGTGTGCGGGCGCGACGACGTGCAGGGCGTGGTGGGCTCCGAGTTCGCGCACGGGACGCTCAAGATCAAGAGCGCCTACATCGTGCACGACAAGACCCAGTACGGACAGAGCATCGCCGAGTTCTTCAAGGCGGACGCCGAGAAGAAGGGGGTCAAGGTCGTGGGCTTCGAGGGCACCGAGGAGAAGTCGAACTTCGACCCGCTGCTGACCCCGATCAAGGCCAAGAACCCCGACATCATCTACTTCGGGGGCATCTACGATCAGGGGGCGCCGTTCTTCAAGCAGGCGCGCGAGAAGGGCATCAAGTCCAAGTTCATGGGGCCCGACGGCATGGACTCCTCGGACCTGACCAAGATCGCGGGCAAGGCGGTGGTGGGTATGAACTACACCTCGGCGGCGGGTCCGGCCTCGGCGCTGCCCAAGGCGAAGGCGTTCGTGGACGACTTCAAGAAGAAGTTCAGCAAGAACCCCGAGCCCTACGCGGCCGAGGCCTACGACGCGACCACCATCGCGCTCAAGGCGATCGAGGACGTGGCCAAGACCGGCAAGATGAGCCGGGAGGCCGTCTCCGCGGCGGTCCGCAAGGTCAAGCTCTCCGGCATCACCGGCGACATCGCGTTCGACGCCAAGGGCGACCGGCTGAAGGCCCAGTACTTCGTGCTGACGGTGGCGAGCGACAACCCCGAGAAGTGGGGGGACAACAAGATCGTCAAGCAGCTCACGATCGCGCCCCCGGCGGCGGCCAAGTAGCAGCCACGCACGCGGTCATCGGCGGGAGGGGCGATCGCACGCCCCTCCCGCTCTCCCCCGCCTTCCCGTCGAGTGCCGATGGACTTTGACATCCTGATCGGCATCTTCCCGCAGGTCCTCCTGGACGGCATCATCCTGGGCTTCATGTACGCCCTCATCGCGCTTGGGTACACCATGGTGTACGGGGTGCTCGAGTTCATCAACTTCGCTCACTCGGAGATCTTCATCATCGGGGCCTTCGTGGGGGTGGAAATTCTATTGTCGTTCAAGGCGGCGGGCTGGCTCGACGTGCTGCCGTGGGCGCTGGTGCTCGTCATCATCCTGGTCGCGGGCATGCTGGTGAGCGGCGTCGTCGCGGTGGTGATCGAGCGTACCGCGTACCGGCCGCTGCGTCACGCGCCCCGACTCATCCCGCTCATCTCCGCGATCGGGGTCTCGTTCTTCCTCCAGGACGTGATCCGGCTCGTCGAGTCCCTCTGGCGCAATTCCTTCAACCTCGTGTATCCCACCATGGACGTCCTCAACCACCGCTTCGAGCTGACCGAGACCATCGACGTCTCGGTCAAGTCACTGGTGGTCATCGTGGCCGCCCTCTTCATGCTCTGGGGCCTGCACACGCTGGTCAACCGGACCCGGGTGGGGAAGGCGATCCGGGCGGTGGCGGAGGACCAGGCCGCCGCCTCGCTCATGGGTATCAACGTCAACCGGATCATCTCGCTGACCTTCCTCATCGGCGGAGCGATGGGCGGCGGCGCGGGAGTGCTCTTCGGCGTGCAGTACAGCCTGATCAACCCCTACACCGGCTTCATCCCGGGCCTCAAGGCCTTCACCGCGGCGGTGCTCGGCGGCATCGGCAACGTCCCGGGCGCGATGCTGGGCGGGCTCGTGCTGGGGCTGCTCGAGGCCTTCGCCGCCTCCTACCTGTCGCTCCTGACCGGCGGCGCCTTCGGGGCCGAGTACAAGGACATCTTCGCGTTCTCCGTGCTGATCCTCATCCTGATCTTCCGTCCCAAGGGCTTGCTGGGCGAGGTCGTCCGGGGCCGCGCATGATACCGTCCGTGGCCGCGGCGGCGGCGGTCG
>DATJIR010000308.1:0-4647 GCA_035493135.1 Verrucomicrobiia bacterium
TGGGCTTCGGGGGCACCGGGCGCGCGGTGGCGCGGCGGGCGGTCGGCTTCGGCATGCGAGTGCTGGGCGTGGATATCGAGCGCGTCGACCCGGAGCCCGGCGTGGGGGCGATCTGGCCCGCGGACCGGCTTCCGGATCTCCTCGGGGCCTCCGACGTGGTGGTGATCGGCCTGCCGCTCACCAAGGCCACGCACCACCTGTTCACCCGCGAGCGCTTCCTCCAGATGAAGCGCACCCCGATCCTGATCAACGTGACCCGCGGCGAGGTCGTGCGGGGCGAGGACGTGCTGCCCGCGATCGAGGAGGGGCTCATCTGGGGGGTCGGGCTCGACGTCACCGATCCGGAGCCGCTTCCGAAGGGCCACCCGCTCTGGACCCACCCGCGGGCCATCATCACGCCGCACACCGCGGGAGGCTCGCCCCGGCGCGCCGGGCGGGTGATCGCGACCTTCTGCGAGAACCTGCGCCGGATGCGGGACGGGCGGCCGCTGCTCGCCCTGATCGACAAGCAGAAGGGCTACTAGCGGCCCGGCGGTTCAGACCACGATCGCCGAGATGTCCACCGAGGAGCGCAGCCCCTCGACCACCACGATGCCCGACTCGGTCACGTGGTGGCGGCGCTTGTCCTGCTCGAGGTCGTAGCCGATCGTTCCCCCCTCGGGGATGCGCACGTTCTTGTCGAGGATGGCGCGGCGGATCCGGGCCCGCCGGCCGATGTCGCAGTTGTCGAGGATCACCGAGTCCTCGACCACGGCTCCGGTGTGCACCCGCACGTGCCGGCCGAGCACCGAGTTGCGCACCATGCCCCCCGAGAGGATGCAGCCGCCCGAGACCACCGAGTCGATGGCCTGGCCGCGCCGGCCGTCGTCGTCGAAGGTGAACTTGGCGGGCGGATCGGAGTAGCTCGCGGTCCGGAGCGGCCATTCCCGGTTGTAGAGATTCAGCGCGGGGCTCACCGCGCGGAGGTCCATGTGGGCCTCGTAGTACGCGTCGAGCGTCCCCACGTCGCGCCAGTAGGCGGAGGCGTCCATCGCCTCGCCCGGAATCTGGTTGGTCTGGAAGTCGTAGGCGAACATGTCGAGGCGGTCCACGAGCCGGGGCAGCACGTCCCGCCCGAAGTCGTGGCTGCTGCCCTCGCGGGCCGCGTCCGCGTGCAGCTCGCGCAGCAGGGTCCGGGTCGAGAAGATGTAGTTGCCCATCGAGGCGTAGACCCGATCGGGATCGCCCGGCATGGTGGGCGCGTCCCCGCGCTTCTCGTGGAAGCCGATGATGTGACCGTCCCGCGCGGTCTCGATCACCCCGAAGTCCGCCGAGAAGCGCCGCTCCACCGGGATCGCGGCCACCGTGATCTCGGCTCGCTTCTGCTCGTGGAACGCGATCATGCTCTGGATGTTCATCCGGTAGATGTGGTCGGCGCTGAAGATCGCGACCAGGTGCGGATCGGACTGCTCGATCAGGTTGGCGTTCTGGTAGATCGCGTCCGCGGTGCCGCGGTACCAGGTCTCGCCCGCCGACCGCATCTGGGCCGGCACCGGGATGATGAAATGGTCCTTGAGCAGGCCGCCGAACTGCCAGCCGTCGGCCAGATGCTGGAGCAGCGACTGGCTCTTGAACTGGGTGAGCACGTAGATCGAGTGGATGCCCGAGTTGATCAGGTTGCTCAGGACGAAATCCACGATGCGGTACTTGCCGCCGAACGGCACGGCCGGCTTGGCCCGCTCCTTGGTGAGGGGGAACAGGCGGGTGCCCTTTCCCCCGGCCAGGACGATCCCGAGAATCCGTAGTCTCATGGCACCGGCGCTCGCGGGTAGCCTATCACGCGAGCGGGGGAAAACCCTGACGCGGGGAGGGCCGGACCTGTATACTGGTGCACGTCTGGTACAGGCACAGGCTCACCTTCGAGTCATCCTCTTCAGGCAGCGTCTCCGGTCTCTTCCGCGTTCTGAGACGCTCCATTGTGCGGAAGCATCGTCCAGGAGACCCCCTATGTCGCAGAAGCTCTATGTCGGCGGTATCGCATTCTCGACGACCAGCGAAGGCCTGCGGGCCCACTTCGCCCAGTCCGGCACCGTGGTGTCGGCCAGCATTGTGACCGACCAGTTCTCGGGCCAGTCGCGGGGCTTCGGCTTCGTCGAGATGTCCAACACCGAGGAGGCCCAGCAGGCGGTCTCCCAGCTCAACGACCGCCCGCTCGACGGGCGCCCGCTGAAGGTGGAAGTCGCCAAGCCCAAGGGCGACAAGCCCCGCGGCGGCGGCGGCTTCGGGGGTCGCAGCAGCGGCGGCTGGCGCTAAGCCTCAGGCATCCGTCACCGCCCCGCGATTCACCGCGCTCATCACCGCGCGGAGCGAGGCGGTGACGATGTTGCCGTGGATCCCCACTCCCCACCGCGGCCGGCCGTCTCCCACCCGCGCCTCGACGTAGGCCACCGCGGAGGCGTCGGCCCCGCCCCCGATGGCGTGCTCGTGGTAGTCGAGCACCGCGACCGAGATCCCCGCGTCGCGCCGGAGCGCGTCGACGAACGCGGCGATCGGCCCGTTGCCGCTCCCCTTCGCGAGGCGCTCGATGTCCCCGAGGCGCAGCCGCGCCTCGATGGTGGTCTCGCCCGATTCCCCCTCGGTGGTCACGGTGGGGTGATGGGCCAGGGCGAGGGGACGATCCGGAGCCAGGTAGGTGGCCTCGAACGCGGCCCAGATCTGGTCCGGGCTGATCTCGGTGCCGCTCTGCTCGACCATCTTCTGGATCACCGAGGAGAACTCGATCTGCAGCCGGCGCGGCAGGTCCAGGCCGTGCTCGAACTTCATGATGTAGGCCACCCCGCCTTTGCCGGACTGGCTGTTGACCCGGATCACCGCCTCGTAGCTCCGACCCACGTGGTGCGGATCGATCGGGAGGTAGGGGACCTCCCAGATGTCGTAGTTCTTGCCGAGGGCCTCGAAGCCCTTCTTGATCGCGTCCTGGTGCGAGCCGGAGAACGCGGTGTACACCAGGTCGCCCACGTAGGGATGGCGCGGGTGGACGGTCAGGCGGTTGCAGTGCTCGGTGATGCGCCGGGCCGCGTCGATGTCGGAGAAATCGAGCATGGGATCGACGCCCTGGCTGAACAGGTTCAGGGCGAGGGTGACCACGTCGACGTTGCCGGTGCGCTCGCCGTTGCCGAAGAGCGTGCCCTCGACCCGATCCGCGCCGGCCTGGACCGCCAGCTCGGTGGCGGCCACCGCGGTGCCGCGGTCGTTGTGCGGGTGGAGCGACAGCACCACCGAGTCGCGCCGGCTCACGTGCCGGAGGAACCACTCGATCTGGTCCGCGTAGACGTTGGGGGTGGCCATCTCCACGGTGGCGGGCAGGTTCAGGATCACCTTCCGGGCCGGGGTCGGCTCCCACACGTCCATCACCCGCTCGCAGATCTCCACCGCGAAGTCGAGCTCGGTGCCGGTGAAGCTCTCCGGGGAGTACTGGTAGTGGACGTCGCACTCCGGGATGGTCCCGGTCAGCTCGCGGCAGAGCCGCGCGGCCCGCACCGCGACGTCGACGATGCCGGCGCGGTCGAGCCCGAAGACCACGCGGCGCTGGAGGGTGGAGGTCGAGTTGTAGAGGTGCACCAGCGCCCGCGGGGCCCCGCGCAGCGACTCGAACGTGCGCTCGATCTGCTCGGGCCGGGCCTGGGTGAGCACCTGGATCATCACGTCGTCCGGGATCAGGTCCTCCTCGATGAGCTGGCGGACGAAGTCGAAGTCGGGCTGGGAGGCGGCCGGGAAGCCCACCTCGATCTCCTTGAACCCGCAGCGCACCAGCAGGTCGAACATGCGGCGCTTGCGCGCGGGATCCATGGGATCGATCAGGGCCTGGTTGCCGTCCCGCAGGTCCACGCTGCACCAGCGGGGCGCGCGGGTGATCACCTTCGACGGCCACGTCCGGTCCGGCAGCGGGATCGGCGTGAACGGGCGATAGTGCTGGAACGGCATCTGGGCCGGGGGGCCTGCCTTGCGAGCCATGTAACGCCTCCTGTGAGTGGAAATAAAAAAGCCTCTCCGAGACAGCGAAGAGGCTTTGGGCGCGCGCCGCGAGGCGCGCGCCTATGTCAGTAGCAGGTTCTCGTTCGGGAAGCCGACCACGCTCATGTGCCGGGCATTGTGCCCACCGGAGCCGTGCTTGTCAAGCTATCGCGCGCGGGCGGTAGAATGCGGGGGTGATCGCCCTCCGCGAGGTCACCAAGCGCTTCGGGCCCACCGTGGCGCTCGACTCGGTCTCCCTCGACGTGCCGCCGGGCGCCACCCACGTGCTGCTCGGCTCCAGCGGGTCCGGCAAGTCCACCGTGCTCCGCCTCATCCTGGGCCTGGCCGCCCCCGACGCGGGCACGGTCGTGGTCGACGGGACGGTGGTGGACGCGGGGAGCCGTGACCGGCTCGTCGCCCGCATGGGTTACGTGGTACAGGACGGCGGCCTCTATCCCCATCTCACCGCGGTGGACAACGTGACCCTCGCCGCGGACGCGCAGGGCTGGCCGCACGGCCGCATCGACGCGCGCGTCGCGGAGCTGGCGGGCATGGCCGGGCTCGACGCGGCCACCCTCGGGCGCTACCCCCGCGAGCTGAGCGGGGGCCAGCGCCAGCGGGTCGGCCTGATGCGGGCCCTCATGCTCGACCCGG
>DATJIR010000309.1:0-3720 GCA_035493135.1 Verrucomicrobiia bacterium
ACGGACGCGTCGATCTCCAGCCGGACCGGGCGAGCTTCGTGGCGGCGAGCGGCCGCGGCGTCCGTCCGCCGGAGAGCGTGCTGGCGCGGCCGACGATCGCGACCCGCGCGCCGGTGACCCGCGCCCTGCCGCAGGCGGCCGAGGGCCGCGGCCCCGCGCCCCACATCGTGCCCGCTCCCCGCGCGGGCGAGGCCGCCGGGCGGCCACCCTTCGGCGAGAGCCGGCTCGAGCGGGCGCGGCCGCCGCAGGCGCCGCGCTTCGATACCGGCCGCCGGCCCGACGGGACGTCGCCCGCCCCGCCCGCCGCGCGACGGCAGGACGGCGCGGCGGAGACCCCGCGCGGCCGCACCCCGGAGACGATGCAGCGCTCCGACGGCCCACGCGTCGGCGGGCCGCGGGCCGAGCCGCGCGCGCCCGAGCCCGCCCGCGCGCCCCAGGCTCCCGTGCCGGACGCGCCGCGTGCCCCCCAGGGCCAGGCCCCGCGGACTCCGGAGGTGCGGCGCGGCCCCGAGCCCTCGCGGGCGCCCGGGGCCCCCGCGCCGGGACACGCGCCGGACCAGACGCGGCCTCCGCGTCGCGAGACGCCCGGCCCGAGCGCGGTCGACCGCCCTGCGGCGCCTCCGCCACGGGCCGCGGCGCCGCCCCAGGCCCAGCAGCCTCGCAAGCTCCCGGGTGAGCCGGCCAACCGGCTCTATCCCGGACGGGCCGAGCCGCGACCGGCGCCCCGCGCGCCGGAGCCGCGGTCGAAGGCCGCGCCCGAGGGCGCCGGCGGCCACGAGCGCGGCCCGGCCCGCGAGAAGCGCTGAGTCAGACCCCGGCCGTCGCCTCGCCGGCGAGCGAGCGGCCGAGCCGGCGCAGGGCCTGCACCTCGATCTGACGGGCTCGCTCGCGCGTGACGCCGAAGCGCGCCCCCGCCTCCTCGAGGGTCAGCGCCTCCTCCCCGTCCAGGCCGAAGCGCAGGCGCAGCACCTCCCGCTCGCGGGCGGGCAGGCCCTCGAGCGCGGCGTCGAGTCGGCGGGACAGGTCGTCGTGCAGAATCGTCTCCTCCGGCGACGGCGTGACACGGTCCCGCACGAACTCGCCGAGCGTCGAGTCGTGACCGATCGGGGCGTCGAGGGACACCGGGCTCACCGCGCTGCGATCCACCAGGCGCACCGTCTTCTCGGGCAGGCCGGCGCGGCGGGCGAGCTCCTCGATGGTCGGCTCGCGCTGGTGCTCGGCCTGGAAGGCGTGACGCTCGCGCATGAGCCGGTGCATGGTCTCGACGATGTGCACCGGCATGCGGATGGTCCGCGCCTGGTCGGCGAGCGCGCGACCGATGGCCTGCCGGATCCACCACGTCGCGTAGGTGGAGAACTTGAAGCCGCGGTGGTAGTCGAAGCGCTCCACCGCCTTCATCAGCCCGATGTTGCCCTCCTGGACGAGGTCGAGCAGGGTGAGGGCCCCGCCCGCGTAGCGCCGCGCGATCGAGACCACGAGGCGCAGGTTGGGCTCCACGAGCGCGCGCTTGGCGTCGCGCAGCGCCCGATCGCTCTCCTCGAGCTCGTCGAGGGCGTCGGCCCAGCGCGCGCCGATCGCGCCGTCGAGCCGTCGCACCGCTCCGACCAGCTCGTCCATCACGTCGGGCCGCAGGGGCACGCGCTCCACGAGCCGCCCGGCCGCGCGGCGTGCGACCGAGGAGCGCGCGACGCGCGGGCGCAGGCGGTGCAGGCGCGCGAGGATGCGCCGGATCCGCCACCGCTCCCGCGCGGTGGGCGCCGCGCCGCCCGGCCGCACCACGAGGGCCGCGACCGCCCGGTCCGCCGCGTCGCCGTCGCCGATCAGGGCGAGCAGCGCGTCGAGCCCGGCGGGAAGGCCGGCGAGGGCCCGTCGACGCCGGGCCCGGCAGACCTCGATCCAGCGGCCCATCTCGCGCTCCTCGGCCGCGGTGAGGCGATCGACCGCGCCGATCTCGCGGAAGTAGAGCGCCAGCGGGTTGGCCCGCCCGGGCGAGGAAGCCGATCGCGAGTCGTCGGCGCGCGAGCGGGCCGGATGCGTGATCATGGGCGGCCACCCGCGCCGCGCGTGTCGAGCCGGGGACCCGCCGCGGGGTCCCCGGCCCGGTGGCTGTCCGGAAGATCGTCTCCGAGACCGTTCGCCATCTCGCGCGCTCCGATTCGCTACGAGGTCATCGCGGCATAGAGGCTGTTGCCGTCGCGGTGGAGCAGCACCACCACCGGGGCGCCCTTGGCGTGCTTGGCCAGCAGCCGCTTCATGTCGGCCGCGTTCGCGACCGGCTGATGATCGAGCTCGGTGATGACGTCGCCCGGCCGGATGCCCGCCTTCTCGGCCGGGCTCGAGTCACGAACCCCGCGCACCACCACCCCGCGCGCCTCCGCCAGCCCAAGCTCGCGGCTCACGCTGGGCGTGACCGTCTCGACCGAGAGGCCCAGGGGCTCCTTGCCCTCGTCGCTTTGGGCCACCGCCGCCTGGTCGGGCTCGTCCATCCGCGCGACGCGCGCCTCGAGGGTCATGGTCTTGCCCTCGCGGACGATGGTGAGCGGGACCTGACGGCCGACCGCGGTCGCGGCCACCAGCTTCGAGAGGTCGCCGGGCTGGGCCAGCTTGTGCCCGTCGTACTCGGTGATCACGTCACCGGCCTTGACCCCCGCCCGGGCCGCGGGCGAGTTGTCCTGCACGGAGGCGACCAGCGCGCCGCCGCCGGATACGCTGAACCCCTTGGCCAGCTCCGGCGTGAGTGGCTGGATGATGACGCCGAGCCAGCCTCGCGTCACCTTGCCGGTCGCGGCGAGCTGGGTCACGACCGACTTGGCCTGGTTGACCGGGATCGCGAAGCCGATGCCCACCGAGCCGCCGTTCTGGCTGAAGATGGCCGCGTTGATGCCGACCGCCTGCCCACGCGCGTTGATGAGGGGACCGCCGCTGTTGCCGGGGTTGATGGAGGCGTCGGTCTGGATGAAGTCGTCGTAGGGCCCCTGCCCGATCACGCGGCCGGTGGCGCTGACGATGCCGGTGGTGACGGTGCGCTCGAGGCCGAACGGGTTGCCGATAGCCATCACCGGCTCCCCGACCTGGAGCTCGGAGGAGTCGCCGAGCGGGATCACCGGCAGGCCGGTGGCCTCGACCTTGAGCAGGGCCAGGTCGGTGCGCGGATCGCGGCCGACCACCTTGCCGGGCATCTCACGGCCGTCGTCGATCTTGACCGAGATCTCGCTCGCGCCGTCCACCACGTGGTTGTTGGTCACGATGTAGCCGGCGGAGTTGATGACGAAGCCCGAGCCCATGCTGCGCACCGTCCGCCGCGAGGGCTGACCGAACTGCTTGAAGAACTGCTGGAACGGGTCGTCGTTGCCGAACGGGCTCTGCATCGGCGTGCCGTCCTGGACCCGCCGGGTGCTGATGTTGACCACCGCGGGCTTGAGGGCCCGCGTGAGCGCCACCCAGTTGGGCGACGGCACGGTGGCGGCGGCGGTGACGGACACCGGCTTCTCGCTCCAGATGGGCGCGGGCGCGGCACCGGTGAATCCCAGGTGCGGGGCGAGGGCCACGAGGCCTACGGCGGCGGCCACCACCACCGCCAGCCAGGCGGTGCGATATCGCATCGTCAGTCGATCCATGGACGTCTTCTCCTTCACGGGTGAGGGTTCGGTCTACGGGGCCGCCCGCTCCCGGGCGGCCCGGAGCTGCTCATGGGCCAGCGCCCCGAGGGTGTCTCCCCGG
>DATJIR010000310.1:0-7295 GCA_035493135.1 Verrucomicrobiia bacterium
ACCGACGAGCTCACGCTCGAGGAGGGCATGGCGAAGTACGAGCCCAAGGAGGTGGACGTCACGATCGCCGTGGACGACACCCTCTGCAAGGGCGTCGAGTCCTGGGCCTGGTACGGGCTGCAGCCGATCAACCGCCTGACCATCTCGGGTGGCACCCTCCTCATGACCTCGCTCCAGAGCCCGGCCGCCCTGCTCAAGGACATCCACAAGAAGGACGCGCCCTACAACCTGGCCCTCATCCGGGCCAAGGCGTCCTTCTCGGGGCTGTGGGTCTACAAGGAAGACCACACCGAGGCGCGGATCCTGGGCGCGCTGGCCCGGATCAAGCCCGAGTTCCTCTCGTTGGACGCGGTCGGCCAGGCCATAAAGGAGGCGGAGTGGGGCTCCGACCTCAAGGTCGCCTCGGCCCGCAAGGCGCACGAGCGGCTCGAGACCCGACCGGTCAACGTCACCGAGGGCAACGGGGAGACCCCGTACTCCTTCGAGATGCCGAAGTGGTGGGAGATGCGCGAGGGCGTGAGCATCCCCGCGATCCCCATCGGCAAGCCGATGGAGGGGGGCAAGGGCTACGTGCCCGAGCGCAACCCGTACTTCAAGAAGTTCACCACCCGGACCATGCGGCCGGTGATCGACTTCGACAAGTGCGTGAAGTGCACCCTCTGCTGGATCCAGTGCCCCGACTCCTGCTTCGACGTCACCCCGGACGGGCTCTACGACGCCAACATGGAGGCGTGCTGCGGCTGCGGGGTCTGCGAGGCGGTGTGCCCGGCCAAGGACTGCGTCACCATGGTGCGCGAGGACGCCTTCGAGGACAACGCGAGCCAGTGGGAGATGTGGCGGACCGACAAGCCCAAGTACAAGGTCTGGATGACCGACAAGATCCACAGCAAGGAGCACATCACCCGCTCCCACGGCTTCCGGTTCCGGGGGCAGTACGAGCAGGAGATCAAGCAGGAGCTGGAGACGGGTGGTATCGAGATCATCGCGGGCATTCCCGGCGAGAACGCCGAGGCGAAGAAGTAGGGAGGAGACCAGACCATGGCGGTGGAGACGAAGCCCGCAGGAGCAGTCGCCGATCACAAGGAGATGCTGATCTCCGGCAGCGAGGCGTGCGCGGAGGCGCTGACCCTGGCCGACCTCGACGTGGTGACCGCGTACCCGATCCGGCCCTACGACACGGTCATGCAGGCGATCGCCAAGAAGATCGCCAACGGCCAGCTCGAGGCCGAATACATCGTGGCCGAGGGTGAGCACAGCCAGTTCGAGATCGTCAAGCACGCCTCCACCGTGGGCGCGCGCGTGTTCTGCGGCTCCTCGGGCGTGGGCTGGATGTACGCGATGGAGTGCCTGACCGTGACGCCGCCGCTGCGGGTGCCGATGGTCTGCATGGTCGGCAACCGCGCGCTCGACGACCCCGGCGCCTTCGGGGTGGAGCACAACGACGCGCTGTTCGTGCGCGACCTCGGCTGGATGCTGTGCTGGATCGACACCTCGCAGGAGGCGATCGACACCACGCTGCTCGCCTACCGCATCGCGGAGGACCGGCGGGTATTCCTCCCCATCGCGATCTCGGCGGACGGTGCGTTCCTGACCCACTCGCAGGCGATCTGCCAGGTGCCGAGCCGGGGCCTGGTGGACAAGTTCCTGCCGCGCTATGACCGCGGCGACCTGCTGCTGCACCCGGACAACCCGATCACGGTGGCGCCCCAGGCCAACGAGGACTGGGTCATCGAGATCCGGCGGCAGAACGACGAGGCCATGAAGCGGGCCACCGCGGTGATCGACGAGGCCTACGCCGACTTCCGCAAGGTCATGGGCCGCGGGCCGGAGAACCCGTGGTTCGAGGAGTACATGACCGACGACGCGGAGATCATCCTGATCGGCATGGGGACGATCTCGCTTCCCATGAAGGTGGGGATCCGCAACATGCGGGCCCAGGGCAAGAAGGTGGGCCTCATCCGTCCCCGCTGGTTCCGGCCGTTCCCGACCGAGCGGATGGTGAAGGCCCTCTCGAAGGCATCCGCCATCGGGGTCATCGACCGCGACTACTCCTTCGGCTCCCCGTTCAACTCGGGCGTGGTGGCCAACGAGATCCGGGCCGCCCTGTACAATGCGGACAAGCGCCCGCCGCTGCTCAGCTTCATCTGCGGCCTCGGCGGCCGCGAGGTGACCCTCGAGGACGTCGCCAAGGCCGCGGACATGTGCTACGCGGCGGCGAAGGCTGGCAAGTCCGACCCCAAGACCCACTGGCTGGGTGTGCGCGAGTAGCGCGCGAGCAAGTCGAGAGTTGCGAGCCGCAGCCGCAGGCGAGGCGAGCGCATACAAAGGGAGACTCTGACGATGGCCGATACCGCATTCACGAACGCGACGCAGATCCTCGAGCCCTTCAAGGGCGTCAAGAAGGTCACGATCGAGGAGTACTTCACCTCCGGCCACCGCACCTGCCAGGGCTGCGAGTCGGCCCTGGTGATGAAGCTCATGGTCAAGGCCGCCGGCCCGCGCACGATCGTGCTCGGGTCCACCGGCTGCATGTACGTGGCCAACACCACGTACTACACGACCCCGTGGGTGGTGCCGTGGATGCACACCCAGCTCGGCTCCTCCGGCTCGGCCGCCCTCGGGACCTCGGCGGGGCTCAAGGCGCTCATGAGGAAGGGCAAGATGAAGTCGGAGCCGATCAACGTCATCGCGTTCTGCGGTGACGGCGGTGGGGCCGACATGGGGCTGGGGGCGATCTCCGCGACCCTGACCCACAAGGAGTACAACTCGCTGATCCTGCTCTACGACAACGAGTCGTACGCCAACACCGACATCCAGCTCTCCGGCTCGACGCCCTACGGCGCCAACACCACGTTCAGCCCGCCCGGATCGGTCAAGCGCATCATCCACACCCGCTGGAAGAAGAACACCGCTGGGATGCTGGCCGCGGGGCACCCCGAGTGCCGCTACGTCGCGACGGTGGACGCCTCCTACG
This sequence comes from Verrucomicrobiia bacterium, assembly GCA_035493135.1. GTDB lineage: Bacteria > Methylomirabilota > Methylomirabilia > Rokubacteriales > CSP1-6 > CAMLFJ01. The sequence goes on from DATJIR010000310.1 coordinate 2,975, forward strand.
CGGTCGAGATGATGAACAAGGTCCGCAAGGCCCTCACCATCGGCGGCCCGACCTTCATCCACTCGCTCGACCCGTGCCCGAAGGGCTGGGACTACGATCCGATGCTCTCCCACGAGCTGGGCGAGCTCGCGGTCGAGACCGGCGTCTTCCCGCTCTACGAGGTCGAGGACGGGGTGGTGCGCCACTACGGCAAGACCAAGGCCATCGTGGAAGGGCGCCCGCGCAAGCCGGTGCGGGAGTACCTGCTCAAGCAGGGCCGCTTCGCCCATTTCACCGAGGAGGACCTGGAGTACTTCCAGGCCAAGGTGGACGAGATGTGGGACAAGTGGGAGATCCCCGGCGTGATCCCGTTCTGGAAGGAGCGGCCCGGCACCAAGTAAGCCAGACAAACGGTCGCGTCGCCCGCGCGCCCGAGCGCCCGGACCCCGAGGAGGGGATATGACCCGTCAATGGCGACGTCTCGCGGTACTGGTTGCGGTGGCGGTTGCAGTCGGTGTCCATGCCGGCCCCGGTGCGCCCGCGCCCTGGGAGCCCACCAAGCCCATCGAGTTCGTCATCCCGGCCGGAACCGGCGGGGGGGCCGACCAGATGGCGCGGCTCATCGCGGGCATCGTGGAGAAGCACAAGCTCTCCCCGCGCCCGGTGATCGTGGTCAACAAGTCGGGGGGCGCCGGGGCCGAGGGCTTCCTGCACGTCAAGGGTAAGAAGGGTGACGCGCACACCATCATCATCACGCTCTCGAACCTGTTCACGACCCCGCTGCACACCGGGGTGCCGTTTTCCTGGAAGGACCTGACCCCGGTCGCCCGCATGGCCCTCGACGAGTTCATCCTGTGGGTGAACGCGGAGGCGCCGTACAAGACCGCGAAGGAGTACGTGGCCGCGGTCAAGGAGCGCTCCGGCGGCGACCGGATGAAGATGGCGGGGACCGGGTCGGCCCAGGAGGACCAGATCCTCACCATCCAGCTCGAGCAGGCCACCGGGGTGAAGTTCACCTACGTGCCGTTCAAGGGCGGCGGTGAGGTCTGCGTGAACCTGGTGGGCAAGCACGTGGACTCCACCGTCAACAACCCGATCGAGTGCGCCAGTCACTGGAAGGCGGGGCGGGTCCGCCCGCTCGCGGTGTTCGACACCGCGCGTATCACGGTACCGGAATGGAAGGACATCCCGACCGTGAAGGAGTCTCTGGGTGCGGACATCAGCTACCTGATGCTGCGCGGCATCTTCGGGCCTCCGGACATGCCCAAGGAGGCCCTCGAGTGGTACCAGGGCCTGCTCAAGAAGGTCTACGAGACGCCGGAGTTCAAGGACTACCTCAATCAGGGCGCGCTCAAGCCGGCCTGGGAGACGGGGCCCGAGTTCGTCAAGTGGCTCGGGGAGGCCGACCAGCTGCATCGCGATCTGATGGCGAAGGGCGGGCTCCTCAAGAAGTAGGGGAGCGCCTCGCTTCCCGAGCGCGGACATGCGCACGGCCGACCTGACGACGGCGCTGATCCTGGCGGCGACGGGGTTCCTGGTCCTCTGGGACTCGGTGCGCCTGGGCTTCGGCTGGGGCACCGACGGGCCGCAGAGCGGATTCTTCCCCTTCTGGCTCGCGGTCATCCTGATCGCGGCGTGCGCGGTCATCGCCTGGCAGGCGCAGCGCCGGTCGAGCCGCGTGCGCTTCGTCACCCGCGAGCAGCTCAAACCGGTCCTCAGCACGCTGCTGCCCTCCACCGGCTTCGTGGTGCTGGTCCAGTTCGTCGGGCTCTACGTGGCCACCGCGCTGTTCATCGCCTTCTACATGCGCTGGATCGGCCGCTACGCGTGGGTGCCGGTGCTCGTGCTGGCGGTGCTGTTCCCGGTGCTCACCTTCGTCGTCTTCGAGAAGTGGTTCCTGGTGCCCATGCCCAAGGGCCCGCTCGAGACCTGGCTGGGATACTGAGCGTGGGCTGGGAGAACCTGCTCCTCGGCTTCCAGGTCGCGCTGCAGCCCCACAACCTGGGGCTCGCGGTGCTCGGCATCACCCTCGGCACCATCATCGGCGTGCTGCCCGGGCTGGGCGGGGCCAACGGGGTGGCGATCCTCCTGCCGCTCACGTTCTCGATGAATCCCACCTCGGCGATCATCCTGCTCACGAGCCTGTACTGGGGCGCCCTCTTCGGCGGCGCCATCACCTCGATCCTCTTCAACAGCCCGGGCGAGCCCTGGTCGGTGGCGACCACCTTCGACGGCTACCCGATGGCCCGGCAGGGACGGGGAGGCGAGGCGCTCACCGCCGCGTTCACCTCGTCGTTCGTCGGCGCCCTCTTCTCGGTGGTGCTGATCACGCTGTTCGCCCCGCTGCTGGCCGAGATCGCGCTCAAGTTCGGGCCCCCCGAGTTCTTCGCCATCCAGCTCCTGACGTTCTCCTCGTTCATCGGACTGGGAGGCGGCAACCCGATCAAGTCGCTGGTGTCGATCCTGATCGGCTTCATCCTCGCCTCCGCCGGGCTCGACATCGTGACCGGACAGCTCCCGCTCACCTTCGGCATCACCGAGCTGATGAAGGGCTTCGACTTCATCGTGGCGGTGATCGGGCTCTTCGGCATCGGCGAGATCCTCCTCTCGGTGGAGGAGGGCCTCTCGTTCCGGGGGGTCAGCGCCCACATCAACCCGAAGGTCGTCTGGCAGACCTGGAAGGTCTTGCCGCGCTACTACCGCACCTTCGTCCGGGGCGCCTTCATCGGCTTCTGGATGGGCTTCAAGCCGGGCGGGGCCACGCCCGCGTCCTTCATGAGCTACGCCTTCGCCAAGCGCTTCTCGAAGCATCCGGAGCGCTTCGGCAAGGGCGAGATCGAGGGGGTGGTGGCGCCGGAGACCGCGGCCCACGCGGCGGGCGGCGCCTCGTTGCTTCCGATGATCACGCTCGGGATCCCGGGCAGCCCCACCGCGGCGGTGATGCTGGGCGGGCTCATCATCTGGGGCCTCCAGCCCGGACCGATGCTCTTCAAAGAGAAGCCCGACTTCGTGTGGGGCCTCATCGCCAGCATGTACACCGGCAACGTGATCGGGGTGGCCATGGTGCTGGCCTTCGTCCCCCTGTTCGCGGCAATCTTGAGGATCCCGTTCCCGATCCTGACCCCGATCATCGTGGCGGTCTGCGCGGTGGGCTCCTACGCCGTCCACGACAGCATGGTCGACATCTGGTACATGCTCCTGTTCGGAGTGATCGGCTACGTGTTCAAGAAGCTCGACTATCCGCTGGCGCCGCTCGTCCTGGCCCTCGTGCTGGGAGACCTCGCCGAGAACGCCCTCCGGCAGAGCCTGATCATGTCGCAGGGCTCGCTGCTGATCCTCTTCCAGCGCCCGATCTCCGGCCTCATCAGCGCGGTCGCCCTGCTCTTCTTCGCGCTCCCGGTGATCAACCCCTACATCCGCCGGGCGCGGGCCGGGAAGCCTCCGGTCGAGGTGTCGGCCCCGCACGATGGCTGATCGCGCCGGGCGGCTCCGGGCGCGCCCGTGATCCTCGACACTCCCGAGTTCTGGGGCCGCCTCCTCGAGATCGGCTTCCTCAACATGCTACTCTCGGGGGACAACGCGGTGGTCATCGCCCTCGCGGTGCGCGCGCTCCCCGGCCGCCAGCGCCTGCTGGGCCAGGTCGGGGGCACGGTCGGCGCGGTCGTCCTGCGCCTGCTCTTCGTGGGGATCATCTCGATGCTACTGCGCGTGCCGCTGCTCCGGCTGGTGGGCGGCCTGCTGCTGATCTGGATCGCCTACCGGCTGGTCCGCCCGGTGGAGGACGGGGAGACCGGGACCCACCACGCGGCCTCCTTCTGGGAGTCCGTGTGGATCATCGTGGTGGCGGACATCACCATGAGCCTCGACAACGTTCTCGCGGTGGCCGCCGCCGCGCACGGCGACATGCTGCTGGTGACGCTCGGCATCAGCATGTCGGTGCCGATCGTGGTGTGGGGGAGCGGGGTGCTCGCCGGGCTGATGAATCGCTATCCGTGGATCATCTGGGCGGGCGGAGGCCTCCTCGGCTACGTGGCCGGTGACATGCTGCTGGAGGACCCGCTGGTGGTGGAGTGGCTGGGAGCGGTGGGACCCGCCCTGGAGTATCCTGTTCCCGGTGCGCTGGCCGCGGCCCTGACCGGCATGGGCTGGTGGATGGCGCGCCCCAAACGCGCATGAGCCTCCTCCTCGATCCCGAGTTCTGGGCCCGCCTGGCGAGCATCGTCATCATCGATCTGTCCCTGGCCGGCGACAACGCGCTCGTCATCGCCCTCGCGGTGCGCTCGCTGCCCCAGCGCGAGCAGTGGCTCGGCCGGATGTGGGGCACCGCGGCCGCGGTGGGGCT
>DATJIR010000311.1:0-4313 GCA_035493135.1 Verrucomicrobiia bacterium
CCGCGTGATCGGCCGCCGCAAGGGCTACTACTTCGACACCGGCGAGGACGCCCTGGTGATGGAGGCCCGCCTGAGCGCGGAGCCGTCCGAGTCCGCCGCCTCCCCGCGGCCCGGCGCCTGAGCTCCCCGCCGCCCGTGACCGCGCTCGTCCGCCGGATGCTCGACGGCGATCGTCTGGCCCTCGCGCGCCTGATCACCCGGGTCGAGAACCGCGCCCCGGAGGTGCCCGAGATCATGCGGGCCATCCACGAGCGCACCGGCCGCGCCTACGTGCTCGGCATCACCGGGCCGCCCGGGGCGGGCAAGTCCACCCTCGTGGACCGGGTGACCAGCCGCCTGCGCGTCCAGGGCCTCGCGGTGGGCGTGATCGCGGTCGACCCGTCGAGCCCGTTCACCGGCGGCGCGGTGCTCGGCGATCGCATCCGCATGCAGACCCACACCCTCGACCCCGACGTGTTCATCCGGAGCATGGCGACCCGGGGCAGCCTCGGCGGGCTCGCGCGCGCCACCGGCGACGTCATCAAGCTGATGGACGCCTTCGGCTTCCCGTGGATCATCATCGAGACGGTGGGCGTGGGGCAGACCGAGCTCGACATCATCCGCCAGGTCGACACCACGGTGGTGGCCCTGGTCCCGGAGTCCGGCGACTCCATCCAGGCCATGAAGGCGGGCCTGATGGAGGTGGCGGACGTCTTCGTGGTCAACAAGGCCGATCGCGACGGAGCCCACGCGCTGATGGCCGAGCTGCGCTTCAGCGTGCATCTGCACTACACGAGCGGCGGCGGGCCCAAGGACGTCGACTGGGAGGTGCCGATCCTCGCCGCCCAGGCCGCCAACGACGTGGGCATCGACGAGGTGATGGCCCAGGTGCAGCGCCACCGCGCGGTGCTCGAGCAGGCGGGCGCGCTCGAGACGCGGCGGCGGGCGCGGCGGCGCGCCGAGCTGGAAGCCCTGCTGGTGGAGGAGTTCACCACCCAGGTGACCGCGCGGGTGCAGACCGACCCCGCGCTGGGCGCCACGATCGACGCGGTGACCGCGGGCCGCCTCGACCCGTACTCGGCGGTGGCCCAGATCCTGTCCGAGACCCTGCGGTGGCCTTGACACCTCCGGGGCCGCGCCCCACACTATCGAACCCATGAGGCGTCACTGATGCTGCCTTCTCACCAGTGGTACGGGTTCGTCCCCGGCTCGCTCCTCTTCTACGCGCTGATCGCGGCCGCGGCGGTGCTGTTCGGGCGCCGGGCGGCCTACCTGCTGCGGCTGCTGATGAAGGGCAAGCCGATGGCGCGCTGGGACCGGGTTCCCGCGCGGGTCGGGCGGGTGATCGTGTACGTGTTCGGGCAGGCGCGGCTCCTCGCCAACGACTTCTGGCCGGGGCTGATGCACGCCACGATCTTCTGGGGCTTCGTGGTCCTCACCCTCGGCACGGTGGAGTTTTTCGGCAAGGGCGTGACCGAGTCGTTCTCGCTCCCATTCATGTCGGACACCGCGTCCTACCTGATCCTCGAGGACGTCTTCAGCGTGCTGGTGATCGTGGCGGTGGGCTACGCGATGTTCCGCCGCCTGGTCACGCGCCCGCGCCGGCTGAACCTCTCGACCGAGGCCAACGTGATCCTGCTGCTGATCCTGGGGCTGATGGTCACGGACCTGGTGGCCGACGCCGGCCGCATCGTGCTCGCCCCCGCGCCCTCCGATCACTGGCAGTTCGCGGGCCAGGCGCTCGCCCACGCCCTCGCGTCGCTGCCCGTGGGCTCGGTCACCGGCATCTTCCACGTCGCGTGGTGGCTGCACGCCGCCACCCTGCTCGGCTTCCTGGTCCTGCTGCCGTACTCCAAGCACCTGCACATCCTGGTCTCCCCGCTCAACGTGTTCTTCTCGCCCCTCGAGCCGAAGGGCCAGGCCCGCAGCGTGGATCTGGAGAACTCGGAGACCTTCGGGGTGGGGAGCCTCACCGAGCTGGCCTGGAAGGATCTCTTCGACACCTACAACTGCACCGAGTGCGGCCGCTGCACGTCGCGCTGCCCCGCCAACATGAGCGGCAAGGAGCTCGATCCGAAGTGGCTCATCCTGCACCTGCGGGAGCGGCTCTTTGAAGAGGCGCCGTCGCTGCTGGGCGCGGCCGGGGTGACCGCGCCGGCGGGGGCGCTGGTGGGCGACGTCATCCACGACAACGTGCTCTGGGCCTGCACCACCTGTCGCTGGTGCGTGGACGCCTGTCCGGTCTTCATCGAGCACGTGCCGAAGATCGTCGACATGCGCCGCTGGCTGGTGCTCACCGAGTCGCGCTTCCCGGCCGAGCTGCAGCCCGCGTTCCGCAACCTCGAGACCAACGGCAACCCGTGGCAGATGTCGTGGGAGACCCGCGCGGACTGGGCGAAGGACCTGGGCGTGCGGCAGATGTCGGACGTCAACGAGGCGGAGTACCTCTACTGGGTCGGCTGCTACGGCTCCTTCGACGAGCGCAACCGGAAGGTGGCCCGCGCGCTGGTGCGGGTGCTGCAGGCGGCGGGCGTCGACTTCGCCATCCTCGGCAACGAGGAGAAGTGCACCGGCGAGCCGGCCCGGCGCCTGGGCCACGAGTACCTCTACCAGACCCTGGCCCAGGGCAACATCGAGACGCTCAAGCGGTACCGGTTCCAGACCATCGTGACCGCGTGCCCGCACTGCTTCAACACCATCCGCAACGAGTACCCGCAGTTCGACGGCCACTTCCGGGTCATCCACCACACCCAGCTCATGGACGAGCTGCTGCGCGCGGGACGCCTGCAGCCCGCGCCGCGCGACAACGAGCGCATCACCTACCACGACGCGTGCAACCTCGGCCGCTACAACGACATCTACGACGAGCCGCGCCGGGTGCTGGCCGGGGTCACCCGCGGCAGCCTGGTGGAGATGAAGCTCAACCGCTCGAAGGGCTTCTGCTGCGGCGGTGGCGGCGGGCGCGCGTGGATGGAAGAGCACGAGGGGCGGCGGGTGAACCAGCTCCGGGTCGAGCAGGCGATGGAGGTGAAGCCCGACATCCTGGCCTCGGCCTGCCCGTTCTGCCTCACGATGTTCGAGGACGGGGTGAAGGCGAAGGAGGTCGGCGCCACGATCAAGGCCCGCGACATCGCCGAGCTGCTCGCCGACCGCCTGGAGTAGCGCCGAGGGCCCCCATGAAGGAGCTGCTGCTCTCCCTGCCACGGCTGGCGCGGATGCTGGTGTCGCTGGCCGGCGACCGGGACGTGCCGACCTCTGTCAAGCTGGTGCTGGCCGCGGTGGCGGTGTACCTGGTGAGCCCGATCGACCTGATCCCCGACTTCATTCCGTGGGTCGGCTATCTCGACGATCTCCTGATGGCCGCGGTGGTGGTGGACGGGGTGATCAACTTCGTCGATCGGCCGCTCCTGCTGCGCTACTGGCCGGGCTCGCCGACCTCGCTCGATCGCATCGGCGCGGTGGCCCGCCGCCTCGCCCGCTGGGTGCCGACGCGGGTGAAGTCCCGCATCTTCGGTGGCCGCCATGCCGCCTGACCATCTCCCCGCCTCTTCTCCGGGGAGAAGGCAGGGTGAGGGGCCCCAATGCTAGACCGGTCCTATCAGGACGCGATCCGCCAGCGCCTCGAGATCCCGCTCGACGAAGGTCCCGACAAGACCACGACGCTGGAAGAGGCGATGAGGCGCCACGTTTCGGCCGGCGCCACCGTCTACCTCGGCGCCGCGCACGGCCGGCCGAACCCGGCGGTGCGCGAGCTGGTGCGACAGTGGTGGGGCAAGACCCCGGGCTTCACCCTCGCCGCGGTCGGAGTCGGCTCGCCCTGGACCGCGCTGATCCACGGGGGCCTCGTTCGGCGGGTCATCACCACCTTCATGGGCGAGGGCTACCCGTTTCCCACGCCCCAGGCGCTGATCTCGCGTGCGGTCCTGGACGGCCGGCTCGAGGTCTCGAACTGGTCGATGCTGACCTTCCCGCTGCGCCTGCTGGCCGGCGCGATGGGCGTGCCGTTCCTGCCCACCCGCTCGCTGCTGGGCTCGACCATGGAGGAGGACAACGCTCGGGCGGGGGATCTGATCGTCGCGGACGACCCGTTCGGAGCGGACGGCCGCGTGGCGTACGTGCGGGCGCTCGTGCCCGACGTGGCGCTGCTGCACGGCTGGGTCGCGGACCGGACCGGCAACGTGATCACCGCCGCGCCGCTCAACGAGAACATGTACGGGGCGATGGCGGCACGCGGGGGAGCGGTCGTGACGGTGGAGAAGATCGTCTCCACCGACTTCATCCGCCGTCACGCGGACCTGGTGCGGCTGCCCGGCCAGTACGTCCGCGCGGTGGTC
>DATJIR010000312.1:0-2806 GCA_035493135.1 Verrucomicrobiia bacterium
GAAGATGGACCTGGCCTTCCACCGGCGCGTGCGCGAGGGCTATCTCGAGATCGCCCGCAGCGACAAGAGCCGGGTGACCGTGCTCGACGCGGGCCGCGCCCCGGACGTGCTCCACGCCGACGTGACCCGCGCGGTGGACGAGTGCCTGGCGCGGCGGGGAGGCGGCCGTGGCGCTTGACGGCATCCGCGACCAGCCGGAGGCGGTGACGCTGCTCCGCCGGGCCCTCGATACCGCGCGGGTGGCCCACGCCTATGCGTTCGTGGGCCCCGAGGGCTCGGGCCGGAAGGCGACCGCCCTGGCCTTCGCCTCGGCGCTGGTGGCGCCGGACGGGGGGCCCGCGGCCGAGCGGGCCGCGCGAGGCCGCCACCCCGACGTGCACCTGCTGGGACCGACGCCGCCCGCCGGCAATCCCAAGGGAGCCCACGCCCTGCGCGTCGAGACGATCCGGGAGCTGGAGCGGCTGGCCGCGCTCAAGCCCATGGAAGCGCGCGTGAAGGTCTTCGTCGTGGACGAGGCGGAGAAGATGACCCTGGCCACGCCCCAGGCCTTTCTCAAGACCCTGGAGGAGCCGCCGGCGCAGACGGTGATCGTCTTGATCCTGACCCAGCTGCGGGCGCTTCCCCCGACGGTGCTCTCGCGCTGCCAGGTGGTGCGATTCCGCCCCCGGCTCACCGAGGGCGTGCCGGCGCTCCTGCCGGACGTGCGTACCGATGCCCACGCCCAGAGCCTGCGCCAGCTCGCGCTCGCCCGGACGCAGGGCGCGGAGGCGATCCTCAAGCTGGGCGATCAGGTGGGCCGCGACCGGCAGGCAGCCGAGACCTTCGTCCAGGCGTGCTGGCTGTGGCATCGCGACCTGCTCTGCGCGCTGGCCGGTGGCCCGGCCCGCCTCGCCGTCTTCGGCGAGGCGGCGATGGCGGCGGGACGCGAGCGCTCGCTCGACTCGGTGCTGCGCGCGCTGCGCGATTGTCGCGAGGCCTGGCTGGCCATCCAGGGCAACGTGTCCCCGCGTCTCAGCGTGGAGGTGCTGCTCGGGCGCCTCGTGGAGGCGGCGTGATGAGCGAGCCGATCGAGCCGGCGACTCCCCAGGCGCTCGAGGCCCCCGTCGACGGGACGCCGCGCTACCTGGTCGGGGTGCGCCTGCGCGAGCCGCTCCTGACCGAGGACTACGAGACCGCCGACCCCGACCTGCACGTGGGCGACTTCGTGCTGGTGGAGACCGGCGGCGGCACGGTCCTGGGCGAGGTGCGCCGGCCCAAGCGGTCGGTGCCGTCGTTCAAGCTCGACCGCGTCTACCGTCGGGTGGTCCGCCGGGCGAGCGGACGCGAGGTGGCCGACTGGCGCGAGCGCCGAGCCCTCGAGCTGAAGGGGGTCGACACCTGCGCGCGGGCCGCGCGCACGCGTGGACTCGCCATGAAGATCGTGGACGTGGAGATGGACCCCTCCCGCCGCCGCGTCACCGTCTTCTTCAACTCCGAGGAGCGGGTGGACTTCCGCGACCTGGTGCGCGACCTCGCCCGCGAGTTCCACGCCCGGATCGAGATGCGGCAGATCGGGGCCCGCGACACCACCAAGCTGCTCGACGGCATCGGCCCGTGCGGGCGCCAGCTCTGCTGCTCGTCGCACCTGCGCAAGTTCGACCCGATCTCGGTGAAGATGGCCAAGGCCCAGGACATGCCGCTCACCGACAGCCGGCTCCTCGGCAACTGCGGGCGGCTCAAGTGCTGCCTGCTCTACGAGTTCTCGACCTACGAGGCGCTGCGCTCGCGGCTGCCGCGGGTGAACACCCCCTGCTCGGCCTCCTGCGGGGGCGGCGGCTGCATGACCGGCAAGGTCCGCTCGCTGCGGGTGCTCAAGCAGTCGGTGGTGGTCGGCTTCCCCGACGGTACCGAGGCCGAGGTGCCGCTCGACCAGCTCACCTGGGAGGGGCGCGACCACATCAAGCCGGCCTGACGGGCCGGCCCACCCGACCCATGAGCACCTTCTACCTCACCACCCCGATCTATTACGTCAACGCCCGGCCGCATCTCGGGCACGCCTGCACCACCATCATGGCCGACGCGATGTGCCGATACCGGCGCCTGCGCGGCGACCGTGTCTACTTCCTCACCGGCACCGACGAGCACGGCGAGCGGATCGCCCAGGTCGCGGCGGCGGCCGGGAAGTCGCCCCGGGCCTACGCGGACGAGATCGCGGCCGCCTACCAGGAGACCTGGCGGCGCCTCGGCATCACCAACGACGACTTCATCCGCACCACCGAGCCGCGCCACAAGAAGGTCGTGCAGGAGGTCCTGCAGCGGCTCTACGACGCGGGGGAGATCTACTTCGGGGAGTACGGGGGGTGGTACTGCTACGGCTGCGAGCGCTTCTACACCGAGAAGGAGATCGTGGACGGCAAGTGCCCCGATCACCAGACCGCGCTCACCTTCATCAAGGAGAAGAACTACTACTTCCGGATGTCGAAGTACCAGACGTGGCTGATCAAGCACCTCGAGGACAATCCGGGCTTCATCCAGCCCGACCGGTACCGCAACGAGGTGCTGGGCTTCCTCCGCGAGCCGCTCCAGGACCTGTCGATCAGCCGTCCCACCTCGCGCCTCGAGTGGGGCATTCCGCTGCCCTTCGACGACAAGTACGTGACGTACGTCTGGTTCGACGCGCTGCTGAACTACTACTCGGCGGTCTCGGGCGGCGACGAGAAGACGCGGGGGCTCTGGGAGCACGTCGAGCACCTGATCGGCAAGGACATCCTGAAGCCGCACGGGGTCTACTGGCCGACCATGCTGAAGGCGGCCGGTATCCCGCTCT
>DATJIR010000313.1:0-5495 GCA_035493135.1 Verrucomicrobiia bacterium
CGGCGCGCCGCGTCTCCCCCGCGCGGTTCGACGCGGACTACTCCTACCTCGCGCGCGCGATGGCGGGGGTTCGGTGGGTCGCGGTGGGCGACGCGGCCGCGTTCCTCGATCCGATCTTCTCCACCGGCGTGCTGCTGGCGATGCAGGGCAGGCTCGAGGCGGCGGAGGCGATCGACGCCGGGCTCCGCGCGGGCGATCTCTCCGCGAAGCGCTTCGAGGGATACGAGCGGGTGGTGCGGCGGCGCTACCACTACTTCCGCCGCTTCGTGGTGGGCTTCTACGATCCCTACTTCCGTCGGCTGCTGTTCCGGCGCTCGCGCCGGCTCGGCATCTACGAGGCGGTGCTCTCGGCGCTCGCCGGGAACTGGCGCCCGACCCTCGGCACCCGGCTGCGCATCCAGCTCTTCTTCGCGATCGTGGCGGTGAAGCGGCTCTTCCGCGCGGCCCCGCCGGGCGACGAGGCCTGGCGGCGCGAGGCCGCCGACCTCACGTCCGAGGGGGTGCCGACGCCTCGTCGGTGACCGGGAAGTAGCGGCGCGCCGCGTCCGACTGGTTCTCGTAGATCGAGCCCTGGTGGAGCGCCGGGGGCAGGGGCATGCGCACCGGGGCCGGCACCAGGCGCGGCTCGACGCTGGGCTCGCCGGTGATCAGCCGGGCGTCGAAGTCGGCAAGGTTGGACACTCCCATGAGCGGCCAGGCGTCCGCGGCCCCGTACTCGTACAGCAGGAGCGTGCGGGGCAGGCTCGAGACGTTCTGGGCCGAGCCGTGCACGAGGCGCACGTGATGGAAGCTCATGGAGCCGGCGCGCCCGGTGAGCGGCACCGCCCGCGCGATCTCGTCGCGGATCGCGGCCGGATCGATGGCCCCGCAGAAGTAGCGTCCCCCGTGGCGGTCGTCGGTGTGGTGATCGAAGATCGGGCCGCGGTGGGTGCCCGGCACCACCAGGAGCGGGCCATTGTCGCTGGTGCAGTCGTCGAGCATGACCCCGACCGCGAGCAGATCGTCGTTGGTGTGCGGGTAGAACGCCCAGTCCTGATGCCACTCCACCGGCGAGCCGTAGCGCGGCGACTTGAGGTTGATCTTGGAGCCGTGCAGCCGGACCGCCTCGCCGAGGAGCGCGGTCAGGATCGCCACCAGCCGCGGGTGGCGCATGAGGCGGTCGAACACCGGGAAGAACCGGTGCGGAGTCTTCACCCGGCGCACCCGCGGATCGTGCGGGCGGTGGCCCGGCTCGAGATCGTAGACGTCGGTGTGGGTGGGCACCCCGCGCGCGCCGTCGAGGATGCGCCCGAGCTCGCGGCGCACCGTGTCGAGGATGGCGGCGTCGAGCACGTCGGGGACCACCAGATAGCCCTGCTCGCGGTAGAAGGCCACGTCGGAGGGAGAGAGCATGGGAAAAGCGTAGCACGGAACACGGAGCGCTTGACAGGGCCGCGCGGCTGACCGACATTCGGAGCGCGTCGTCGGGGTCAAAGACGATCCAAGGGGGACACGCCATGCTCGATCCGCGCATCAGCCGCCGCTCACTTCTCGCCGGGGCCGTCGGGACCTCCGCCCTGCTGACGTTGCCGCGGCCGGCCGCGCCCGCGGTGAAGAAGGGCACCAGCCTCAAGCTCTGGATCCTCAAGACCTACGTGGAGCCGACCAACAAGGCGATCGAGGCGAGCGCCCAGCGCTGGGCCCAGAAGAACGGGGCCAGCGTCACCGTCGAGTACTTCACGTTCGAGGACATGCAGACCAAGTACGTGGCCGCCATCGAGAGCAACAGCACCCCCGACATCGGTCAGCTCGAGACCAGCGCCCCGGCGCGCTTCGCGGGCATGGGCCAGCTCATCGACCTCACCACCTTCGCCCGCCAGATCGAGGGGCAGGTGGGCAAGGCGCCCGCGAGCGTGACCGCGGTCACCATGGTCGGCGACAAGGTGTACTCGCTACCGTGGTACGTGATGGGCGGCTTCTGGTACGTGTGGCGCGACGTGTTCGAGAAGGCCAAGCTCAAGATGCCGTCCACGTTCGAGGAGGCCAAGCAGGCCGCCGCCGCGCTCAACCGGCCCAAGGACAACTTCTACGGCATGGGCCAGAGCTGGAACCGCACCTCCGACGGCTACGGGGTGATGCAGAGCCTCATGTACTCCTACGGGGTGGGCTGGGCCGGCAAGGACGGCAAGTACAAGTCGATCAAGACCCCCGCGATGCAGAACGTGATGAAGTGGGCGACCGATATCTACAAGGACGGCATCCAGCCCGCCGACACGCTCACCTGGACCGGCTCGGGCAACAACGAGAACTTCATCGCCAAGAACATCGCCCAGACCTCCAACGGCCCCAGCATCACCTTCGCGCTCGAGAACGCGCTCGCCAAGGCCACCGACGCCAAGGACCGGAAGGCGAAGGAGGAGGCGCTCGCCAACCACGTGGCCCTGCCACACCCGGCCGGGCCCGACGGCCGTCGCATGTGGGCCATCGCGATGAGCTTCGGGATCTTCAAGACCAGCAAGGACCCGGAGGCGGCCATGAGCCTGATCGCGCACCTGCTCTCTCCCGAGGAGACGGTGGCGGTCATGAAGGACTCCTACGGGCAGTTCGGCCCGGTCCTCGACCGAGCGCGCGCGGCCTCGAAGGATTACTTCAACAAGAACGACAACTACCGCACGTTCGGCCGGGCCGCGGAGTGGTTCGCCCCCACCGGGTGGCCCGGCCCCACCACCGCGGCGGCCGCCGAGGTGCAGGCGAGCAACGTGCTGACGGACGCGCCGGCCAAGGTGATCGTGGACAAGTGGTCGGTCGATCAGGCCATCGACTGGGAGGACAAGAAGATCAAGGAAATCTACGACACCCTGCGCGGGTGACGTGGCGGTCCCTCACACCGTCGGCATCCCGGCCGTGCGGCCGCGCGCCTCCGCCTGGCGGCGCGCCCGCACCCGGGAGGCCGGAACGGCGCTCCTGTTCCTCCTGCCGCTGTTCGTCCTGGTGGTGGCCCTCATCGTCTACCCGGTGTACCGGGCGGTCTGGCTCTCGCTCACCGACAAGCTGGTGGGCTATCCGGAGCGGTTCGTGGGCCTCCGCAACTACGCCTACCTGGCGCAGGACGACACCTTCCGCGCGGTCATCCGCAACAGCCTCGTCTTCACGGTGGGCTCGGTGGGCCTCAAGGTGATCACCGGGGTGCTGATGGCACTGGTGCTCGACAACGTCATCCGCGGCCGCAACTTCCTCCGCGGGCTCTTCCTGCTGCCCTGGATCACCTCGACCGTGATCATCGCGCTCACCTGGCGCTGGATGTTCGACGCCTTTCCCGGCCGCGGCTTCTTCAACAGCGTGCTGCTCGACGCGGGGCTGCTGCGCCGGCCGATCGCGTTCATGGCCACTCCCGAGGGCGCCATGATGGCGGTGGTGGTGGCGAACTGGTGGCGTGGCTTCCCGTTCTTCGGGGTGTCGTTCCTGGCCGGGCTCGCGGCCATTCCCCGCGAGCTCTACGAGGCGGCCTCGGTGGACGGAGCCTCCGCCGGGCGGCGCTTCTGGCACATCACGCTGCCCGGGCTCAAGCACGTGATGATCGTCACCACGCTGCTGAGCTTCATCCTCACCATCAACGACTTCAACATCGTCTACGTGATGACCCGGGGCGGCCCCGGCACCGCGACCCAGGTCTTCGCGACGTACTCCTACCAGGTCGCGTTCGGCCAGCTCCGCTGGGGCCGCGGGGTGACCATCTGCCTCTTCGTGGTCCCGATCCTGGTGCTCGGCATCGTCCTGATCAGCCGTTACCTCCTCCGCGACCGCAAGTAGCTGCCCGTGACCACGAGAGCCCTCACGCTCGCCGGCCTGGCCCTGTTCCTCCTCGTCATCCTGGTGCCGTTCTGGTGGATCGCCAGTATGTCGTTCAAGACCTACGAGCAGATCCAGTTCGCCACCAGCATCTACGTGCCGAAGCCGTTCACCTGGGAGAACTACACCGGGCTCTGGACCGAGACCCGCTTCCCGCTCTGGTTGCGCAACAGCCTGGTGACCGCGCTGGTGGTGACCGCCACCACCACCGTGGTGGCGAGCCTCGGTGGCTACGCGGTGGCGCGCCTGCGCTTCCCGGGGCGCGAGTCGGTGGCGAGCCTGATCCTGATCCTCTACCTGATCCCGCCCGCGCTGCTCTTCATCCCGCTCTACCGGGTGCTGGCCGAGCTGGGCGCGACGAATCGCCTCGCGTCGCTCTTCCTCTCCTATCCGACCTTCACGGTGCCCTTCTGCACCTGGCTCCTGATCGGCTTCTTCAAGGCCTTGCCCGACGAGCTGGAGGAAGCGGCGCTCATCGACGGGGCGGGGCGCGTCACCGCGTTCTGGCGGGTCTTGCTGCCGCTGGCCGCTCCCGGCCTGGTGGCCTCCGCCATCTTCGCGTTCACGCTGTCGTGGAACGAGTTCCTCTACGCGCTGGTCTTCATCCAGGACGAGCAGGCGATCACGGTGCCGGTGGGCCTCAACCTGCTCATCTACGGCGACGTCTTCCACTGGGGCCAGCTCATGGCCGCCTCGGTGATCACCACGCTCCCGGTGGTGGCCCTCTACGTGTTCATCCACCGGTGGATGGTGGAGGGGCTGGTCGCGGGCTCGGTGAAGGGCTAGAATTTCCCGCCAGGAGGCTCCCCATGGCGACCATCCGAGCCACGCTGACCATCACCCCGGTCCATCCCGCGTTCGGAGCCGAGGTCTCCGGCGTCGACCTCACTCGGCCGCTCGACGACGCCACCTTCGCGCGGATCGCGACCGCGTTCGACGACCACTCGGTGCTCGTCTTCCGCGGCCAGGCCCTGACCGACGAGCAGCAGATGGTCTTCAGCGAACGCTGGGGCCCCCTCGAGACCACCGTGCGCACCCTGGGCGGGGAGGACCGCCTGGGCGCCCACATCGTGGACCTCTCCAACACCGACGCGGACGGCAAGCTGATGGGCTGGGAAGACCGCCGGATGCTCTACCAGTCCGGCAATCAGCTCTGGCACAGCGACAGCTCGTTCAAGCCGGTGCCCGCGCATTCTTCCGCGCTCTCCGCGCGCGTGGTGCCGCCCGAGGGCGGCGACACCGAGTTCGCGAGCATGCGGGTCGCATACGAGCACCTGCCCGAGGACCTGCGCCGCGACCTGGACGGTCGGATCGTCGTGCACAGCTTCGGGTTCTCGCGCAGCATGATCGATCCCGGCATCGGCACCGAGATCGGCCGCGACTACCCGCCGGTGCGCCACGCGCTGGTGCGCGCCAACCCCCGCAACGGCCGGCGGTCGCTCTACATCGGCTCGCACGCGTGGTACATCGAGGGGCTCGGGCTCGACGAGAGCCGCATCCTGATCGCGCGGCTGCTCGAGCAGACGACACGGCCCGACCGCGTCTACCGGCACCGCTGGGAGGTGGGGGATCTGGTGATGTGGGACAACCGCTGCGTGCTGCACCGAGGCCGCCCGTGGGACAGCGCGCGCCACAAGCGGGTCATGCATCGCACCACGGTGGCGGGC
>DATJIR010000314.1:0-3708 GCA_035493135.1 Verrucomicrobiia bacterium
TCCGCGTGCTCCAAATCCGGCGCAGTCCCTCCCGCGTGGTCTTCGTGGTGGAGGCGACCGGCGGCACCGAGCAGAGCCCGGTGTGGGAGCGGGTGGAGTACGCGCTGCTGCGCGAGGGCGGGCAGTGGCGGGTGGACGGGCGGCGGGTGGGGCCGTCCGAGACGACGCCCTGATGCGCGTGCTGGCGGGGGCGCTCAAGGGCCAGCGGCTCACCACGCCGCGCGGGCGCACCACCCGGCCCACCGCGGACCAGGTCCGCATCGCGTGCCTCGACACCCTGATGCCGTTCCTCGAGCGCGGCCCGTTCCTCGACCTGTTCGCGGGCGCGGGCGGGGTCGGCATCGAGGCCCTCTCGCGGGGCGCGCCGTCGGCGACCTTCGTGGAGCAGGACGGTGCGGCCCTGCGTGCGCTGCGGGACAACGTCGAGCGGCTCGGCCTGGGCGAGCGCGCGCGCGTGGTCCGGGCGGACGCGGCGCGCGCGGTGGCGGACCTCGCGGCCGAGGGCCGGCGCTTCGCGGTGGTCTTTCTCGACCCGCCCTACGACTCTCCACGCGCGGCGGCCGCGCTCGAGGCGGTGGCGGCCGGCGACGTCCTGCTGCCGGGCGCGGTCGTCGTGCTCCAGCACATGACCAAGACGCCGCCGCCCGCATCGCCCGGGGCCCTCGCCCTCTGGAAGGCGCGCCGCTTCGGGGAGACGACCTTGACTTTCCTGGTGCCGAGGGTAGACTGAGCAGCGTTTTCGGGCGTTTCCAGATCGGTCACGGGGGCCAGCGTGGGCAAGCGGGCGGTGTATCCGGGCATGTTCGATCCGATGCACAACGGGCATCTCGACCTCATCGAGCGCAGTCTGCGCATCTTCGACGAGCTGATCGTCGCGGTGGTCGCCAACCCGTCGAAGGAGCCGCTGTTCACGGCCAAGGAGCGGCTCGAGCTGATCGACGAGTGCACCACCGGCATCGGGATGGGCCGCATGCGCATCACCTCGTTCGACGGCCTCCTGATCGACCTGGTGGATCGCGAGGGTGCCGACTGCGTGGTGCGCGGGCTCCGCGCGGTCTCCGACTTCGAGTACGAGTTCCAGATGGCCCTCATGAACCGCAAGCTCCGCCACACCGTGGAGACGGTGTTCATGATGCCCCACGAGCGCTACACCTACATCTCCTCGCGCCTCATCAAGGAGGTCGCCTCGCTGGGCGCGCCGATCACCGGCATGGTGCCCCCGCCGGTCGAGGAGCGCCTGGCCCAGAAGTTCTCGCATCCCCGCTGAGAAGAGAGGACGCCATGCTCGCCGACCGCATGAAGACGCTCGCCCCCTCGCCGACCCTCGCGATGCAGGCCAAGGCCCGGGCCATGCGCGCGCAGGGGATCGACGTGATCTCCTTCGGCGCGGGTGAGCCCGACTTCGACACCCCCTCCCGGATCAAGGCCGCCGCGATCCGTGCGCTGGAGCAGGGGCAGACCAAGTACACCGAGGTCGGCGGCATTGCCGAGCTGCGCGCCGCGGTCTGCCAGAAGTTCAAGCGCGACAACGGCCTCGACTACACCCCGGACGAGGTGACCGTCTCCTGCGGGGCGAAGCACACGCTCTACAACATCGTGATGGCGCTCGTGAACCCCGGGGACGAGGTGCTGATCCCGAGCCCGTACTGGGTGTCATACCCGGAGCAGGTGCGCCTCCTGGGCGGGGTGCCGGTGCCGGTGATCACGCAGGAGGCGACCGGATTCGACCTCGACCCGGCCGCGCTGCGGGCGGCGGTCACCCCCCGGACGAAGATGGTGGTGCTCGACAGCCCGGGCAACCCGACCGGCGCGGTGTTCTCCCGCGACGCCCTCGCCGAGGTGGCGAAGCTCGCGATCGAGCGCGACCTCTGGGTGGTCTCCGACGAGTGCTACGAGTCGCTCACCTACGAGGGCCGTCACGTCTCGATCGCGTCGCTCTCGCCCGAGATCAAGGCGCGCACCATCGTGGTCAACACGTGCTCGAAGGCGTACGCGATGACCGGCTGGCGCATCGGCTACGCGGCCGGCCCCAAGCCGATCATCCGCGCGATGACCGACGTGCAGAGCCAGGTCACCTCGAACCCGACCTCGATCGCCCAGTGGGCCGCGGTGGAGGCGCTGAGCGGCCCGCAGGACGAGGTGGCCAAGATGGCGGGCGAGTTCGACCGGCGGCGCCACGTCATCGTGGACGGGCTCAACGCGATCCCCGGGGTGCGCTGCGTGATGCCGAAGGGCGCGTTCTACGCCTTCCCGAACGTGTCCGGGCTCTTCGGCAAGCGCGGCAAGGGCGGGGTGCTGCGCGGCTCCGCCGACGTTTGCGCGTTCCTGCTCGACGAGGCGCGCATCGCCACCGTGGCCGGGGTGGACTTCGGCTCCGACGCCCACATCCGCCTCTCGTACGCCACCGGGCTCGAGACCATCAAGGAAGGCCTGCGGCGGATGGCGGCCGCGGTCCGCACGCTCGAGGGCGCCTAGATGAAGATCGAGGGCTCCGCCGACATCCCGGCCGCGCGCGATAAGGTCTGGGCCGCCTTCCTGGATCCCGACGTCCTGGCCCAGGCCCTCCCGGGCTGCGAGAAGCTCGAGGCGGTGGGTCCGAACGAGTACAAGGCCACCATGAAGGTCGGCGTCGCCGCGATCAAGGGCACGTTCGAGGGCAAGGTGAAGCTGAGCGATCTCGAGCCGCCCCACCGGTATCGCATGGCGGTGGAGGGCAGCGGCGGCCCCGGCTTCGTGCGGGGCGACGCGGGCATGCAGCTCTCCGACGTGGACGGCGGCACCCGGGTGAGCTACGACGCCGACGTCCAGGTCGGCGGGCTCATCGCGAGCGTCGGGCAGCGGATGCTGGGCGGCGTCACCAAGATGATGCTCGACCAGTTCTTCACCCGCATGACCGAGCTGCTCACCTCGCAGAAGACCTAGCGCTGCCCACGCTGCCGCCGCTCCTGCTGGCCGGGCTCCTGTCGGCCGCGGCCGCCGCCACCCCCCCGCCGGTCGCGGGAGACTGCGCCGGGTCCGGTCCCGAGCAGCCGTCGCGCTGCATCTACCGCGCCGCATTTCCCAGCACCGGCCTGGTCTCCCGGTGCCGTACCGACCACGACTGCCGGGTCGGCTACTACTACGGCGATCCCGAGAAGCCGGTGTGGCTCGAGCCGCCGCCCGGCCTCACCACGCTGCCGCGCCCGGAGGTGATCTGGCACGAGGCCACCTTTGCCGAGATCCGGTTCGATACCGGCCCGGGCCCGGTGTCGTACTTCTTCGAGGCGAAGCGCCGGCAGCTCTCCCGCCCGCAGGCGGACGTGCTCGCGGCGGATACTCGCCGCCACCTGATGGCCCAGGCGGCCGGGCGCGCGCTCGTGGTGCGCCAGATCTTCTCCGGGCGCGAGGTGCTGCGCATCGAGCGCGACTGGGCTCCCGGCTCCAGGCTGCGCGACGCGATCACCGCGATCCACTTCGATCCCGACACGCGCATGACGATCGGCTACGTGCGCGGGGCCGCGCGGGAGGCCGTCACCGAGCGGATCTCCGTGCCTGGCGTTCCTCGTTGAGGTAGGGCGGGCGAGGGGGCGGGGGTCGAGCTGACCCGTTCCCGCCGACCAGGACCGAAGCCGCCAGCCACCCAGGTTGGGAAATCCTGCCGATGGTAGCCGGAGGATAGCGGGCCGTGGTCAGCCGGCCCCCTCCCCCCGCCCGCCCCGCTCCCACGTG
>DATJIR010000315.1:0-5499 GCA_035493135.1 Verrucomicrobiia bacterium
CTCGAGGCGATCGGCAAGAACATGCTGGACCACCCGATGCTCACCGGCTTCCTCGTCAACTCGCGCGACGTGACCGAGCGCCGGCACGTCGAGGACGAGCTGGCCCGGCAGCAGGCGGCCCGGATCCAGAGCGAGAAGCTCGCCGACATGGGCACCCTCCTCGCCGGGGTCGCGCACGAGCTGAACAACCCGCTGACCGTGGTGTCCGGCTACAGCTCGATCCTTCGCCAGACCCTCGACGACGGCCCGTCCCGGGAGCGCCTCGACCGCATCGCCTCCGCGGCGGAGCGGTGCGTGCGGATCGTGCGCAACTTCCTGGCCCTGGCCCGGCAGCACCCGCCGGAGCGGCAGAAGGTCGACGCCAACCGGGTCGTTCGCGAGGCGGTCGAGCTGCTCGCCTATCCGCTCCGGGTGGACAACGTCGAGCTCCGCCTGGAGCTGGCCGAGGACCTGCCGACGCTCTGGGCGGATCCGCACCAGCTCCATCAGGTGGTGGTGAACCTCATCACCAACGCGCACCAGGCGATGCACGGGAACACCTCGACGCGGCGGCTCACCCTCCGCACCGGTTTCAAGGCCGCGGACTCGCGCGTCTCGATCGAGGTGATCGACACCGGCGGCGGGATCCCTCCCGAGGTCCTGGGGCGCATCTTCGAGCCGTTCTTCACCACCAAGCCGGTGGGGCAGGGCACGGGGCTGGGTCTGCCCCTCTGCCTGGGCATCGTCGAGGGACACGGCGGGACGCTCCGGGTCGACAGCAAGGTCGGAGAGGGCACCACCCTCACCATCGAGCTCCCGGTGGTCGCGGCGCCGGCGGGCGAGGCCAAGTCGGCGGGCCCGACCCACCGCGCGCTCCCGCCGGGCCGGGTCCTGGTCGTCGACGACGAGCCGGACGTCGCGGGCGTGCTCGTGGACCTGCTCCGGGCCGAGCAGGAGCAGGTGGACGCGGTCTCCGATGGCCGGACCGCGCTCGAGAAGATCGAGCGGGTGGCCTACGATCTCATCCTGTGCGACGTGCGCATGCCGGGGCTCGACGGCCCCGAGCTGTATCGCGCGCTCCGGCTGCTCCATCCCGAGCTCCTGCCCCGCTTCGTGTTCCTCACCGGCGACACCCTCAACCCGGAGAGCTGGGAGTTCGTCCAGCAGACGGGCGCGCCCTGCATCAGCAAGCCCTTCGACTTCGACGAGGTCTACCGCGTGATCGGGCGGGCGCTCCAGCCCCGCTGACGCGCGCCCCGCCATGCCCGCGCGCGTGACGATCGACGGCAACGAGGCGGCCGCCCGCGTCGCCTACCAGCTCAGCGACGTCATCGCCATCTATCCCATCACCCCGTCCTCCACCATGGGGGAGTGGGCGGACCAGTGGGCGGCCCAGGGCCGCCCGAACCGGTGGGGCACGGTCCCCTCGGTGGTCGAGATGCAGAGCGAGGGGGGTGCGGCCGGGGCCCTGCACGGGGCGCTCCAGAGCGGAGCCCTCGCGACCAGCTTCACCGCCTCGCAGGGCCTGCTGCTCATGATCCCGAACATGTACAAGATCGCGGGCGAGCTCACCGCCACCGTGCTGCACGTGGCCGCGCGATCGCTCGCCACCCAGGCGCTCTCGATCTTCGGCGACCACAGCGACGTGATGGCCGCGCGGGCGACCGGCTTCGCGATGCTGGCGTCGGGCTCGGTGCAGGAGGCGATGGACTTCGCCCTGATCGCGCAGGCCGCGACGCTCGAGGCGCGGGTGCCGTTCCTCCACTTCTTCGACGGCTTCCGCACCTCCCACGAGGTGGCCAAGATCGAGCCGCTCGCCGACGAGGATCTCCGCGCCCTCGTGCCGGACGACCTGGTGCGCGCGCACCGCGCCCGCGCGCTCTCCCCCGAGCACCCGGTGATCCGCGGCACCGCGCAGAATCCGGACGTCTACTTCCAGGCCCGCGAGACGGTCAACCCCTACTATCGGGCCTGCCCCACCATCGTGGAGGGCGCGCTGGACCGGCTCGCCGCGCGCACCGGCCGACGCTACCGCCTCTTCGACTACGCGGGCGCGCCGGACGCCACGCGCGTGATCGTGATCATGGGATCGGGCGGCGAGACCGTCGAGGAGACGGTGCGGCACGAGGCCGCCCGGGGCGAGCGGGTCGGCGTCCTCCGGGTCCGGCTCTACCGGCCGTTCTCGGTCGAGCACTTCCTGGCCGCGCTGCCCGTGACGGTGCGCACCCTCGCGGTGCTCGACCGGACCAAGGAGCCGGGCAGCGTGGGCGAGCCCCTCTACCTCGACGTGGCCGCCGCGGTCGCCGAGGCGACCGCGCCCGACGGCGGGCCGCTCGAGCGGAGCCCCCGCGTCATCGGCGGGCGGTACGGGCTCGGCTCCAAGGAGTTCACGCCGGCCATGGTGAAGGCGGTGCTCGACGAGACGGCGAAGGAGCGGCCGCGGGCGCACTTCACCATCGGCATCCACGACGACGTCTCCCACACGAGCCTCGCCTTCGACCCCGCCTTCTCCATCGAGGACGCGGACACCGTCCGGGCCATCTTCTACGGCCTCGGGGCGGACGGGACGGTCGGGGCCAACAAGAACTCGATCAAGATCATCGGCGAGGAGACCGACAACCACGCCCAGGGCTACTTCGTGTACGACTCCAAGAAGTCCGGCTCGGTCACGGTGTCGCACCTCCGCTTCGGGCCGCGGCCGATCCGGGCCCCGTACCTGATCAGCCGCGCCACGTTCGTCGCCTGCCACCAGTTCTCGTTCCTGGACCGGCTCGACGTGCTGCGCGAGGCGGAGCCGGGGGCGGTCTTCCTCCTGAACAGCCCGCACGGCCCCGGGGAGGTCTGGAGCCACCTGCCCCGCATCGTCCAGCGCCACATCGTCGACAAGCGGCTGCGCCTCTTCGTGATCGACGGCGACCGGGTCGCCCGCGAGGCGGGCATGGGCGGGCGCGTCAACACCGTGATGCAGACCTGCTTCTTCGCGATCAGCGGGGTCCTGCCCCGCGACGAGGCGATCGCCGCGATCAAGCGCTCGATCGAGAAGACCTACGGCCGCCGGGGAGAGCAGGTGGTCCGCCGCAACTGGGAGGCGGTGGACGCCACGCTCGCCCACCTCGTCGAGGTGGCGGTCCCCCCGCGGGTGACCGCGGTGGCCGACCTGCGACCCGCGGTGCCCGCAGAGGCCCCCGAGTTCGTCCAGCGCGTCACCGCCCGGATGATCGCGGGCGAGGGCGATGCCCTGCCGGTCAGCGCGCTGCCGGCGGACGGCACGTATCCGAGCGGGACGACCCGCTGGGAGAAGCGGGGCATCGCGGCCGAGATCCCGGTGTGGGACGAGGCCCTCTGCATCCAGTGCGGCAAGTGCGTGCTGGTCTGCCCCCACGCGGTGATCCGGGCGAAGGTGTACGGCCCCGCCGCGCTCGCCGGGGCGCCGGAGGCCTTCAAGTCGGCGCCCGCGCGCTGGCGCGAGTTCGGCGACGCCCGGTTCACGCTGCAGGTCTCGCCGGAGGACTGCACCGGCTGCGCCCTCTGCGTCGAGGTGTGCCCGGCCAAGAGCAAGAGCGAGGTGCGCCACAAGGCCATCGACATGCTGCCGCGGCCCGCGGTCCACGATCGCGAGGCGGAGGGCTGGCGCTTCTTCCTCGAGCTGCCGGAGACCGACCGGTCCCTGCTCAACGCGGGCCAGGTCAAGGACGTCCAGCTCCTGGAGCCGCTCTTCGAGTTCTCCGGCGCCTGCGCCGGCTGCGGCGAGACCCCGTATCTCAAGCTCCTCAGCCAGCTCTTCGGCGACCGCGCGGTCATCGCGAACGCCACCGGCTGCTCGTCGATCTACGGAGGCAACCAGCCCACCACCCCCTGGACCGTCAATCGCGAGGGGCGCGGCCCGGCTTGGGCCAACTCGCTCTTCGAGGACAACGCCGAGTTCGGCTTCGGCATGCGCGTCGCCATCGACACGCAGGCCGAGTACGCGCGGGCGCTGCTGCGGCGCCTGGGCCCCGCCCTGGGCGAGGTCGGTCCGGCCCTGCTCGAGGCCGACCAGTCCACCGAGGCCGGCATCGCGGCGCAGCGCGAGCGGGTCGGCCATCTCCGGGCGCTCCTCCGGAGCCACGACTCGCCGGAGGGGCGCGAGCTCCTGAGCGTGGCCGACGCGCTGGTCGCGCGGAGCGTGTGGATCGTGGGCGGCGACGGGTGGGCCTACGACATCGGCTACGGCGGCCTCGACCACGTGCTCGCGGCAGGCCGCAAGGTGAACGTCCTGGTGCTCGACACCGAGGTCTACTCGAACACCGGGGGCCAGGCGTCGAAGGCGACCCCGCGGGCCGCGGTCGCCAAGTTCGCGGCCGGCGGCAAGGCCACGGCCAAGAAGGACCTCGCGCTCATGGCCATGACCTACGGGTCGGTGTACGTGGCCCGGGTGGCCATGGGCGGCAGCGACACCCAGACGATCCGGGCCTTCCGCGAGGCGGAGGCCTACCCGGGGCCGGCGCTGATCATCGCCTACAGCCACTGCATCGCCCACGGCTACGACCTGCGCCACGGCATGGACCAGCAGAAGGCCGCGGTCCTCTCCGGCCACTGGCCGCTCTTCCGCTTCAACCCCGCCCTGGCCCGGGACGGGCGGCCGACGCTCGAGCTCGACTCCAAGCCGCCGAGCCTGCCGCTCAAGGCCTACGCGTACAACGAGACCCGCTACACGATGCTGGCCCACAGCGACCCGGAGGCCGCGCGGCGGCTGCTCGCGGAGGCCCAGGAGGACGTGCTCGCCCGCTGGCGGCTCTACGAGCAGTGGGCCGCGGCGTCGGGCCCGCCCCCCGCGGGAGGCACACCATGACCGACCTCTCGACGTCCTACCTCGGGCTGTCCCTGCCGAGCCCGCTGGTGGCCTCGGCCGGCCCGCTCTGCGAGTCGGTCGACAACATCCGCCGGATGGAGGACGCGGGAGCGGCCGCGGTGGTCCTGCACTCGCTCTTCGAGGAGCAGATCACGGTCGAGAGCGCGCACCTCGACTGGTACCTCTCCCACGGCACCGAGAGCTATTCGGAGGCGATGACCTACTTCCCGGACGTGGCCAGTTACCGGATCGGCCCCGACGCCTACCTGGAGCACATCCGGCGCGCCAAGGCCGCGGTCGGCATCCCGGTCATCGGCAGCCTCAACGGCGTCTCGCGGGGCGGCTGGACCGAGTACGCCCGGAAGATCGAGGAGGCGGGCGCCGACGCGCTCGAGCTGAACGTCTACTACATCCCGACCGATCCGGAGATGACTGGCGACGAGGTCGAGCGCCGGCACGTGGACCTGGTCCAGGACGTCAAGGCCACCGTCGGCATCCCGGTCGCGGTCAAGCTGGGCCACGGATGGAGCGCGCCGGCCCATCTCGCGCGCCGTCTCGACCACGCGGGCGCCGACGGGCTCGTGCTCTTCAACCGCTTCTACCTGCCCGACTTCGACCTCGAGACCCTCGAGGTGGTGCCCCAGCTCACCCTGTCGAGCTCGCACGAGCTGCTGGTGCGCCTGCACTGG
>DATJIR010000316.1:0-15270 GCA_035493135.1 Verrucomicrobiia bacterium
GGGGGGGGGGGGGGGGGGGGGGGGGGCCTCCCGGGGACCGTGGCTTCTGCGGGTGATCGAAGCCGCAAACATCCCATATCGTGGCCCGATCGAGACGGCGCCGCGCGCCCGCGACTCAGCGTGTCCCCGGGAGGCCCCCGCCGCCCCTCCGGCCCCACCCGGGCATCGCGGCGGCGGGTTAAGCGCGAGGCTTCGACAGCACCTGCAGCACGACCTGCCGCATATCCGCCAGGTTGAACGGCTTCTCCAGCGCGGGCTCCCCGGTCTCGGCCAGGAAGCTCGCGTACTCGTCGATGCCGGTGTTGGCGCTCATGAAGATGACGCGCGGCGGATCGTCCGGGTACCGCTGGCGCAGCGCCCGGTAGAGCTCGGGGCCTTCGAGGCCGGGCATGCGGAGGTCGGTGACGACCAGGTCGTAGCGGCGCTCCCCGGCCCGCCGCAGCCCCTCGGCGCCGTCGGCCGCGCTGTCCACCTCGTGCCCGTCGCGCTTCAGCACCTCTACCAGCACGTCGCGCAGGTTGTCCTCGTCGTCGACGACGAGGATGAGGTGGCGGGCCATCGCGGGTCAGGCGCGGGCGTCGACGATGGCCCGGGCGATCAGGCGCGCGCCTTCGTAGCAGCGCTCGGGAGACTCGAAGCTGAAGGCGAGGCGGATGAACCGCTCGCCGCCTCCGTTGGGGAAGAACGACGGCCCCGCGGTGTACTGGACGCGGGCGTTGACCGCGCCCTCGTAGAGCTTGCCGGTGTCGGTTCCGCTCGGCAGCTTGATCCAGATGAAGAACCCGCCCTCCGGCTTGCTGATCAGGACGTCGGTGCCGGCCAGCACCTCCCAGAGCCCGCGCAGCATCGCGTCACGCTTGGCGCGATAGACGTTGACCAGGAGGGCCACGTGGGGCGCGAGGTTGTCGCGCAGGAAGTAGGTGGCGACCCGCGAGGCGAAGGGGTTGACGCCGCCGCCGAAGAGGAAGCCCTGGAAGGCGGGGATCATCTCCTTGGGCGCGCACAGCCAGCCGAGGCGGAAGCCCGCCCCGAGGATCTTGGACACCGTGCCCGCACGCATCACCCGGCCGCCGCCGTCGAGGGCGTAGAGCGAGGGCAGGTGCTCGCCCTCGAAGCGCAGCTCCCCGTAGGCGTCGTCCTCGAGGATGAGGGTGTCGTACTCGTGGACCAGGTCGATCAGCTCCCGCCGGCGGCGCAGGGTCAGCGAGGGCCCGGACGGGTTCTGGAAGTTCACGATCGTGTAGATGAGCTTGCAGCGCCGGCCCTGCTTCCGGAGGGCGGCGAGGTGCTCCCGCGCGACCTCGACGACCAGCCCGTCCTCGTCCACCGGCACGTCGAGCACCTGCGGGCCGTGGCGGCGGATGGTCTGGAGCGTGCCCGAGAAGGTGGGCGCCTCCGACAAGATCACGTCGCCCGGATCCACGAAGGCGCTGAACGCGAGCGAGAGCGCGTGCCCGGAGCCGTTCGAGATGATGATGTTCTCGGGGCCCACCTTGAGGCCCTCGAAGAGCCCGTACTTGTGGCACACCAGCTCGCGCAGCCCGCGGTAGCCCTGGGGCTCGCCGTAGGTGAGGGCCTCCGCGCCTTCGGCCTTCATCATCCGCGAAGTCGCGTCGACGAGGCCGTCGTACGGGAAGGAGGCCGGATCCGGAAAGCCCCCGCCGAACTCGTAGAGCGCGTTGGTGACCGGGCGCGCGGTGGGCGGAGCGCCCCAGCCGATGCGGGCGCGGGTGGACAGGAGCTCGACGAAGGACTCGGGGGCGGTGGTCATCGGGTCACTCTCAGCGCTTCTTGGGTGGTGGCGAGTAGGTCGTGAGCACGTTGACGAAGGGGCGGGCGCTGGCCGGGACCGCGTAGCGGCCGCCCAGCAGCACGTCGCGCGAATCGGCCTTCGCGCCGTAGAGGGTGCGGATCGCGGAGCCGTCCGGCTGCACGGTGGCGCCCTCGAAGGAGGCGCCCGCGAAGAAGCCGGTGGAGCGGGCGTAAGAGAAGATCTCCGCCTTGAACGAGCCGTCGGTGTTGGCCGCTTCGTGCAGGCTCTTGGGGCCGGCGGTGAGCGTCATCACGACCAGCGCCAGGTCGATCACCTGACCGCCGAGCTGCAGGCCGAAGCTGCCGCCTCCGACGGTGAAGAAGGCGGGCGGGCTCCCGCGACCGTCCGAGAGCCTCTTCACGCTCATGACGCCCTCGCCGTGCCGGCCGCCCACGATGACCGCGCCCTTCTTGACCCCGGGGAACACCGCGATCGCGCGCGCCCGGGCGAGCATCTCGCGCGGGATGTCGGTGTCCCGATTGCCGGCGGCCATCTCGGAGAGCACCGCGGTCGCCTTGCGCAGCCGCTCCGCGAGCTCGCCGGGGTGGCGGCCCGCGCCGCGGGCGCCGTCGCCAGCACGCCCAGCACGGCGAGCGCGAGTGGCCGGCGCATCATGGT
The DNA here is from genome assembly GCA_035493135.1 of Verrucomicrobiia bacterium. GTDB lineage: Bacteria > Methylomirabilota > Methylomirabilia > Rokubacteriales > CSP1-6 > CAMLFJ01. The sequence goes on from DATJIR010000316.1 coordinate 2,432, forward strand.
CATCTGATGAGCATTTTAGCCCGGGCCAGGGGTCAGGCGACGATCTTCTTGTCTCGAAGACTCCGGATCTCGACCGCGGGCAGGCCGAGCTCGCCCAGGACCTCGTCGGTGTGCTCCCCGGTGTGGGGCGCGACGGTCCGCATCGTCCCCGGGGTGGCGGAGAGCTTGATGGGCTGGCCGAACTGCTTGACGATCCCGTGCACCGGGTGGCGCATTTCCACGATCATGTCCCGGGCCTGGACCTGCGGGTCGGTCACCACCTCTTCCGGCTCGTAGACCTTGCCCACGCAGACGTCGGCCTTGACCAGGAAGTCGTACCACTCGTCGCGGGTCCGGGTCCTGATGATGGCCTCGATCTGCTCCCGGCACTGCACCTCCTCCGCGTTGGCCGCGCGCACGAACTGATCCGACTTGCGCGCGAACTTCACGAAGTCGGGGCGCTCGATGGCCTTGCAGAAGTTCTCCCACAGCCACGGTTCGGTGCAGCCGATGGTGAGGTGCTTGCGGTCCTTGGTCTCGTACACCGCGTAGTACGGATAGGAGCCGCCCAGGAACCCCTCGCCGCGCTTCGGGGCCATGCCGTCGCTCCAGAAGAAGCGCATGTTGGGCGTGGCCGCGAGCAGGGCCAGCGAGGTATCGAGGTAGGACACGTCCACGTGCTGGCCGCGGCCGGTCCGCTCGCGAGCGAAGAGCGCCATCATGATGCCGAGCGCGCCGTGCATGCTCGCCCCGCCGTAGTCGGCCACCAGGTTCAGCGGGAAGATCGGCTTCCGGTCCGGCTCGCCGATCAGGTTCAGCACCCCGGCCAGCGAGAGGTAGTTGCCGTCGTGGGCCGGGTAGTCCTTGTAGGGGCCGTTGTGGCCGAATCCGGAGAGCGAGCAGTACACGAGCCGCGGGTTGGTGGCGGAGAGCGTTGCGTAGTCGGCCCCCAGGCGTTTCATGACCCCGGGCCGGAAGCCCTCCACGATGACGTCGGCGGTCGCGGCCAGCTTCTTGAAGATGGCCTGGGCCTCGGGCGCCTTCATGTTGAGCGCGAGCGAGCGCTTGTTGCGGTTCACGTAGGCGAAGGCGGCCCGTCGCTTGGTGGCCGCGTCCTCGGTCGTCTCGGGCGGCGTCTCGACCTTCAGCACGTCCGCGCCCATGTCGGCGAGGAACATCCCGGGCAGCTCGGCGGGCGGCACCCGCGCCATCTCCAGCACCTTGATTCCGTCCAGCACGCCCATGGCGATCTCCGCTTGATTCAGAAGTGAGAGGGAACTACTTGTACGCCTCCGGCGCCTTGATCGCCCGCTCCCAGAACACCGGGTCGTGGCTCGGGAAGATGCGCCCCCCGGTGAGCCGCGCGAGCGTCTTGAGGCGCTGGATCGAGTGCATCGCCCGCGTGGGATCCCACACTACGCCGGGCGGGATCTCCTCATCGATCGAGCGCTGCCAGTAGCAGGAGTCGCCGGCCAGGATCACCGGGCCGGTCACCGGGAGCTGGACGAGCAGGGATTGGTGGCCGGGGGTGTGGCCGTCGCTGCGGAGCGCGGTCACGCCCGGCACCAGCTCCGCGTCGCCGTCGAGCAGGCGCCAGCGGTAGCCCGGCAGGTCGAAGTTCTTGCGGTAGTAGAACGACGCGAAGAACGCGGCCGGGTACTGGGCGTAGGCGTACTCGTCCTTCTGCACCACGAGCTCGGAGGTGTCGAAGATCGCCGCGCCGCCCGCGTGGTCGAAGTGGAGGTGGCTGATCACCACCAGGTCGACGTCCTTGGGCTCGAGCCCGATCGAGTCGAGCCGGTGCACGAGCAGGTCCTCGTCGGTGAAGCGGCAGAGGGGATCCTGCCGGAGCAGGCCGGGCACCGCGCGCGGCGAGATGCCGGTGTCGAAGAGGATCACCGCGTCGCTCGTCATCGCCACGTAGCAGGTGACCGGGATCGACACCCGCTCCGGCGAGCGCTCGCCGTAGAAGAGGCCGGTGCGCTCGAAGCCGAGGAAGCCGTTCTGCAGCGCGTAGAGGGCCTTGACCGCCATGGTCAGGCGCGGGACCTGGCGGGACGGCGGGCGCGGGACGCCTTCGGGCGGTCCGCGGGCTCCATCGGGTCGTACACCCAGATTTTGTTCGAGGCGCTGAGCCCCATGGTCACGGTGCGGCCCTCGAGGTCGATCGACACGGTGCCCGCGTACGGGGCGATCTCGCTCACCACGATGCGGCTGCCCGGACGGATCCCGGACTCCCACAGGAAGCGCAGGAGTTGGCGGTCGGCCTCGGCCTCCTCGGTGATGCGCTCGACCACGAACGGGTGACCGGCGGGCGCCTGGTTCAGGGGAATCGGCCGGTGCGCCTCGGGGGCCGGCATGCCCGGGATCGGGTTGCCGTGGGGGCAGGTGCTGGGCATCCCGAGCTTCTCGGCCAGCCGCTCCTCGACCACCGGTGACAGCGCGTGCTCGAGCCGGTGCGCCTCGTCGTGGGCCCGTGACCAGTCGAGGCCGAGCACATCGGTGAGCCAGCGCTCGATCAGGCGATGCCGGCGCGCCATGGTCTCGGCGATGCCGAGCCCTTTCGTGGTGAGCCGGATCTCCTTGCGGCCGCCGACGCGGATGTAGCCGTCCTTCTGCATGCGGCGCAAGGCCTCGGTGATCGACGGCGCCGAGACGTGCATGTGGCGCGCGAGCCGCGCGCCGATCACCGGCTTGTCGGTGCCGGCCAGGTCGTAGATCGCGCCCAGGTAGTCCTGGATCGCGGGCGTGGTCGTAGTCTCGGTCATGGCCGCCAGCATACCGACCGGGGCCGTGGGGGGCAAGCCCCGGGGCGGCCGTGCTATTCTTGCCCGACCAGGAGGCGGCCCATGGATTTCGCGCTCACCGAGTCGCAGGAGCTGATCAAGAAGGAGGTGGGGGCGCTGGCCCGCACCTTCCCGCTCGACTACTGGCTGGAGAAGGACGACCGCGCGGAGTATCCGAGCGACTTCGTCAAGGCGTTCGCCGACAACGGCTGGCTCGGCATCACGATCCCCGAGGAGTACGGCGGGGCCGGCCTCGGGGTCACCGAGGCCGCCCTGATGCTGCACGAGATCTGCGCCTCGGGGGCCGGCACCTCCGGTTGCTCGCCGATCCACTTCTACGTGTTCCCGCCGACCCCGGTCGTGAAGTACGGCACCGAGGCGATGAAGCGGAAGTACCTGCCGGGCATCGTGAGCGGCGAGACGGTCATGGCCTTCGGGGTCACCGAGCCGAACGCGGGCACCGACACCTCGCGCATCCAGACCCGCGCCGAGAAGAAAGGCAACCACTGGGTGGTCAACGGTAGGAAAGTCTGGACCACCAACGCCCAGCACGCGAACCGGATCCTCCTGCTCGCCCGCACCGCCGATCGCGACCCGGAGAAGCCGCTCAAAGGCATGACGCTGTTCTTCGCGAACTTCGATCGCGAGGCGATCACGGTGCGCCTGATCCACAAGCTCGGCCGGGCCGCGGTCGACTCCAACGAGATCTTCATCGACAACCTGGAGATCCCGGACGAGGACGTGGTGGGGACGGTCGGGGAGGGCTTCTACCACCTGCTCGACTCCCTGAACCCCGAGCGCATCGTCATCGGCATCGAGGCGGTCGGGATCGGGCGCGCCGCGCTGGACCGCGCGGTGCAGTACGCCAAGAAACGGGTGGTGTTCGATCGGCCGATCGGCAAGAACCAGGCGATCGCGCACCCCCTCGCCCACGCGATGGCCCAGCTCGACGCGGCCGAGATGATGTGCCTGAAGGCCGCGTGGCTCTTCGATCACGGCAAGCCGTGCGGGCGCGAGGCCAACGCGGCCAAGATGCTCGCCGCCGAGGCCGGCTTCAACGCCTGCGACGCCGCGCTCCAGACCTTCGGCGGCTACGGCTACGCCAAGGAGTTCCACGTCGAGCGGCTGTGGCGCGAGATCCGTCTCTACAAGATCGCGCCGGTGTCACAGCAGATGGCGCTCAACTACCTGGCCGAGCACGTGCTCGGCCTGCCGCGCTCCTACTAGTCTCCGGGGCCTGGAATGGAGCTGATGCTCAGCACGCACGACACCGGCTACGAGCGGCCCGACGGTCCCACCATCGCCAAGGTCCTCGCCTCCCTCGACGGCGGGCGCAACGTGCTGGCCACCCTCGGCACCTCCGACTCGAGCTACCTGCAGGCCACCGGCAGCGTGCGGAGCGGCTTCGGCCTCGACCTGCAGGAGGGCTCGATCGAGCGCCGCTTCCGCACCCGCGACCGCGCGCTGCCGCTCGGCTGGGTGACCGAGGTGTTCCAGCGCTACGCGCAGGGCGATCTGGGCTGGCGGGAGCAGGTGGAGTGGGAGCAGGAGCGGATCGTGCTCCCGCGCGAGTCGTGGACCAACAGCTGGGCCGCCTACCTCGCGCTCATGATCGGGGTCGCCGGGGCCATCTGGCTCTGGCACACCTGGCGCGCCGCGCCCTGACCGGGCCGCCGGCGCCCGGCGCGGGCGGTCAGCCGCGCGCGCCGGTGAGCCGCCGCTCGTGGAGCGCGCTCAGGATCTCCGCGATCGCGGCCTGCGCCCACACGTCCGGGAACGGCGACTCCAGCAGCGCCGCGATCTCCTTGCCGCCGCGGCCCTTGGCCTCCTCCGGGCTCTCGCCCGGCCGCGCGGCCCGCAGGTGGCCGATCACCCGCTCCTTGCGGTAGATCGCCGGGTACTCCACGTAGCGGTAGAGCTCGCTCCAGTCGCGGGCGAAGAAGACGGCCACCGGCACCGACGCCCACTTCTGCCCGTTCTTGTCGTTGGCGTACTCGCACACCAGATCACCGTTGCCCACCGTCGGGTCGGGCAGGCCCTTCATCAGCATGGTGTCGCCGTCGCGCGGGAAGATGCGGAGCTCGAGCCCGCCCGCCTCGGCGAGCCGCGCCAGGTACGGCACGTCGCGGCGGCAGTCTGACGACCACTCCTCCGAGATCACCGCGACCTTCGCAGGCCCGCCGGGCTGCGCGGCGAGCCACCGGATGGCCGCGGTCTGCTCGGGGCTGAGGCGCGCCCGGGCGTGGCGCTCCTTCAGGTAGCCGCTCCAGTTCACCCGCGGGCGCACCAGGCTGAACCGCCGGATGTCGAAGCCCTCGCGGGCGAGGTTGCCGGGCGAGCCGGTGAAGGTCACGTAGTCGTCGAAGGTCATGCCCTGGGCGAAGCGCTCGGCATTCATGGCGCGGAGGATACCAGAGTCGGTATTGTCGCGCGCGCCCCGCTGGGCTACGCTGCCGCCGGTGACCGAGCGCCGCCTTCCGGCCGTTCTCCTGCTGCTCTATCTCGGGTGCGTGATCTACGGATCATTCTTCCCGTTCGAGCTCGCCTACGATCCGGCCCGGATCCAGCGCTTCCTGGACCATCCGTCGCCGCGCCTGCACGACGTGGACGGTCGCCGGCTCGTCTCGCTCCCCGACGTGGTGTCCAACATCCTGCTCGGTGTCCCGTTCGGACTCCTGATGGCGTGGAGCGGGCTGGCCGGCGGCCCGCTCGCCACGCGCGTGCTGCGCGTGGCCCTCGCGGACGCGGGGCTCGCCGCGGCGGTCGAGGCGGGCCAGCTCTTCGCGCCGAGCCGCACCAGCTCGCTGGTCGACGTGATCACCCAGGTGACCGGCGCCCTCGCCGGCCTGCTGCTCGCCCACGCCCTCTGGGGCGCGTCGCCCCGCCCGGTCGGGCCGCGACTCGCGCGCGCGCTCGCTGAGCGCCCGGCGCTCGCCCTGCTGCTGGCGGTGGCGGCCGTCCTCGCCGCCGACGCCCTCTATCCCTACGCGGTGACCCTCGATGTGTCGACGGTCTGGCACAGTTTCAAGAGCGCGCAGTGGCGGCCGCTCGACGCGGTGAGGCGCGCGTTCTGGCCGGATCTGCTCGTGGAGAAGGTGCTGCCCTGGGCGGCGCTGGGCGGACTGGCCCGCGTCGCGCTCGTCGGGGTCGTCCCGGCGCGCGGCGGGCTGGTCGCGTGGGCGGCGGGCACCGCGCTCGGCATCGCGCTCGAAGCCGGCAAGCTCCTCATCGCGGGACGGACCCCGAGCCTCGACGGCGCCCTGCTGGCGTCGGGGGGCGCGCTCGTCGGCGTCGCGCTCGCCCCCGCGCTCGCGCGCGCGGCGGCCGGGCGGGGGCGGGGCCCGGGGTGGCTCGTCGGCGCCACGGCGGCGCTGCTGGCCTACGAGGAGCTGACGCCGTTCGGCGTGCTCCGCTCGGTTGCCGCGGTCCGGGCCCGGATGGCGCGGGTCGAGTGGCTGCCCTTCGCCTCGTACTACTTCGCCGATCCGCAGTCCGCCCTCTTCGACGTGGGCAAGAAGCTGGTGCTGGGCGCGGCGCTCGGCGCCGCGATGCGCCACGCCTCGCCGCGCCCGCGCCTGATCCTGGTCCTGGTCCTGGCCGCGCTCCTCGAGGCGGCGCAGGTCCTTCAGCCCACGCACATCGCCTCGGTCGGCGACGCGGTCGTGATCTACGTGGGCGCGCTCGCCGGCGCGTACCTGGTCGGGCGCGCGCGGGCCGGGAATTGTCCTTGACAACCGTCCGGCCGGGGTATGCTCTTGGCATCATGACGTCGTTGCCGCTGTCGCGCACGCTCGTGCTGGCGCTGATGCTCGCCCTGTCGGCGCTCACGCCGCTGGCCTACGCGGAGCCGCCGGACCCGACCTGGGTCAGCGGGTTCTTCGACGACGGCGACAACGACGACGCGGTGTTCCTGATCACGTCGAGCGCCGCCACCCTCGACCCCTTCCCGCTCGACGACTCGCCCCCGGTCCCGGTTCACGAGCCCGCCCCGGTCGGGGAGGACGCGAGACCGACCGCCTACCTCTGCCTCTCCACCGCCGACGCCCGAGCCTCCCCGATCGCCTGAGCCGCACCCTCCGCAGTCCCGGTAGCTGATCCGCCCGCGCTGCGTCCTTCGCTCCCGCTCGAGGCCTCCGCCTCGGCGCGATCGCGGGCCGCGTGTCCTTGGCGGATGGCTGCCAGTCACGAGCTCATTCGACGGGAGGCGCACCATGCGAGGTATCCGGCTCGTTCTGCTGGGCGTGGGAACGGCGCTGTGCATCGGCTTGCTCTGGAGGACCGGGGTGGACCCCGTCCTCTCCGCCTTCGCCATGCTCTCGTGGCGGCTGCCGCTGCTGCTCTGCTTTCCGGCCTGCCTGATGATCGCCTGCGACACGCTGGGATGGCGATTCTCCTTCCGGCGTGACCGGGTGCCCCTCCGCACGCTCGTCTCGGCCCGGCTCGCGGGCGAGGCGCTGAACATCACGACCCCGACCGCCTCCGTCGGCGGGGAGGCGGTGAAGGCGTGGCTGGTCCGCTCGTACGTGCCGCTCACCGAGAGCCTGCCGTCGGTGGTGATCGCCAAGACCACGATCACGATCGGCCAGACCCTGTTCTTGCTCCTCGGGATCTCGGTCGCGTGGTCGATCCTGCCCGCCGGCTCGCGCCTGCTTCGCAGCATGCAGTGGCTGCTCGTGCTCGAGTGCCTGGGGACCGCGGGATTCGTCGCGGTCCAGCTGCTCGGTGCGACCGGCGGGGTGGGCCGGCTGCTGCAGCGGCTCGGCCTGCTCGGGGGGGAGGATCGCGAGCCGGCGCTCCGCCAGATCGACCGAGCCTTCGTCCACTTCTACCGGCAGGAGCCGCGCCGGCTCGGCCTGTCGATCGGCTGGCACCTCGCGGGCTGGGTGCTGGGGGCCCTCGAGGCGTACTGCATCCTCCAGGTTCTCGGCTTCCCGGTGTCCCTCGGCCTCGCCACCATGGTCGACGCCTTCGGCGCCGGCGTGGGCTTCGCCGCGTTCTTCATCCCCGCGCGGCTGGGTGCCCAGGAGGCGGGCGACGTCGCGGTCTTCACCGCGCTCGGCTTCGGCGCGCCGGCCGGGCTGGCCTTCAGCCTGGTCCGCCGGCTCCGCGAGGCCCTCTGGGCCGCGGTGGGGTTCCTGGCCCTCGCGGCCCTGCAGCGGACCGACGCGGTGCCGACGGCCGCGCGGGAAGCCTAGGCGATGTGCGGGATCGCGGGATTCCTCGCGCCGGCCGGGCAGCGGGCGGACCGACGGCTGATCGAGCGCATGATCACGACTCTGCGCCACCGGGGTCCGGACTCGGTGGGCTTTCACGTGGAGGGGCGCGTGGCGCTGGGCGTGGCCCGCCTCCGGGTGGTGGACCTGGCGACGGGCGACCAGCCCCAGGCCAACGAGGACGGCTCGGTGCAGGTGGTGCTCAACGGGGAGATCTACAACCACGCGGTCCTGCGAGAGGCGCTGCGGGGCGCGGGGCATGGCTTCGTCTCCCGATCGGACACCGAGGTCGTCGCGCACGCGTGGGAGGAGCACGGCCCTCGCTGCGTCGGCTTCCTCGACGGAATGTTCGCGGTGGCGGTGTGGGACGACCGGGCGGAGCGCCTGTGGCTCGCCCGCGACCGGATGGGCGAGAAGCCGCTCTACTACGCGGAGGGCGGGGGCGGCTTCGTGTTCGCCTCCGAGCTGCGCGCGGTCCTCGCGCACCCGGCGATCGCCCGCTCGCTCGACCCGCGCGGGCTCTCGCGCTATCTCGCCTACGACTTCGTGCCCGATCCGCACTCGCTCGTGCGCGGCGTGCGCAAGCTGGGGCCGGGCGAGGCCCTCAGCCGCCGCAACGGCGAGACCGTCCTGACCCGGTACTGGGACATCCCCTTTCGTCCGGAGCCCGCGGTCGACGAGCGGTTCTGGGAGCACGAGATCCGGGTCCGACTCGACGAGTCGGTGCGCCACCGTCTCGCCGCCGACGTGCCGGTCGGCTGCTTCCTGAGCGGCGGCATCGACTCGAGCGCGGTGACCGCGACGGCGGCCCGCCAGCGCGCCGGCATCCGCACGTTCTCGGTGGGCTACGCGGAGGGGCCCCACGACGAGCGCCGGTTCGCGCGCCTCGTGGCGCAGCGCTACGCGACCCACCACGAGGAGCTCGTGATCTCCGGGGACGACGCGCGCGGGCTCGCGCCCGACGTCGGCGTGCTCATGGACGAGCCCCTGGCCGACATGAGCTTCATTCCGCTCCATCTCCTCGCGCGCGCCGCCCGCGCCAGCGTGACGGTCGCGCTGACCGGCGACGGCGGCGACGAGCTCTTCGCCGGCTACCCCACGATGGCGGCGGACTGGTGGCATCGCGGCTTCGGACGCCTGCCGCGGTTGGCCCGGGTCGGGCTCGCGCGGGCGGCGCGGCGGCTGCCCGACCGCCTCGAGGGGCTGCGCGAATTCCTGCTCGCGGTCGACTACGCGTCCAACGCGCGGAACCAGGCCCTGCTGGGCGGTCTCGCGCCCCCGCGCGCCGCGGGCCTGCTCTCGCCCGCGACCCGCGCGGCGCTGGGCGACTTCGACGCCTACCGGGACATCGACGTGGCGCTCGCGTCGTGCCCGAGCCTGGACGTGCGCGACCGGTTGATCTACCGGTACTGCAAGCTCTACCTCGCGGGCCAGAACCTGGCCAACGCGGATCGCGCGAGCATGGCGGTGGGCCTCGAGCTGCGCGCGCCCCTCCTCGATCACGCGCTGGTGGAGCTGGTGGGGCAGATCCCGGCCGGGCTGAAGTTCCAGGGGTTCCACGGTCTGAAGCGGCTGCTCCGGCGCGCCCTCGCCGACCGGCTACCGCCCGAGATCGCGGCCCGCGGCAAGCAGGGCTTCGGCGTGCCGCTGGGCGCCTGGCTCCGCGGCCCCCTCGCTCCCGTGCTGCACGAGCTCCTGGCCGAGTCTCGCCTCCGCGCGGCCGGGGTGCTCGATCCGGTCGCGGTCGGGCGGCTCGTCGCCGAGCACCGCTCCGGCGCGCGCGACCACGCGCGGATCCTCTGGGCCCTCCTGGTCTTCGAGAGCTGGCGGACCCACTACCTGGGAGAGGGAGCCCTTGTCTAGGCGGCCGGCTCGCCTGGCCGGTGGCTGGCCGCCCGGCCCCGGATGGATCGGCCTCGCGGCCGCGGCGCTGATCGGCCTCGATCTCGGCACGCGTGCGCTCACCACCAACGACCTGGCTCGCTTCCCGCTGCTCGCCCAGGACATCCTCGCGCGCGGCGACTGGCTCTGGCCCCGGCTCAACGGGGCAGGGTACTTCAACAAGCCACCGCTCCTGGCCTGGCTGATCGCTCTGGTTTCCTGGCCGGCCGGGCGGGTGACGGAGTGGACCGCGGCGCTTCCCTCCGCCGCCGCGGTGGTCGCCACGGTGCTCCTCACCTATGCGCTCGCGCGCGACCTGTTCGACCCAGAGACCGGCCGCTTCGCGGCCCTCCTCGCGATGACCACCCAGGGGCTGTTCTTCTCCGCCCACCTCACGATGCCCGACGCCCTCATGACCTGCTTCATCACCGCCAGCGTCTGGATGCTGGCGCGAATGACGCTCGAGCCAGCCCGCCCGTGGTGGATCGGCTTCTACGGCAGCGCCGGTCTCGCGTTCTGGGCGAAGGGGCCGGCCGGCCTCCTGCCCCTAGCCGTCGGCCTCGTGTACGCGCTCGCGACCCGGTCGCGCCGACGGTGGCCCCTGCGTCTCGGCCCGGGCGTGGTGATCGTCGGTGGCCTGGTCGTGCTGTGGTGGCTGCTCGCCGCCGCCGCCGACCGTCGGGGGGTGACGCAGGCGGTGCTCGTCGACCAGCTCGACTGGTATCGCCCCCGGGGGAGCGCGCTCGCGGTGCTGACCGCGCCGCTGCGGAGCCTGGCGGTCGCCCTCTTTCCGTGGGGACTCCTGGCGCCCCTGGCGGTCCCGCCCGCGGTCATCGCCTGCCGGCAGGCCGAGTCGCGGCGGCGCGTGCTCCTGCCGCTCGTCTGGCTCGCGGTCACGGTTGCGCTGGTCGCGCTGTCGCACGAGCAGCGCCTGCGGTACTACGTCCCGGTGGCCCCGCCGATGGCCGTCGTCGTGGGCTGGTGGCTCGGGTCGTGGCTCGACGGGTGGATGAGGGGCGGCCCGGCCCGGCCGGATCTGTCGCGCGTCGCGGCCATCGGGGTCTGGCGCGCCCTGCCCATCGTCTGGATCGTCACGGTCCTGGCGCTGGCGCTCGGCTATCACTGGGAGGTCACCCGGCACAACGCCGCGAGCTTCGCCCCGGTCGCCGCGCGGGTGGGACCGCTGCTCGCGGACACGCCGGCGGTGGTGGCGTGGGGGATCCCGCAGCTGCCGCTCGCGTTCTACCTCGGGCGGCCGGTGACCGGTGTCCGAACGGAGGCGCAGCTCCGCGCGGCGCTGGAGCGCGATCCGCGCGCGGTCGTGGTCGCCTCCGAGAGCACCTGGGCCCGTCGGCGTGCCGTGGAGGCCACGCCGGCGCCCACGGAGCCGCCGCGCGTGGTCCTGGTGCGGCGGGACGCCCGGCGGCGCTGATCGCCGGCGGTCAGGACCAGAGACGCCGGCTCGCGATGGCGGCGCCCTCGCGAAGGGCGCCGAGCTTGGCCCAGACCACGCGGGGGGCCACCATCTCCGAGCCCGCGAAGGTGCCGAAGCCGCAGTCGGTGGAGGCGATGACGCGCGTCCGGTCGCCCACCGCGTCGACCGCGGCGCAGATCCGGTCGGCCACCACCTCGGGGTGCTCGACGTAGTTGGTGGTGGTGTCGATGACGCCGGGCAGGAGCAGCATCGCGTCGGGCAGCCGGTGCTGCCGTAGGACGCGGTACTCGTGCTGGTGGCGGGGGTTGGCCAGCGGCAGCGACAGGGCCCCCACCCGCGCGCGGGCCACGATCGGCAGCACCGCCTCGAGCGGCACGTCGTGGGTGTGCGGGCCGTCGTAGTTGCCCCAGCAGAGATGCAGGCGGATGCGCTCGGGTGGGATCCCGACGGTGGCCCGGTTGATCGCCTCCACGTGCAGCTCCACCATCTGGAGGAAGCGCTCGAGCGAGTCGCGACGGAAGAACCGCGCCCGCTCCATGGCCAGGTCCGGGCAGTCCACCTGCAGCAGCAGGCTGCGGGCGTGGATCAGCTCGTACTCCTTCCGCATCTCCCGGGCCAGGGCCATGACGTACTGCTCGTGCGAGGCGTAGTGGGCGGAGAGCAGGATGGTGGCGATCACCCCGGGGGAGGCCGCGGTCATGAAGCGCTCGACGAAGCGGCGGGGCCGCGCGTCGGTCTCGCGCAGGAACGCGTCGCATTCGCGGGCGGCCGGTTCGAGATCGGCGTACTCGATCTCGGCGATGGCCTGCGGCGCGTCGCCGATGCGGGCCGCGTCGCGCCGGCGCCGAGCCAGCATCTCGGCGTAGTCGGGGAAGTCGATGAGGTCCTGCGCGAGCTCCCGCTGGCTCGTGCCCCCGAAGCCCTTCATGCGCCCCGCCACGTAGGTGGAGAAGCCGGCGCGCGGCTGCTCGCCGTTGTTGCCGACGTCGACGCCCGCCTCGAGCTGCCCGGTCACCACCGCGGTGAGGGCGGCGGCCACCTCGCGCTCGAGGGCGGCCTCATCCACCGTCTCGCCCCGGTCCTGCCGGACCAGGAGGTCGCGGAGCGCGGGCGGGCGAGGGAGGCTGCCCACGTGGGTGGTGAGGATGCGGCGCTCGCTCCGCTCCATGGCGTGGTCGCTCCCTGTCCCGGCGCTAGCCGACCCGCGGGGTGATCTGGATGAGAGGGGCCGGCTCGGTCTCGACCTGGATGGTGGTGTGATCGATGCCGAACCTGGCGTGGAGGATGACGTGGAGCGCCTCGAGGATCTTGTCCGACGGCGCGCCCGCCTCGACCACCACGTGGGCGCTCATGGCCTCGCGGCCGGAGGTCAGCGTCCACACGTGGAGATCGTGCACCCGTCGCACCGAGGGGGCGCTCGCGAGGGCCTCCTCGATCTCGGTCACGTCGAGGTGGGCGGGCGCCCCCTCCAGCAGCACGTTGACGGTCTGGCGGAGCAGGGCCCACGTGCGGGGCAGGATGAAGAGCGCGATCAGGGCCCCCGCG
>DATJIR010000317.1:0-3147 GCA_035493135.1 Verrucomicrobiia bacterium
CGCTCGGCGTGTCGAGCGTGCTGCTCAAGCGACGGAAGGCGCTCGGGCTCACCGGCGCGGGCCTGGCCCTGCTGGCCACCCTCATGGGCGGCTCCGAGGTGGCGGTGGCCACCCCGGTGGCCCGCTCGAATCACGTGGGCCTCGACTGGTTCCTGCTCGACCTCTTCCTGCTCTCCGCGATCTTCGTGCCCATCGAGCTGCTCTGGGGGCGCCTGGCGCAGCCGGTCTTCCGGAGCGAGTGGTGCACCGACCTGTGGCACTTCGGGGTGAGCCACCTGCTCGTGCAGCTCACCGTGTTCCTGACCATGGCGCCCGCCGCGATCTTCTTCCGCTGGGCGGTGGCGCCCGAGGTGCAGGCCGCGGTGGCCGCGCAGCCCTACGTCTTGCAGTTCGTGGAGGTGCTGGTGGTGGCGGACCTCACCCAGTACACGGTCCACCGGCTCTTCCACCGGGTGCCGTGGCTCTGGCGCTTCCACGAGATCCATCACTCGAGCCGGACGATGGACTGGCTGGCCGGCTCGCGCCTGCACCTGGTCGACATCGTGGTCACCCGCGGGCTGAGCTTCGTGCCGCTCTACGTGCTGGGCTTCGCCCAGGCTCCGGTCTTCGCCTACGTGCTCTTCGTGTCCTTCCAGGCCGTGCTCATCCACGCCAATGTGCGCTGGCGGTTCGGGCCGGTGCGCTGGCTGCTCGCCACCCCGCAGCACCACCACTGGCATCACGCGGTGGAGCCGGTCGACGTGAACTTCGCGGTCCACCTGCCGGTGATCGACGCGGTCTTCGGCACGCTCCATCTCCCGCGGGATCGCTGGCCCGCCCGCTATGGCCTCGCCGGGCCTCCGGTGCCCGCCGGGTACTGGGCCCAGCTGGTCTTCCCGTTCCGGGCGCCCCGCTGCCCGGTGAGCGATCCGGAATCGGCCGCGCCCTAGAAGCGGGCGGCGCGATACGTCTCGGGAGCGAACCGGCCGAAGAGCACCGCGACCGCGGTGAGCATGATCGCGGTGGTCGCGAGCGCGGTGTCGGCCCCCGCGAGATCGGCGACCAGACCGAGTGCGATGGGCCCGACCACGTAGCCCAGGTCCGCGAGCATGCGGTAGGTGCTGAGCGCGGCCGCGTTCATGCCGCCCGGCGCGGTGTCGGCCGCGTAGGCCGCGGGCGCGGCGCCGCTGATGCCCATGGCGACGCTCCACGCGGCGCAGGCCAGGAGGAACCACGCGTAGGTTGGCGCCATCAGGAAGAGCAGGATCGAGACGCCGGACAGGATGCTGGACGGGACGATGATGATCTTGCGCCCGTAGCGATCGACGAGCACGCCCGCCGGGTACGCGAGGGCCAGGCCCACCACGCTGGCCAGCGCCAGGCCGAAGCCGATGCGGTCCGGATCGAGGGCGAGCCGATCGCGGGCCAGGATCGGGATGATGTTGAAGAGCGCTCCGGTGCGGGCCACCGCGTTCACGAAGGCGATCAGGCTCACGAGCAGGAATCCCCGGTGCAGGGTGAGGAGGCGGAGCTGGGCGCCGAAGGGGACCTCCGCGGGGGCCGGCTCGCCGGCGGGCCGCGCGGGCCTCGTCTCCGGTATGGCGAGCCAGGCCACCGCGGAGGCGAGCAGCGACGTGGCGGCGTAGGCGACGAACGGCGCGGCCAGACCCCGGTGGGTGGCGAGCACCCCGCCGGGGAAGGGGCCGATGCCGACCGCGAAGATGAACACGCCCTGGTAGACCGACATCATGCGGCCGCGATTGGCCGGCGTGGAGATGTCGGCCAGCACGATGAGGCCGGTGGTGAGGACGAGCGCCGCGCCCGCGCCGGCCACGAAGCGGGCGGCGACGAACGCGGGGTAGGTCGGGGCGAGCGCGCAGAGCACGTTGCCGACGGCGGAGACGAGGCCGCCGATCGCCAGCGTGTTGCGTCGGCCGAGGCCGTCGGCCAGCCGGCCGGCCGGCACCGCGATCAGGAAGCGCGCGAGGCCGTACACCGCGATGGCGAGGCCGATGGCGGATTGCGGGACGCCGAAGGAGCGCGCGTAGAGGGCCAGCGCGGGCACGATGCTGCCGAAGCCGAGCTGGTTGACCGCGATGAGCACGCACATCCACGTCAGGATGCGCGTGCGCGCGGGGGCTGGCATGACCGTTCGGGTGTATCCCGTATTGCGATGGAGCGCAAGCCCGGCGGGGCGTATGATCGGGCCCACCACACGAATAGGAGGCGGTCATGGCCGCAGACACGGCAAAGGGCTTCGCGGTCTTCGCGGGCGTCGCACCCGAGATCATTCGCGCGTCGGCGCATGAGGCCGAGTCACGGGGCTTCGCCTCGTTCTGGGTGAACCATCCCGGGCCCGTCGACGGCCTCGGCTCGCTGGCGCACGCCGCCGCCGAGACCCAGCGCATCGATCTGGGCGTCGGGGTCATCCCGCTGCATACGCGCGGACCCGAGGCCATCGTCGCCGGCGTCCGCCAGCACGGCCTCGCGCCGGCGCGGCTCCTGCTCGGGGTGGGCAGCCCGAATCCGCAGGCGCTCGCGCGCGTGCGCGACGGGGTGGCCGCGATCCGCAAGAGCCTGACCACGCGGGTGATCGTGGCCGCGCTCGGCCCCAAGATGTGCGAGCTGGCCGGCCAGGTCGCCGACGGCGTGCTCTTCAACTGGCTCACGCCGGAGTACGCGCGCCGCTCCGCCGAGCTGGTGCGCGCCGGAGCCCGGGCCGCGGGGCGGCCGGTGCCGCGGACCTACGCCTACGTGCGCGTGGCGCTGGGGCCGGCTGCCGTCGAGCGGCTCAACGACGAGGGGGGACGCTACGCGGCCATTCCCGCGTACGGCGCCCACTTCGACCGCATGGGCGTGAAGCCGGTGGACACCGCGATCGCCGCGGCCTCACCCGAGGGCATCAGGACCGCGCTCGGCGCATGGCGCGGCGCCGTCGACGAGATCGTCCTCCGCGCCATCGTGGCCAGCGACACGGTCGAGGACCACCTCACCCTCCTCCGCGCGATCTGACCCCTACTGCAGCTCGCGGCGGACGAGGCGGGCGCCCTCGACGAGGGCGGCCATCTTGAGGCGGGTGGCCCAACGGGGAGTCTCCCAGAAGCCGCAGTCGGGATTGAGCCAGAGCTTGTCCGGCGCCACGTGGCGGAGGATCGCGCGGATGCGCTC
>DATJIR010000318.1:0-8115 GCA_035493135.1 Verrucomicrobiia bacterium
GCTGCTCGTCCATCTACGGGGGCAACCAGCCCACCACTCCCTGGACCGTGAACCGGGACGGGCGCGGCCCCGCCTGGGCCAACTCGCTCTTCGAGGACAACGCCGAGTTCGGGCTCGGCATGCGGGTGGCGCTCGACAGGCAGGCGAGCTACGCGCGCGAGCTGGTGCGCCGTCTCGGCCCCCGCCTGGGCGACATCGGTCCCGCGCTGCTCGAAGCCGACCAGTCCTCCGATGCCGGCATCGAGGTCCAGCGGGAGCGGGTCGTCCAGCTCCGGAAGGCTCTGGAGGGGGTCGTCACGCCGGAGGCCCGCGAGCTGCGGAGCGTCGCCGACGCTCTCGTCCAGCGAACCGTGTGGATCGTCGGCGGCGACGGCTGGGCGTACGACATCGGGTTTGGCGGCCTTGACCACGTCCTGGCCTCGGGCCAGAACGTCAACGTCCTGGTCCTCGACACCGAGGTGTACTCGAACACCGGCGGCCAGATGTCGAAGGCCACCCCCCGCGCCGCCGTCGCGAAGTTCGCGTCGGGCGGCAAGCCGACCGCCAAGAAGGACCTGGCCCTGATGGCGATGGCCTACGGCGACGTCTACGTGGCGCGCGTCGCCATGGGCGGCAGCGACGCCCAGACCCTCCGGGCCTTCCGCGAGGCCGAGGCGTACCCGGGGCCGTCCCTCGTCATCGCCTACAGCCACTGCATCGCCCACGGCTACGACCTCCGGCACGGCATGGACCAGCAGAAAGCCGCGGTGCAGTCCGGCCACTGGCCGCTGTTTCGCTACCACCCGACGCCGGCGCGGGACGGCGGGCCGGTGCTTCAGCTGGACTCGAAGGCGCCGAGCCTGCCCCTGCAGGAGTACGCGTACAACGAGACCCGCTACACCATGCTCGCCCACAGCGATCCCGAGGGGGCCCGCCGCCTGCTCGAGCGCGCCCAGGAGGACGCGCTCGCGCGGTGGCGCCTCTACGAGCGATGGGCCGCGGTGCTGGCGGGGGGCCAGGCCGGAGATGCGTCATGATCGATCTCTCCACGAGCTATCTCGGGCGCCCGCTCGCGAATCCCCTCGTGTGCTCCGCGGGCCCGCTGTGCGAGAGCCTCGACAACATCCGGCGGATGGAGGACGCAGGGGCGGCGGCGGTCGTGTTGCCCTCGCTCTTCGAGGAGCAGATCACGCTCGAGAGCGCGTACCTCGACCGGCACCTCTCCCACGGCGAGGAGAGCTACGCGGAGGCGTTGAGCTATTTCCCGGACGTGCAGAGCTACTCGATCGGCCCCGACGCCTATCTCGAGCACGTGCGGCGGGCCAAGGCCGCGGTGCGGATACCGGTCGTCGGCAGCCTCAACGGCGTCTCCACCGGCGGCTGGACCGGCTACGCGCGGAAGATCCAGGAGGCCGGCGCCGACGCGATCGAGCTGAACGTCTACTACGTGCCCACCGATCCCGAGATGAGCGCCGAGGACGTCGAGCGCCGGTACGTGGACCTGGTGCGGGACGTGAAGGCGAGCGTCTCCATCCCGGTGGCGGTCAAGCTCGGCCACACGTTCAGCGCGCCGGCCAATCTCGCCCGCCGTCTCGATCGCGCGGGCGCCGACGCCCTCGTGCTCTTCAACCGCTTCTACCTGCCGGACTTCGACCTCGAGAACCTCGAGGTCGTGCCGCACCTCACGCTGTCGAGCTCCTACGAGCTGCTGGTCCGGCTGCACTGGGTCGCGATCCTGCACGGCCACGTCCGGCCCGACCTCGCGGTGACGGGCGGCGTGCACACCGCGCGCGACGTCCTGAAGGCCATGATGGCGGGGGCCCGGGCGGCGATGATGACGTCGGCCCTGCTCCAGCACGGCATCGAGCACCTCGCGGCCGTGCGGGAGGGGCTGCTCGACTGGATGGCCGAGCACGAGTACGAGTCCATCCGGCAGATGCAGGGCAGCATGAGCTACCGGTCCGTCCGCGACTGCGCCGCGTTCGAGCGGGCCAACTACATGAAGGTGCTGAGCTCCTATGCGCTCCGGACGAGCCCACCCGCCGCCCCGGCGTCGGATCTCGGCGGGTGACGGGAGGACGAGTGATGGGAACCTGCCCGATTTTCTGTGGACGTATCGGGTGCCTGGCTACTGTCGGAGGCCCGACGCGCAGGTGAGGGTGCCGGCACCGGCGACGCTGATGTGCGTGTGCACGACGTGCCAGTACGTGCGGTGCCCGGGCTTCCTCGCCGCCCGCCAATGGGAAGCGCGGTCACAAAGCCGCTGCCTCACTGCGGGAGCCCCGAGCACCTGGTGACCTCGAGTCACCGGCCGGCTAAGACCCAGGTGTCCTTGCTGCCGCCGCCCTGGGAGGAGTTGACCACGTAGGAGCCGGCGCGCAGGGCGACCCGGGTGAGCCCGCCCGGCAGCACCCGGATGCGGTCGCCGTAGAGGATGAACGGGCGCAGGTCCACGCGCCGCGGCTCGAAGCGGCCCTCGATGTGCGTCGGATGGGTGGAGAGCTCCACCAGCGGCTGCGCGATGTAGCCGCCCGGGTTCTTCCGCATGCCCGCGAGGTAGGTCGCGCGCTCCTTGGCGGAGGCGAAGGGGCCCATCAGCATGCCGTAGCCGCCCGCGTCCCCGGTGGTCTTGACCACGAGCTGGTCCAGGTGCTCGGCGATGTACTTGAAGTCCTCCTTCTTCCCGCCGAGATAGGTGGGCACCTGCGGGAGCCGGGCATCCTCGCCCAGGTAGTACTTGATGAGCGTCGGCATGTAGGCGTAGACCGACTTGTCGTCGGCGACTCCCGCGCCCGGCGCGTTGGCGAGCGCCACGTTGCCCTCGCGGTAGACGTTGATCAGCCCGGGCACGCCCAGCATCCCGTCGCGGCGGAAGGCGAGAGGATCGAGGAAGTCGTCGTCGATCCTCCGGTAGATCACGTCGACCTGCTGCTTGGCGTGGGTGCGGCGCATGAACAGGTGATTGCCCTCCACCAGGAGGTCGCGTCCCTCCACCAGCGGCACCCCCATCTCCCGGGCCAGGAACGAGTGCTCGAAATAGGCCGAGTTGTGGATGCCCGGGCTCAGCACCACCACCACCGGGTGCTGCCCGCGCCGCGGGGCCACGAAGCGCAGGGTCTCGAGCAGCAGGGTGGGGTAGTCCTTGATGGGCCGGATCGGGTAGGCGCCCAGGAACTCGGGGAACACGCGGCTCAGGAGGTTGCGGTTCTCCAGCACGTAGGAGACCCCGCTCGGCACCCGGCAGTTGTCCTCCAGGATCAGGTACTGCCCCCGGTCGTCGCGGACGAGGTCGGTGCCCACCACGTGGGTGTAGATCTTCCGCGGCGGCACCAGCCCCAGCAGCGCGCGCATGTACTCCTTGCGGGAGAGGATCAGCTCGGCGGGGATCACGCGATCCTGGAGGCACTTCTGCTCCCCGTAGATGTCCGCGAGGAAGAGATTCAAGGTGGTGATGCGCTGGACCAGCCCGTCCTGGATGCCCTTCCACTCCGCGGCGGGGATGATGCGGGGCACGAAGTCAAAGGGAAAGATGCGCTCGAGCCCCTCCTTCTCGCCGTACACCGTGAAGGTGATGCCCTGGTTGCGCAGGGTGAGCTGCTGGAGGCGCTCCCGCCGCTCCACGTCCTCCCTGGTGAAGGACTCCAGGATCGAGATGAGGGCCGCGTAGTGCGGGCGGGCCTGGCCGCGCGCGTCGAAGACCTCGTCGAAGCCGGTCCTGGGCGTGACCCACTTCATGGCGTCTCCTTGGGCCCCCGAGCCTCTCGTGCCGGGCCGCCGCGTGTCAAGGCGTCGCGGAGGCGCGTGCTAGACTGGCCGGGAACATGCCCGAGGCTTCGCATCCGCCGCACCGTCACATCTCGCCCCAGACCATCCGCTTCTGCCCGCTCTGCGGAGCCGGCCTCGCTCCGAAGCCGATGGAGCTTGGCAAGCGACCGGAGATGGTCTGCTCCGGCTGTGAGTTCATCTTCTACATGACCCAGAAGGTGGTGGCGGGCACCATCCCGTGGCGGGACGGCAAGCTCCTGCTCACCCGGCGGGCGATCGATCCCGCCCGCGGGAAGTGGACGTTCCCGGGCGGCTACGTCGACTGGGGTGAGACGGTGGACGCGGCGGCGCTGCGCGAGACGTGGGAGGAGACCGGGCTCACCGTGCGGCTGGGCGGGCTGATCGGCGTCTACTCCTATCCGAATGCTCCGGTGGTCATCGTGGTCTACCGGGCCCGCGTGCTCGGCGGCACGCTCACCCTCTGCCACGAGAACGATCGCCTGGAGTGGGTCGCGCCCGCGGAGGTGCCGTGGGACGAGCTGGCCTTTCCCTCGACGATGGAGGCGATGCGCGATTTCCTCGCGCGGCCGGACGACGGCAGTCACCCCGCGGAGGGCGCGCTACCCGCGTGACGGCAGGCTCACCGTCGCCCGTCCGGTGACCACCTTCTCGCCCGTCTGATTCTCGGCCCACAGATCGAGGTCGACCTGCGGGTCGTCGCGGCCCTGCGCGGCTCGCTTCGCGGTGACCCGACCGTGGCAGGTGATCACGTCGCCCAGGCGCACCAGCGCCGCGAAGCGCACCGAGATCCGGCGCACGCGGCCGATCCCGACCCAGTCGGTCACCGACTGGGCCACGAAGCCCATCGACAGCATCCCGTGGGCGAACACCCCGCCCATCCCGGCGGCCCTGGCGAAGGCGTCGTCCTGGTGGATGGGGTTGAAGTCGCCGGAGGCGCCCGCGTAGCGGGTGAGCTGGATCTGCTCGATCGGCGCCTTCACCAGCGGGGGCATGGTGCCGTCGGCGGGCACGTCTTCCCAGTAGAGCTTGGCGTAGCGCATCAGAGCCTCACCACCGTGATGTGGCGCACGAGGGACACGATCTCGTTGTCGGGGTCGGTCACCGTCATCTCGCGCACCACGAAGGCCATCGCCCCGGAGCGCCCCGTCTTCTCGTAGATGTCGGTGATGCGCGACCGGCACAGGTAGGTCTCGCCGGGACGGATCGGCTTGTAGGACTCGAACTCCTGCTCGCCGTGCAGGATGCGGGAGATGTCGACTCCCAGGTCCTTCAGCACGGTGCCGGTGTCCGCGTTCTCGTCGCGGAACGTGATGGCGAAGGTGGGCGGCGCGACGATGTCGCCCCACTCCGAGGCCCGGCCGACCGCGTCGTCCAGGTAGAACGGGGAGAGGTCCCCGATGGCGCGGGCGAACTCCTTGATCTTGCCCCGCTCCACCGTGACCACGAACGGCGGGTACTCCTTGCCCTTGACGTCCTTGTTGACGGTGATGGCCATGGTCCTCTCCTCGGTGCTCAGGGCGCCGGGCGCGTCTTGGCCGCGGCGCGCGCGAGGAAGCGCTCGAGGCTCGACACCAGGTAGCGCTCGTGGCGGCCCTCCGCGATCTTCTCCACCTCGTCCCACGCCTCCACGTCGAAGAGGCAGCGCCGCCCGTCGGTCTCGCGCAGCACCGCGCGGGCCCGGACCGTCATGCCGATCGGGGTGGCGGCGAGGTGGCGCATGTCCACCGCGGTGCCCACGGTGCCGCCGCCCGGCGGCAGGTGGGGGACCATGACCGCGTGCGCCGCGTTTTCCATCATGGTCACCACGAACGGAGTCGCGAGCACGGTGACCCCGCGGTTGCCGAGCACGTCGGCGGTCAGGGCGGGCGTCACCACCTGCTGGACCTCGGCGGCCTGTCCGGGGGCGAGGGGCATGGCGGTGTCCTCTTCTACCCCGATCGCCCCGCCACGTCAAACCGATGTACGTATACTTGCCGAATGCCCGTCCTGCTGGCGGCGCTCGGCGCGCTGCTCATGTCGCTCGACTCCGCGATCAACATCGTGCTGCCCGCGATGGCGGACGCGTTCTCGGTCGAGGCCGCCGCGATCCGCTGGGTGATCATCTGCTACGTGCTCACCTATGCCTTCACCGCGTTCGCGGCCGGCGTGCTCGCCGACCGTCTCGGGCCGTTACCGGTGTTCACCGCGGGGCTCTGGCTCTGCGGCGTGACATTCCTCGGCTACCTCGTGGCCCAGAGCTACGGCACGGTGCTCGTCCTGCGGGCCGCGCAGGGCTTCGGGGGCGGGCTCGTGTACGGCACCGCGCCCGCCCTGGTCACGCTCTCGCTGCCGCCGGAGCGGCACGGCCGCGGGCTCGGGCTGATGAGCCTCGGGCTCGGGGTGGGGCTCGGGCTCGGCCCGCTCCTGGGCGGCGTGCTGCTCGAGCACTGGGGCTGGAGCTCGACGTTCCTCTTCCGCGCGCCGCTGTTCCTGGCCCTCGCGGTGGTGGCCCAGAGCCAGGCGCGCCGGCTCGGCGGCTCCATGCCGGGCCCGCTGCGGCGCCCCGCGCTCGTGGATCTCTTGCGGCTGTCGGTGCTGCGGGCCGCCCTGCTCGCGTTCCTGTCCAACTACGCCCAGTTCGCGGTGTGGCTGCTCGCGCCGTTCTTCCTGGTGGGCACGCTCGGGCTGTCCCCCACCGTGGGCGGGCTCGTCTTCGCGCTCACCCCGCTCGCCAACGCGCTGGTCGCCCCGCTCGGCGGCTGGGCCACCGATCGGGTGAGCCCACGCGGGCCGCTCGCGTGCGGGCTCGCCCTCGAGGTCGCGGGCCTCTTCCTGATCGCCACGCTCACCGGCACCTCGCCGCTCCCGCTGGTCGGCCTGGCCATGGCGCTGGTGGGCCTCGGGGTCGGCCTCTTCCAGGTGCCGAACCTGGCCCTGATGATGGCGTCGTTCCCGCCCGCGCAGCAGGGCGTGGCGGGCGGGCTCGCGTTCCTCTCGCGCACGATGGGCAGCGCGGTCGGCGTGCAGATCACCGCCGCGCTCTTCGCGGCGCGCCTGGCCCGCGACGGCTTCCTGCCCGCGTTCCACACCGCATTCCTGGGCGCGGGCCTGGTATGCGCGGTGGGCGCGGTGGTGGCGCTCCTGCCGGGCGGCGGAGGAACGGGCGGGAGGGGGGCCGTCGCGCGTCGTCGATGACCGTCGCTTCCCGGCCCTACCGCTGGGCGATTCTTTCCGTGTGCGTGCTGGGCTTCATGCAGACGCACGTGCAGCGGGTCGGCTTCGCCCCGCTCATCCCGACATTCATGGCCGACATGAGTCTGAGCTACGCGGCGGCGGGCACGATCATGGCCGCCTACTTCTGGTCGTACGCGCTCATGCAGGTGCCGATCGGCATGCTGACGGACCGTCTCGGAGCGCGACGCGTGATGCTCGGGTGCATGGGCGTTATGGCGGTGGGCGCGCTGGCGTTCGCGCTGGCCCACACCTTCGGGCAGAGCCTGCTCGCGCGCTTCGTGGTGGGCACGGTCGCGGCCGCGATGTGGCTGCCCGGACTGCGGCTGATCCACGAGTGGTTCCCGCTGCGCGAGCGCGGGCTCGCCACCGGGCTCTTCTCGGCGGGCGGCGGTGTCGGCGGCACGGCGGCGCTGCTGCTCCTGCCGATCCTGGCCGGTCACCTGGGCTGGCGGCTCGGGTACGCGCTGCTGGCCGTGCCGGTGCTCGTGACGATGGGGGCGGTGTGGGTGCTGGTCGGCCCCGGTCTGCGGTCACGCGACGGCGCCGCGATGCCGGGCGGGTTCGCGGCCTCGATGCTCGAGGTGCTGGGCACGCCCACCCTCTGGCCGTTCAACCTCTACGTGCTGTTCTCCTACGGCGGCTACTTCGCGCTGCTCACCTGGCTGCCGACGTTCCTGGTCCGGAGCGAAGGCATGGGACAGGCGGGCGCCGGCGTCGTCACCGCGCTGATCACCGCCGGGACCATCGTGTCCTGGCCGGTGGCCGGTGCGCTCTCCGATCGCTTCGGCCGGCGCAAGCCGATCTTCCTGGTCAGCCAGACGATGGCGATCCTGGTGTGCCTGGCCTTCGCCTTCGCGGTGCCGGGGCGCGGGCCGGTGGTGGCCGCGATCATCGCCGCCCTCACCGGGCTCCTGCTGGGCGGTCTCATCACTCCGTTCGTGATGGTCACCGAGCTGGTGCCGCCGCGTCTCATGGGTACCGCGTCCGGGATGGTGAACCTCTTCTCGTTCGTGGGCGGCCTCGCGGTCCCGGTGGTGCTGGGCTGGGCGCTGGACCGCACCGGCAGCTTTCCCGCCGCGTTCGCGGCCTGCGCGGGCTTCGAGGTGGTGGCGCTCGCCATCGCGTGCTTCACGCGGG
>DATJIR010000319.1:0-2108 GCA_035493135.1 Verrucomicrobiia bacterium
ACGATCCGGAGCGCGGCCCGGACCGCCGCCGGCGGCCTGCGCGACCTCCGGGCACGCGTCGCGACGCAGCCTCTCAGGAACCGCCTTCTGGCCGGCGCGGCGGGACTGCTCGTGCTCGGCGCGCTCGTGCCCCGGCCGATCACGGTGGCGGGACCGTTCGCCCTCGCCCCGGCACTCTCACTGCCGCTCACCGCGCCTGACAGCGGAATCGTGTCCGAGGTGTACGTGCGCCAAGGCACCCGGGTCGAGGCCGGCATGCCCCTCGTCGCGCTGCGGGATCTCGACATGGAGCGCGCCGCGCTCGCCGCCACCCGGCGGGTGGACTCGCTGACGGCGCGCGAGGCGCAGGCGCGCGCGGCCGGACGGACGGCCGAGGTGGGGCGGCTCGCAGCCGAACGCGCCACCGACGCCGCGCGGCTCGAGGGGATGATCGTGCAACAGCAGGCCCTGACCATACGAGCCCTGGCTCCAGGGGTGGTAACCACCAGACGGCCGGAGGAGCTCGGGGGCCAGTGGGTGAGCCTGGGGCAGCCGCTGGTGGAACTGGGGCAGCCCGACTCGCTGGAGGTGCGCATCGCACTCACCGGCGCGGGGGCGACCCGGGTACGCACCGGGCAGCGGGCCCGGCTGGTGTTCCACGCGGACGGCCGGACGATGGACGAACGGGTGACGGGGGTCGCGCAGTTGTCGGCCGCGGGGTCCGGGGCAGTCGAGGCGCGCATCGGGATGGGCGGGCGGACGCGCTGGCGGCCGGGGATGACGGGCGAGGCAAGCGTTACGATCCGGCAATCCAACGTGTGGGGCGCGCTGTGGTGGGGCATCCGGAAGCGGGTCAGGACGGATCTGCTCTTGTAGGGAAGGTTGGAAGGTTGGAAGGACGGAAAGGGGTGCGAGCGCCGGCACCGGCACCACCTTCCGTCCTTCCGTCCTTCCGTCCTTCCGTCTTTCCAACCTTCCGTCCTCCTTGCGCCGCAGCGTCCGTGCTGCAACCATTCGAGAGTCACCCACAAGGATCGGTTCCATCCGCCGCGACATGCTGGCCCTGGTCCGCCAGGCGTTCGAGGGGCGGTATCAGGTCGAGCGCGAGATCGGCAAGGGCGGGAATGCCCGGATCTTTCTGGCTCGAGAGCCGGGAGGCCGTCAGGTCGCGCTCAAGATCCTGCACCCCGAGCTGCTGGTCAGCGTCGCGGCCGACCGGTTCCTGCGCGAGATCAAGCTGGCCTCACAACTGGACCATCCGCACATCGCCCACCTGCTCGATTCGGGTGAGCGCGATTGGCTGGTCTATTACGTCATGACGTTCGTCGAGGGCGCCACGCTGCGGGAGTTCCTGACGACTCGGCGGGCGCTCTCCGTCGCCGATACGCTCCGCCTGGCCGACGACCTGCTCGACGCGCTCGAGCACGCGCACGAGCATGGGAACATCCACCGGGACGTGAAGCCGGAGCACGTGGTGGTTTCGCCGCAGGGCGCCGTGCTGCTCGACTTCGGCATCGCGCGGGCGGTCTGGGCCTCGGGCAGCGATCGGCTGACGCGTTCCGGGATCGCGGTCGGCACCTCGACCTATATGAGTCCGGAGCAGATCACGGCGCTCAAGGAGATCGATCTCCGGAGCGACATCTATTCGCTCGCCTGTGTGCTCTTCGAGTGCCTGGCCGGTCAGCCGCCGTTCGTGCACCGGAACGAGGCCGTCGTGCTGCAGATGCATCTCAATCAGGTGGCGCCAGACCTCCGGACCATTCAGCCCGGCATCCCTGCCGAGCTGGCGGCGGGGATCGGGCGCGCGCTGGCCAAGGCGCCCGAGGACCGGTGGCAGACGGCGGCGGCGATGCGGGACGCCCTCGCGGCCGTGATGGTGAGCTGACCCGCTAGACCGCAGTGCCAGCCGTGTCACGCGCCCGGGGCTGACTCCGGACAACCAACCTGGGTCACCAACCCCCGGGTCGGCCACGGTACCGACGAAACCCCGCTTTGCTACGGGATCTCCTGCCGTTCACGGCGCCCGCCCCACCAGGAAACGGAGGGGTGGCTCCGGAGGGGGCGGCCCCTTTCACCTTCGGAGGACGAGAGCATCGAGATCGTGCTGGCCCCCGGCCGCACGCCCGGCT
>DATJIR010000320.1:0-6685 GCA_035493135.1 Verrucomicrobiia bacterium
CCCGGGTCCGCGCCTGGGTCGTCGAGGACGACTACGTGAGCGAGTTCCGCTACGAGGGCCGTCCGCTGGAGGCGCTGCAGTCGCTGGACCGCGACGAGCGGGCGATCTACATGGGGTCGTTCTCCAAGACCCTGTTCCCCGCGCTGCGCGTCGGCTATCTCGTGCTGCCGCGCGCCCTGGTGCGCCCCTTCCTCGCCGCCAAGTGGGCGGCGGACCGCCTCTCCGCCCCGCTCTACCAGGAGGCGCTGGCCGAGCTGATCACGAGCGGCCAGTTCGAGCGCTACCTCCGGCGCGCGGGCGCCCGGAACGCGGCGCGCCGGCGGGCCCTCATCGAGGCGCTGGCCGAGCGCCTCGGTGGGCGCGTGGAGATCGCGGGCGAGAACACCGGCGTGCACCTGGTGGTCTGGCTGAACGACGTGCCGCCGCGCGAGCTCGGCGCCCTCATCACGCGGGCGGCCCGGGCCGGGGTGGGGATCTACTCGGTGGCGCCGTCCTACGCCGAGCCCCCGCCGCGCGCGGGCCTCCTCTTCGGCTACGCCGCGCTCACGGAAAGCGAGATCCGCGCGGGCGTCCGCCGGCTGGCCCAGCTCCTGTAGAAGATTGCTGCGTACGGTCCGGGCCCGCGGTAGGATTCTGGCGCCGCGCCCTCGAACCGGAGCGAGAGGAGAGACGTCATGCACAGGCCCGTGCGCTTTGGCGACGACATCGAGCCCCTGGTGCAGTTCATCGAGGAGACCGACCCCGGCCGGATCCTCGAGGCCACCCTGGGCAAGCTGCGCGACGGCCTGTCGGTCAAGAAGCTACTGACCGCGTCGGCGCTCGCGGTCACTCGCTCCTCGGACTTGCCGCCCGGCCATCACGGCGGGCCGCTGCACCCGCTGGTCGGCCTCCACGCGCTCCACCACACCGTGGAGCGCGTGTCCGGCGAGCAGCGGTTCCTGCCGATCCTCCAGCACGTCGCGCTGTCGAACAAGCACATCAATCACCCCGGGATGGGCCCGTACATCCTGGCGGACGCCGAGCCGGTCGACTCGGGCGGCGTAGAGGGCACGAAGAAGGCGTTCCTGGCCGCGGTGGATCGCGGCCTGTACAACGCGGCGGATCACGCGTTCCTCTGGCTCTGGGACCACGTTCCGCACGCCGAGGCCCTGGACCTGCTGCTGACCGTGGCGATCCCGAAGAACACGCTCGACGACCACTACTTCATCTTCCCCATGTTCACGTGGCGCGCCCTCGACTGGCTGGGACGCGAGTACACCCCGTTCCTGATGCGCCCCGCGGTGCGGTACGTGAGCCGGTTCCCCACGCCGCCTCCCCTGCGGGACATCGAGCCCCTGCTCGATGAGTACGAGCTCCTGAAGCGCCCGCTCGGGTTCCACACGAGCCCGGACGAGACGCCGGCCATCGGCGTCCTGGGCGAGGCGATCACCTCGTGCGACGCCTACGCGGAGATCCCCCGGATGCTCGCGCGGGCCCTCGCGGACGGACTGTCGCTCCAGGGCACGGGCGAGGCCCTGTCGATCGGGGCCGCCGGCCTGTTCATGCGATCGCTCACCGGCAATCCCATGGACGTGCACCTGCACACCGGCGTGAACCTGCGCCGCTATCTCCTGACGCTTCAGGGGGTGAGCCTGCGCAACAAGCTGCTGGCGCTGCTCACGTGGCACACCGGCCCCGAGGTGCGCTCGACGCAGAACCGCATGGAGCCGGCGCCCCAGCCGAATCCGGAGGCGGTCGCGGCGCTGCTGCCCCATCGCACCCAGGCCGCGCTGCTGGACGCGCTCGAGGAGAGCATCTACACCCAGCCGCCGACCGACTGGTCGAAGGTCACCAACCTCGGGCAGATGCGCGCGGTGCCCGAGGTGAAGAACACGGTGAACCTGGCGCAGCAGTACGCCGACCTCGGGTACGACCCGGATGCTCTCATCGCCCGTCTGGCCTCGATCGTCGTGCACGACAACTTCACCGAGATGCACGCCTTCAAGCACCACCAGGCGACCTTCGAGGAGTTCCACAGCACGCGGCTGCCGTGGCGCTGGCGGCATCTGGTCAGCGCGGCCCAGGCCTCGGCCATCTCCTATGGGAAGAACATGGAGATCTACGAGGAGGCGGTCGAGCTCCTCCACGCGTAGCCGCGTCGCGGCGGCGGACTAGAGCGCGGCGTACACCAGGTCGATCAGACGGCGCAGCGACGAACCGCCTGCGGGCCCGCATCGACCGCATTCCGGATCAGCTCACGGGCAGCGTGAACGTGAAGGTAGCTCCTCGTCCGACCGCGCTCTCCACCCAGATCCGCCCGCCGTGTAGCTCGACGAACTTCCGGGCGAGCGTGAGCCCGAGGCCGGTGCCTTCCTGCTTCCGCGCCTCGTCGCTCCCCACCTGACGGAACTCCTCGAAGATGGCCGCCTGGTCGTCGGAGGCGATCCCGATGCCGGTATCGCTGACCGCGATCTCGACCATGCCCTCGGTCCGGGCGGCCTTCAGGCCGATCCGGCCTCCCTCGGGGGTGAACTTCACCGCGTTGGAGAGGAGATTAAGGAGCACCTGCTTGACCTTGCGCTCGTCGCCCACGATCTCCTGGAGCCCGGGGTCGATGTCCACCTGGAGGGCGATCCCGTGGCGGGCCGCCCGCTCCTTGACCAGCGTGACCGCGCTCTCCAGCGCGCTCGGCAGGTGGAAGGGGGCCGGAGCCAGCTCCATGCGCCCGGCCTCGATCTTGGAGAGGTCGAGGATGTCGTTGATGAGCGAGAGGAGATGCTGCCCGGAGGCGTAGATGTCCTTGAGATACTCCTCCTGCTTGCCGGTCAGCTCGCCGAACATCCGCTGGATCAGCACCTCGAGAACCCGATGACCGCGTTGAGCGGGGTGCGGAGCTCGTGCGACATGTTGGCGAGGAACTCGGACTTGTGGCGGCTGGCGGCTTCCAGCTGGCGGCTCTTGTCCTCGATGTCGTGAAAGAGGCGGGCATTGTGGATGGCGATGACCGCCTGGTCGGCGAAGGTCCTCAGCAGCTCCACATCGGCGTCCGAGAAGCGACCGGGCTCGCGACGGCACACGTTGACGGCGCCGACCACGTGGCCGTCGCGGTGCATCGGCACCGCGACCAGGCTCCGGTACCCGAGCACACGTCCCGCCTGCCTCGTGAACTCCATCACCGATGGGTCCTCGACGTCCGGCACGTGAACGACCGATCGCGTGAGGATGGCCGAGCCGGACACCGTCTCGCGGTCCAGGGGCCGGGGGAATCGCGCGCGGACGGCGGTCATCGCCTCGGGCGAGCTGCCGTAGTTTGCCGGCAGGTGCAGCATCCGGCCGTCGGTCACCAGCACCGACGCCATGACCGCGTGGCAGAGCCGGGCCGCGCTGCGGACGATGGTGTCGAACACCGGCTGCACGTCGCTCGGGGAGCGGCTGATCACCCGCAGGATCTCGCCGGTCGCCGTCTGCTGGTCCCGCGCTTCCGTTTCCCGCTTCAGCGCCGCCGCGAGACGCTTCTCCAGATCCTGGACGCGCGAGCCCCCGCGCTTCCGCGCCGGGCGGGCGCGGGAGGACCTGGCGTCGACCTTGGACTTCGCGGGCTTGGGACGCCGGCGCATCCAGGCGCCTTCAGCGGCACCCGACCAGATCGGCCATCAGCTCGAGGGCCTCGTCCTGCTGGGTGGCCACCGTGAGACCCGTCGCGCCGCTGTCCGCCCATGCGCGGAAGCGCTCGCGGATGCGGTCCCTCGGCCCCACCAGCGCGCCCTCGTCGATGAAGTCGTCGGGCACCGCGGCCACCGCCTCCGCCTTGCGGCCGGCGAGGTAGAGCTCCTGGATGCGCTCGGCCGCCTCCCCGTAGCCGTTCGCGGTCATCGCCTGGGTGTGGAAGTTCTTGTCGCGATGGCCCATGCCGCCCACGTAGAGCGCCACCCGCGGCTTGAGGGTCTGGAGCCCCGCCCGCACGTCGTCGGTGAGCACCACGAAGGCGCGCGGCTGGATCTCGAGGTCACGCAGCGTCTTGCCGCCGCCCGCGCGGCGAAGCCCCTCGTCCAGCCAGGGGCGGAAGGCCTTCATGCGGGCGGGCGTGAAACCGAGCGGCAGCCAGCCGTCCGCGATCTCGGCGGTGAGCTTCACGGTGGACTCGCCGCCGGTGCCCAGCCAGATGGGAATGTCCGGGCGCATGTGCAGGATCGACGTCAGGGGCTTGGCCAGCCCGGCCGAGCCGGGCCCCGTGTAGGGCAGCGAGATCTCGCGGCCCTCGTGCTGCACCGGGGCCTTGCGGGCGAAGACCTTTCGCATGATGGCCACGTAGTCGCGCAGGCGCCAGTAGGGCTTGCCCCAGGGCTGTCCGTACCAGCCCTCCACGATCTGCGGGCCCGACACGCCGAGGCCCGCGATGACGCGCCCGCCGCCGGCCAGCGCATCGATGGTGCCGACCGCCATCGCGGCGGCCGCGGGGGTCCGCGCGGCGAGCTGCATGATGCCGGTGCCGAGCCGGATGCGCCTCGTCACCGCGGCCAGGTAGGCCAGCGGTGTCAGGGCGTCCGACCCGTATGCCTCCGCGGTCCACACCGAGTCGTAGCCGAGCCGCTCCGCGAGCTGCACGCGCGCCACCGGCAGGTCGAGGTGGGCGCCGGAGTACCCGATCGAGAGCCCGAGCTTCACGGACCTCAGCTCCGCGACGGCAGGGCCGCGACGAAGGAACCGCTGATCAGGGTCTCGCCCTTCTGGTTGATCGCCTCGAGCTCGCCCTCCACCAGCTTCTCGCCGCCCTGCTCGAGCTTCCGGGTGACCGTGCCGCGGCACACCACGTCGTCGCCCGGCCAGGCCCGCGTGAGGAAGCGCACCTTGTAGCGGCGCACATTGGGCCGGCCCGCGAACCCGGTGACCACCCGGCTCAGGATGCTCGCGTTGAGCATGCCCATCGCGAACACGGTGGGGTTGCCGGAGGCCTCCGCGAAGGTCTGGTCGTGGTGGATGGGGTTGAAGTCGCCGGAGGCCCCGGCGTACTTCACGAAGTCGGTCCGGGTGAGCTTGTCGACGCGGACCTCGGGCAGGCGGTCGCCCTCCTTGACGTCTTCCCAGAAACGCTTGGTCGCGGGCATGGCGATCTCCTCTCAGTCCTTGACGACCTGGCCGGTCTCGATGCCGACGGCGCGCGCGCGAGCCACCAGCGCGCCCTGGGCGTTGCGGTACTCGGTCTCCGTCACCGCGAAGGTCATGGAGCCGCCGCGCTTGCCCGGCTTCTCGTACACGTCGACGATCTTGCTCACCGCGGTCAGCACGTCGCCGGCGTGGATGGGGGCGAGGAACTCGAACTCCTGCTCGCCGTGCAGCACGCGCTTGAGGTCGAAGGGCAGGCGCGGCCGGCCCCGCCCGTCGTCCCAGTGGGCGACGGTCTGCAAGAACGTCACCGGGGGCATGATGCCGCCGGCCTCTTTCGCCGCGTGGCCCTCGTCGTAGTACAGCGGATCGTCGTCCTTGATGGCGCGCGCGAACTCCTGGATCTTGCCGCGCTCCACGTACATGGTCACGGGCTCGCCCGTCCTGCCGATGGCGCTCTTGTCGACCGGCATCGCATCCTCCTTGGCGGTCGTGCCGCACCGCGCCCGCGAGTGTAGCAGGAGGGGCCGGGGTCGGGAAGGCTCCCGGCGACGGTCCGGTGCTAGGGGTTCGAGGCGTGGGAGATCGGCTTCGCGAGACGTCGCCCGCGCAGGAGCCGGACGATCGGCGGCCCGAGCAGGGCGGCGGCGGCGAGCACCAGGATCGTCGCCGACAGCGGGCGCGCCACGAGATCGACGACACTGCCGCGCGTGAGGAAGAGGGCCTGGCGCAGCGTCTTCTCCATCATCGGGCCCAGCACCAGCGCCACCACCATCGGCGACGGGTCCACGCGGAGCTTCCGCAGCGCGTAGCCGAACACGCCGAAGAGGACGAGCACCCACAGGTCCAGGAAGCTGTTGCTCAGGCTGAAGGCACCCACGAGACAGAGCAGCAGCACGAGCGTCGCGAGGACGTGCTGCGGCATGCGGAGCACGGTCACGAAGACCCCGACCAGGGGCAGGTTCAGGATCAGCAGCATGAGGTTGCCGATGTACATGCTCGCGACGAAGCCCCAGAAGACCTCCGGCCGCTGGCTGATCAGGAGCGGCCCGGGCTGCAGGCCGTGGACCACCAGGGCGCCCAGCAGGATGGCGGTCGCGGGCGAGAACGGAATGCCGAGCGAGAGAAGCGGGACCATCGCCCCGGCGGTGGCCCCGTTGTTGGCGGCTTCCGGCCCCGCCACGCCCTCGATCATGCCGGTACCGAACTTCTCGGGCGTCCGCGACATCTTCTTCTCGACGGTGTACGAGATGAACGTCGAGAGTACCGCCGCCGGGCCGGGCACGAGCCCGGTGAGGAAGCCGACGACGGAGCCGCGAGCGATCGGCATGCTCGAGCGGCGCCACTCCTCGGGGGTGGGGAGGAGCTCGCGGAGCTTCACCCCCGCGATCTGGGTCTTGGCGATGCCCTCCTCCGCGAGGAGCAGCACCTCCGCCACTCCGTAGACGCCCATGATCACGGGCACGAGGTCGACGCCCTGCGCGAGCTGCACGGAGCCGAAGGTGAACCGCCGCAGGGCCGAGATCGAGTCCATTCCGACGGTGCCGAGGGCAAGGCCGAGCGCGACCATCACGAAGGCGTTGAGGATCGAGCCGCCCGACAG
>DATJIR010000321.1:0-3027 GCA_035493135.1 Verrucomicrobiia bacterium
CGCGCCCGGATCCCGGCTTCACTCCGCGCGAGTTGCGCGCGCTGCGGGCCCTCCGGAGCCCGCACGGGATCCAGCGCGCGCTCGACGCGATGCCCTACCACCTGGCCGGGACCGCGTGGTCGCCGCGGCGCGTGCTGCGCGAGCGGACCGCGCACTGTCTCGAGGGCGCGGTGTTCGCGGCGGCCGCGCTGCGGGTGCTCGGCTTCCCGCCGCTGCTGCTCGACCTGGAGGCGGTGCAGGACACCGATCACGTGGTCGCGGTGTTCCGCGTGCGCGGGCACTGGGGCGCCATCGCCAAGTCCAACTTCTCCGGGCTGCGCTATCGCGAGCCCGTGTACCGGACCCTGCGGGAGCTGGTCATGAGCTACTTCGACGGCTATATCAATCTGCGGGGCGAGCGCACCCTGCGGGCCTACTCGCGGCCGGTGAGCCTGGCCCGCTTCGACCGACGGCGGCCCGGGTGGGCGACCACGGACGGCGATCTCTGGTGGATCGCCGAGCACCTCCTCGCCATCCCGCACACCCGGCTCCTCCGGCCCGCGATGACCCGCGCGCTGTCGCGGGTGGACCGGCGCGCGCTCGCGGCCGGGATGGTGGGCTACCGTGGGCATTGACACGATGACGGTGCAGGAGCACCTCGACGGCAGCCGCACCGAGTACTTCCCGGTCGAGTGCACGGAGGCCGCGCTCCTCGCGCTGCTGCGCGAGCTCTTCGAGGAGCACTGGGAGCACGTCATCTTCGGCCCCTGCATCGAGGGCGCGGTGTTCGAGGGGCGGTTCGGGGCGCGGCCCCGTCTGTCGCTGCTGGACGGCTACGTGACCGTGCAGGTGCCCGGGAGCGAGTCCTGGCACTTCCACCTCTGCATCGGCCCCCACCGGGGCTCGCCCGGCCTGCCCACGCCGCCCGCGCTCGCGGAGTGGCGTCGCTGCCGGCGGGCCGCCTTCTTCCAGAGTCGGGACCGGGCCGGGCGGCCGAGCGCGTGGGGGCTGCGCCTGTGGAACGGACGGGAGGAGCAGATGATGACCGTCTTCCTGCCCAACCCGTGGATCGATCCGGCCCGGGGCCGCTACGTCGAGACGCCGGACTGGTCCCGGCTCGCCCTCTGGATGGACCTGCGCGCCCGCCACGCCGGCGTCCCCGCCGAGCCCCCGCCGAGCGACCCCACGCCGCCGCGGACCCACTGACCGGGATTGTAAGACCCGACCCCAGTCGATAGAATCGCGGGAGATGGACGGCGTGCACGATCTGGGGGGCATGCAGGGCTTCGGCCCGGTGGAGCGGGAGGAGGACGAGCCCGTCTTCCACGCGGCGTGGGAGGCGGCGGTACTGGCGATGCAGCGCGCCGGCGGCTCGCGCGGCCTCTTCAACATCGACGAGTTCCGTCACGGCATCGAGCGCATGGCCCCGGCCCACTACCTGCGGGCGACCTACTACGAGAAGTGGCTCGACGGCGTGATCCGCCTGCTCGTGGAGAAGGGCGTGGTGGGCGCGGCGGAGCTGGCCGAGCGCCTGGCCTTCTTCGCCCGGCGGCCGGAGGCGCCGGCGACCGAGCCCCTGACCGCGCCGCTCCCCCCGCGCCCGCCCGCCAATTCGAAGTGGGCGCCGGACGTGATCCGCGAGACCGGCGCCGCGCCCCGCTTCGCGCCCGGCGATCCGGTGCGGACGCGCGAGATGCACCCCCACGGGCACACCCGGTTACCCCGCTACGCCCGCGGCAAGCGCGGGGTGATCCACCGCTGCCACGGCATCCACGTCTTCCCGGACACCCACGCCCACGGCCACGGGGAGCAGCCCCAGCCGCTCTACAGCGTGCGCTTCGACGCCCGCGAGCTGTGGGGCGAGTCGGCAGAGCCGAACCAGGCGGTGCACATCGATTTGTGGGAGAGCTATCTCCTGCCCGGGAGGTGACCGGATGGGCAAGAACCACCCCAACGTCGATCCCTACGTCGTCTCCCGGGTCCGCGCGCTCGAGTCGCTGCTGCTCGAGAAGGGCATCCTGGGGCCGGACTCGGTCGACCGGGTGATCCAGCGGTACGAGTCGGACACCGGCCCGATGGTGGGCGCCCGCGCGGTGGCGCGGGCCTGGACCGATCCCGCCTACCGGCGCCTGCTGCTCGACGACCCCCGCGCCGCCCTCGCGCGCCTCGATCTCGACTACGCGATGCTCATGGTGGTCGAGAACACCGACGCGGTCCACAACCTGGTGGTGTGCACGCTCTGCTCCTGCTATCCGTGGCCGGTGCTCGGGCTGCCGCCCACCTGGTACAAGATGCCGGCCTATCGCTCGCGGGCGGTGAGCGAGCCGCGCGCGCTCCTCGGCGAGATGGGGCTCGCGGTGGACCCCCGGCGCGAGATCCGGGTGTGGGACTCGAGCTCGGAGATGCGCTACATGGTGCTGCCCCAGCGGCCTGCCGCCGCCGAGGGCCTCGGCGAGGCGGAGCTGATCCCGTGGATCACCCGCGACGCGCTGATCGGGGTGGCCGAGGTGCGGCCGCCCGCGCCGGCCCCCCGCTGAGGCGGAGCGGGCGTGTACGAGCGACGACGCAACATCGTGGTGCGCAGCGACGGCCGGCGCGTCAACGTGGCGCGCTTCCGCGGGCAACTCTTCGTGTGCGCGACCGGCTGCTGCTGCGGCCGCACCGAGGACGGCTTCGCGGCGGTGCCGACCGAGGCCTTCCACCGCGAGTGGGAGCGGCGTCGCCTCCGCAACGTGATCCACCTCACCATCGGCGGGTGCCTCGGCCCCTGCGCGCTCGCCAACGTGGTGCTCCTGCTCTTCGACGGGCAGACCCAGTGGTTCCACTCGATCGACTCCGAGGCGCAGGCGCTCGCGCTCTACGACCACGTGGAGCGGATGCTGGAGGCCGACGTCTGCCTGCCCCCGCCGCCCGCGCTCGCGCCGTATCACTTCACCGCCTCCACCTGGCAGCCGCGGCCCGACGGCCAGCCGGTGGACGACGCGCGGCTCTGGCCGGCGCGGCGCGCGCACGCCTGCGCCGCCCCCGCCTCCGGGGTCACCGCCAGAT
>DATJIR010000322.1:0-4806 GCA_035493135.1 Verrucomicrobiia bacterium
GGAGCCCGGCTCGCTGAGCCACAGCCGCTTCTTCGCGCCGCACTTCGGGCTGCCCGAGGACATCGTGACCGGGTCGGCGCACGCCACGCTCGTGGTCTGGCTGTTCGGCGCGGGCCTCGCGACGGTCGATGGCGGCCGCGCCGTCTTCACCGCCGAGCAGGGCGACGGGCTCGGCCGGCCCGGCCGCCTGC
The DNA here is from genome assembly GCA_035493135.1 of Verrucomicrobiia bacterium. GTDB lineage: Bacteria > Methylomirabilota > Methylomirabilia > Rokubacteriales > CSP1-6 > CAMLFJ01. Next base: position 192 of record DATJIR010000322.1, read on the forward strand.
AGCTCGAGCTCACGGTGGACGACGGGCGGCCGAGCCGGGTGCGCGTGGGCGGGCGCGCCGTGACCGTGCTGAGCGCGAGCCTGCATCCGGGCGCCTAGCGCCCGCGATCAGTCGCGGACGGGGAGCGCGAAGAGCTCGGGCGGGTTGACGCGGGCCCGGCCGAGCTGGGCCGCGAAGTGCAGGTGGGGTCCGGTGGAGCGCCCGGTGGTGCCGACGGTGCCGACGGTCTGGCCGCGCTCCACCATTTGGCCCTCGGCCACCGACACCCCGTCGAGGTGGAAGTAGAGCGTGTAGAGCCCGAGCCCGTGGTCGAGCGCCACGAGCCGCCCCGCGAAGAAGAACTCTCCGAGCAGCGCCACCCGGCCGCGGTTCGACGCCACCACCGGCGTGCCGCGATCGGCCGAGAAGTCGGTACCGGAGTGCGGCATGCGCGGCTGCCCGTTGATGATGCGCCGGGAGCCGAAGCCCTCGCCGGGCTTGCGGCCCGCGACCGGGCGCGTGAACGGCCCGCGCCAGAGCCGCTCTGGAGTGACCGTGTCGTAGAGCGCGCGCAGCCGGAGCGCCTCGTTGGCCGCGCGCCGCTCGGCCTCCGGGTCGAGATTCACCATCTTCTCGGGCAGCGTGAGCCGCTGGACCGGGAAGCCTCCCGACTTGATGGTCAGGATCCCCGCCGCTCTCCGCGGCACGCCCGCCGCGTCCACCAGGCCGATGCGCCACCGCACCTTGCCGGGCTTGGTCTCGAGGTCGACGCCGGCCAGCGCGGCGTACTCCGCGCCGTAGGGGAAGAAGGCCAGGTGCTGGCCGCCCAGGCTGCCCTCGACGTCGCGGGCGCCACGGGTCCCCGCCACGAAGACGAGGACCGTGTCGCCCTGCCGGGCGGTCGGCGGGACGACCCGGACGTGGAGCCCGGGCGCCGCCGGAGCCGCGGCGAAGGCCGGCGCCGCCGGCAGCACGCCGGCGAGCGCGATGAGCAGGAGGGCCCGGCGACGCATCGGGACGATCTTACGCTCGCGGGCCCGGAAACCTCGCACTCCCGCCGACGGGCGGGAGCTCTCAGGAGTTCTCGGGACGCTGCTGGCGGAGGAACTGCTCGATCTCGGCGACCAGGTCGGCGGAGGGCGGCAGCTCGTCCCGGGCGGGACCGGGCCCCGCCGTCCCCGCGGTCTCCGCATCCTCGACCGCCTCGACCGGCTCGTCCTCCTCGTCGGGGCTCTTGCGCTCGAGCTTGCGCACGTACTCGGAGATCTTCGCGTTCTGCGCCACGATCGAGGTCAGGTTCTGATCGAACTGCTCCGCGGCCTCGCGCAGGTCGGTGAGGTCCGCCTCGGTGTTCAGCAGGTTCAGCACGCGTCGGACGAGGGCCAGCGCGGCGCGCGGGTTCTCGATGCCGGACACGTAGTGTGGCACGTTCGCCCACAGGCTGGCCGTCGGCACGCTCGCCTCGCGACAGAGCGTGTTGAGCACTCCCACGATGCCGGTGGGCCCCTCGTAGCGCGACGGCCGGAGCCCCAGTCGCGCGGACAGCTCCGGGTCGTACGAGCTGCCGGAGAGCTTGACCGGTCGCGTGTGGGCCACCTCGGCGAGGAGCGCGCCCAGGGTGAGGACCAGCGAGGCCCGGGAGCGCCGGGCCAGGTCGAGGACCGCGGCGCAGTAGGTGCGCCACTTCAGATGAGGCTCGATGGCGACCCCGACCACGATGTCCCGCTCCAGCTCGGTCGGCTGGGCCAGTGAGAACTCGGTGGCGGGCCAGACGACCTCGCGCTCGGTGCGCGAGCCGGGCTTGAAGCGGACGTGGGGCCGCGAGAGGCCGAAGTGGTAAAAATCTTCCGGGTCGATGGTGGCCAGGGGCCGGGACGACCAGAGCTGGCTCAGGTAGCGCGCGGCGGTGGTGGCCGACTCGGCCGCATCGTTCCAGCCCGAGAACGCCAGGATGATGACGGGCCGGCGGAGCTCCCCCGGCTCCTCGTGGAGCGTCAGATACTGGCTCATCGGTGGCGCCGCCTCCTGGTGGGAGCATGCCTGACGGGCCTTGCGGTGGCAAATGAAAGTTGACCTCTCCGGGAGCGCTCCGTATCATTACGGCTCGTACCGCTGGAGTGGAGGATTGCAGTGCCCCCAAGGAGGCAAGTCCCCATGCGCGCATGGCTATCGCTGGCTTCGTTTCTCGGAGGCATCGTGCTGCTGACCTCGGCGTGCGCCACGTCAGAGGAGTGGTCGGAGTGGCGGGGCCACACCACCCATTTCGCGTCGGGCACGCACGGGATGTTCTCGATGCGCAATAACAAGGACGGCTCGAACCCGCGGGTGGCGCGCACCGACGTGGACGCGGCCCGCTCGGAGAACTGGTGGGGCAAGGCCATCACGGTGAGCCCGGAGCAGATCTTCCAGAACTAGGATCGGCCATGTCCCGGTACGACCGCACCGTGCGGGGCGGCCTCGCCCCCGTCCTGCTGCTCCTCGGCGTGTGCTTCGCGGCCCCGGCCTTCGCGGCCCCCGCGGACGCGCTGATGCCCGTCGAGAAGTACACGACGGACAAGGCCAGGAACCTCGCCAACGCGCATCGTCTGCGCCTGATCGAGTTCTCGGAGCAGATCTACAACTGCATGCCCTGGCTCGCCGTGTACCCGGGCCGCATCGGCTTCCCCCGGTACAAGGACAGCCCGGGCGACGATCGCTATCTCTCGACGTGGATCTGGGTCGATCAGCGCGAGGACCCGGTCTTCGCAGCCCTGCCCCAGGAGCGGCGCGTCTCCGCGATGTTCTCCCGCTACGGCGTCGACATGCTGCGGCGCATGGCCGCGCTCTCGGACGTGGTGGACGACGGCGACGTGGCCGGGCTCTCGGTGGTCCTCTCGTGGCTCAAGCCGGGCACGAGTCGCCCCGGCCAGCAGTCGGTCAACGAGACGCTCGCCCTGTTCATCGACAAGGCCACCGCGGCCGACTTTCTGGCCAAGCGGGTGGGGCCCGAGGAGTTCATCAGCCGGGCCAAGTTCAATCTGTACGACGGGGAGAGCCTGGTGGGGCGGGTACCGCTCCAGGTCTGGGAAGACTCCTTCAACTCGACCTACCGGGTCGCCAACTACGACCCCCCCAAGGGGGCTCAGTGCCAGTAGCCGGGTCGGCCTGAGCCCGACCCGCCGATCCGTCCGGACCGACCCGCGGTTGCGGTTGGTTTCCCTTCGCCAGCCGGCGGTTTGACACCCCCCGGGGGTTCCGCTAGCATCGAATCCGAGCCCCCACGATGAAATTGCCCAATCGCCAGAAGACCCAGTTTTCACTCGTTTATCTCTTCATCGCCCTCATGGTGGTCTTCGGCGTCCAGAGCTGGCTCCGCGCCCCCCGGACCGTCGACATCCCGATGAGCGAGTTCCTGACCCTGGTCCACGAGGGCAAGGTGCTGAAGGTCTCGCTGGGCGAGCGGGAGATCCAGGGGGTCCTCAAGCCCGGCGCCCTGCCCACCCCGCCCGCAGGCCCGGGGGACAAGCTGCGCCAGCTGCTGGGGGCCGAGCAGGGCCCGACCGTGTTCACCACCGCCCGGATCCCGGCCACCGACGACTACGACATCGTCCGGGAGCTGCAGGCCTCCAAGGTGGAGTTCTCGGGCCGCATCGAGTCCACCTTCTGGCGGGACCTGATCTCCTGGCTCGTGCCCCTGATCCTGATGGCCGGCCTCTGGCTCTTCCTGATGCGTCGGATGGGCGGCGGACCCACCCAGGCCCTGTCCTTCGGCCGCTCCAAGGCCAAGATCTACGACCGCAAGGAGCTCAAGACCACCTTCGCGGACGTGGCCGGCGTGGAGGAGGCCAAGGCCGAGCTGATGGAAGTGGTCGACTTCCTGAAGAACCCCAAGAAGTACCAGCGCCTCGGCGGCCGCATCCCCAAGGGCGTGCTGCTGGTGGGGCCGCCGGGCACCGGCAAGACCCTCCTGGCCCGGGCGGTGGCCGGCGAGGCCGACGTGCCGTTCTTCTTCCTCTCCGGCTCCGAGTTCGTGGAGATGTTCGTCGGCGTCGGCGCCTCCCGGGTGCGGGATCTCTTCGAGCAGGCCAAGGAGAAGGCGCCCTGCATCGTGTTCATCGACGAGCTGGACGCCATCGGCAAGACGCGCGCCGGCAACACCGGGTTCCTGTCGGGCCACGACGAGCGGGAGCAGACGCTCAACCAGCTCCTCGCCGAGATGGACGGGTTCGACTCGTCCAAGGGCGTCATCATCATGGCCGCGACCAACCGGCCCGAGGTCCTCGACGCGGCCCTGCTGCGCGCGGGCCGCTTCGACCGCCAGGTGGTGGTGGACAAGCCCGACGTGAAGGGGCGCGAGGCGATCCTGCTCGTGCACGCGCGCAACGTGAAGCTTGCCCCGAGCGTGGATCTCCACGTGCTCGCCGCCCGCACCCCGGGCATGGCCGGCGCGGACCTGGCCAACATCATCAACGAGGCCGCGCTGCTGGCCGCGCGCAAGGGCAAGGACGCGGTCGACATGGCCGACCTCGAGGAGGCGGTGGACCGCGTGGTCGGCGGCCTGGAGCGCAAGAGCCGGGTGCTGTCCGAGAAAGAGCGCGACATCGTCGCGCATCACGAAATCGGCCATGCGCTGGTCGCCTCCTCCCTCCCCAATGCG
>DATJIR010000323.1:0-2621 GCA_035493135.1 Verrucomicrobiia bacterium
CGAGCGTGGAGGGGTGGATGGTGTCGCCCCGGAAGTCGCGGAGGAAGTCGGCGTGCTTCTCGAGCACAAGCACCCGGACGCCGGCGCGGGCGAGCAGGAGCCCGAGCATCATGCCGGCCGGGCCGCCGCCCGCCACGCAGCACGTCACCGCGGACGATGGACTGGCCATGGCGTCCCAATGCTACAATGCCGGCGCGCCGAGCGCCCGAACTCGAAGCAAACCCACACGAGATAGGTTAGTATCACGCAATGACCAATCCGGGACAGGCACCGGTCAGAGTGTATCGCGCGGCGGATGCGCCGGCGGGCGCGCTCGCCGGCGAGGCGGTGGCGGTGCTCGGTTACGGCCACCTCGGCCGCACCGCCGCGCTCAACCTGCGCGACTCCGGCGCGAAGGTCCGCATCGGCAATCGCGACGACGAGTACGCCGAGCAGGCGCGCCGCGAGGGCTTCGAGGTGGTGGCGATCGCGACCGCGGCCACCGACGACGTGGTCTACGTGCTGCTGCCCGACGAGGTGATCCCCACCGTCTTCGATGTGACGATCGCCCCCGCGCTCCGGCCGGGCAGCGCGATCGCGTTCGGCTCGGGCTACAGCCTCGCCTTCGACCTCATCCACCCGCCCACCGGCATCGACGTGCTGCTGGTGGCCCCGCGCATGGCCGGCACCACCGCCCGCGCGCGGTATCTCGAGGGCCACGGCTTCTGGGCGTGCGTGGGCGTCGAGGCCAACGCGAGCGGCCGCGCGCAGCAGCGCATGCTGGGGCTGGCCGACGGGCTCGGCGTCCTGCGCGCGGGCGCGGTGGAGATGACCGCGAAGGTGGAGGCCACGCTCGACCTGTTCATCGAGCAGTCGGTGGGCGCGGTGCTCGGCATGGCCATGATGATGGCCTTCGAGGTCGCGCGCGAGGCGGGCGTGCCCGCGGAGGCGCTCGTGCTCGAGATGTACATGTCGGGCGAGATGGAGGCGGTCTTCCAGTCGTTCCGAGAGACGGGCTTCTTCCGCGCCTCCGAGGACCACGGGCCCACCGCGGTGTTCGGCGGCATCACCCGCTCGCTCGAGATGGACCGCGAGGAGATGGCGGAGCGGTTCCGTCGGGTCCTCGAGGACATCCGCAGCGGGGGCTTCGCCCGGCGGTTCCAGGACGAGGCCAGCAACGGCTACCCGATGCTCGAGTTCGCCCGCGCGATGATGCACGGCGGCTCGCCGATGAGCGAGGCGGAGGATCGCATCCGGCACTTGGCCTCGGGCGACGGGGCCGGCCCGGTCCCAGGAGGTGCGGCATGAGCTACGCCCTGCGCATCCTCGCGGTGATCGCGTTCGTGCTGGCGGTGGCCGGTGTCGCGCCGGTCCCGATGACACCGCTCGGCCTCGCCCTCTGGTGCGCCTCGACGCTGCCCCCTCGCGGCGCGTCGAGCGCGAGCTGACCCTCCGCCCTCAGGGCTGAAGGCGCGTCCCGCCCCAGGCACCGCCGGTGAAGCCGGTCGGGGTGGGCCGGAGCGCGCGCGTCCACGCCGCACGATCGTGCGCGCGGCCCGGCTGTCCGGCCCACAGCTCGACCCGCTCGGCCCAGATCCGGTAGCCGCCCCAGCGCGCCGGCCGCGGGACCCGCTCGCCGTGCGCGCGGCGGACCGCCTCGATCTGCTCGAGGAAGGCCGCGCGCGAGGCGACGGGCCGGCTCTGCGCGCTCGCCACCGCGGCGAGCCGCGCGTCGAGCGGACGCGTGCCCCAGTAGCGGTCCGACTCGGCCTCGGGCACGTGGGTGACCGGCCCCTCCACGCGGATCTGCCGCTCGAATACGTCCCAGTGGAAGACGGCGGCGGCGCGCGGCGCCCGCTCGAGGGCCACTCCCTTGGCGCTCTCGCGGTCGGTGTAGAAGACCAGCGAGCCCTCCACCGCGTCGAAGCCGCGGCAGATGACCATGCGGACCGCGGGGTGGCCCGCCCCGTCCACGGTGGCCAGGGCCATCGCGGTCGCGCTCTTCACCGCGGCCACCGCCTCCCCGATCCAGCGCGCGGCCAGCGGCAGGGGATCGGCGGGCAGGACCTCGGGCAGCGGCTCGCTCAATGCCCGACCGGGCCCTGGTAGTGCGTCCAGGCGATCCCCTTGATCCGGTGCCGCAGCCGCTCGAGGGTGGAGCGCTCCGGCGGGCTGAGGTCCGCGGCGCCGAGCGCGAGGTGCTGCTGCTCCAGCCGGGTCCTGGCCCCGGGCGCCTCCCGCACGTAGGTGAGCCAGGCCAGCGCCAGCTCCGGGGGGCGCTCCTGGTCCTGGATCAGGATCGTGGCGAGCGCCGGCTGGACCGTCCCGTCGGGCTCGGCCGGCGGCGGGATCCGCCGCGCGAAGGCCTGATAGAGGTCGTCCAGCTCGTGCTGGACGTCGCGCGGGATTCGCGCGCGCAGCAGGCTAATCACCTGCTCGGGGAGCCCCTCGGGCTCACCGAGGGGCCCGCGGTAGCGGACCACGACGTCGCCGAACGGCAGCCCGTAGTCCAGGTGGATCAGGAGCTCCTGCTTCAGCAGCCGCGCGGTGACGCCCATCGATGTCGCACGTATTCTTCCGCATCCCCGCCGCCGGACCCGTATTAAATCTGCGCCGGCGGCGGCAAAGGGCCCAGACTGCTT
>DATJIR010000324.1:0-6074 GCA_035493135.1 Verrucomicrobiia bacterium
CAAGGGCTTGTCGTTGAGGGGGTCAGCGACCTCGACGTCTGGCAGACGTCGGATCCTCGAGCCCAGGACATCGAGCGGCGGATCGCCCGGCTCTGGCGAGCCGCCCAGGCCACCGACCACGGCCGGCCAGATCCGACCGCAGGGGAGTCGCTCCACGAGATCGTGCGGGCGATCGAGAAGCTCCCGGCCGAGTACGACGACTGGCAGATCGTCTATCGCAAGGCCCTGCAGCTGAGCCGCGTCCTCGACGGCCAGCCACAGCTCCTGGCCGGGCTGATCCACGCCGGGCCGGGCCACAAGGAGGAAACCACGATGCCGCGACACGACCATCGAGCCCGCCAGAACGGGAGCGAAGACCACGCACCCAGCACCCCGCATCTGATCGGGGCCATCGGCAACCAACTTCTCGAGCTCGCTCGGACCGAGGTCGAGCTGGTACGTGCCGAGCTGGCAAGCGACGCCCGGTCCGGGATCCGGGCCCTGGTGGGGCTCGGAGTGGCGGTCGTCGCGGCGCTGACGGGCCTCAACCTGCTCCTGGTGGCGCTCGTACTGGCCCTGGCCACGATCATTCCCGGCTGGCTCGCGGCGGCGATCGTGGCCACGGTCGTGTTGGGGGCCGGGGCGATAGCCGGATACGTGGGATGGATGCAGCGTCCACGCTCGCCGCTAACCCTCACCAGAAAATCGCTGAAGGAGGACTGGGAATGGCTGAAGGCTCAGCTGGCGTGACCTCGATCAAAGGGCAGCCAGCACGCGACCCGGGGCCCCTCGAGGCAGAAATCGTCCGCCGGCGACACGAGCTCACCGCGCTCGTGGCCGAGTTGAACCAGCGCCGTCGTGAGCTCATGGACGTGCGGCTCCAGATACGCCGACATGCGGCTGGAATCCTCGTGACCGTATTCGCGGCCGGCGCCGCTGCGGCAGGGACCGTCGCCTATGGCGTCTGGCGTGCGCGCCGGCGCGAAACCCTCCTGGCACGGAGTGGACGCCTACGCCAAGCGCTCGGGCGCATGATCGACCGTCCCGAGCGCGTCGCGGTCCAGCCGAGCGCCGTGGAGCGCCTTGTCGGATCCGCGGCCTCGGCGGCGACCGCGTTCCTCATCAAGGCGGCCCTGGAGCGCCTGGGCCGGTCGCTACATCGCACCGCACCGCGCCGTGAAGGATCAACACTTCGGTAAGGCACACCCGGCATTCCTTACCACCGCGGCCGAGAACCCGGGAAAATAGCGTCCGGATCGGCGACACCGGGGCGGATCGTGCTGTCATCTCCATCGGCATGACCCTTGCGTCTCGTCGGAACGATGGCGTGCGGCGAAGCCTGGGCCTTCGACGCCGCGCGTCGAACACGTACGAGCGGGACGACCAAGCGGCGACGCACGACCACATCGCACAGGCGGCGGCAGCCCGCGAAGAGGCGCAGACGCGAGACAGGCACAGGGGAGACAGACATGGAGGAGGACACGACCATGGACAGGAAGCTCGTCGACGTGGGACATCGAGTCGAGGCGCAAGGGGATGCCGGGCTGGTATCCGACATCACCCATTCCACCACCGGTAGCCACTGGAGCGAGGGGAGTGCGGGGGCGGCCGCTGCAGCTGGCGGCGACGCTCTTCAGGCGCTGAAGAAGGCGGCGGCAGCGGTCGGCACTGGGGTGCAGGACCGGACGGACGAAGTGATTGCCTATGCCCGGAGGGAGCCGGTGGCTGCGCTCACGGCCGCCGCTGGTCTGGGGTTTCTCGCCGGCGTGGCTCTGGCGATCGCCGCGCGGGGCGGGGACGACGAGCGAAGCTGGCTGCCGCAGCTGAATGCGAGGCGGACCTTCCTCGCAAGGCGGAGCGGATCGGGGTGGCGAGGAGTCCTCGGGCTGGAGTAGAACGATCGCATTGATGGTCGGGGCTTCGGAGGGAGAGCCTCCGGAGCCCCGGTCCTCTTTCCGGGAGGCCCGGCATGGGCCGGCCCCCGGTTTCTCCGTGAAACTGCGCGGAGCTTCCCGCTACACTTCGCTCAACTGCCGGACGCAAGGGCCGGCGCCACTTCGTCCCTCCAGCCGGGTACCGGGACCGGCGAAACACGGCCTACACGACGACGGAGGTGGGCATGTCGAGCTCCGATGGTGTCCCGTCCCCTCGCACCGAGCAACCGCTGCTCATCGTCTTCGCGGACCTCACGCGGTTCACCGTGAACGCGCGCGCCACGCCGGCGAGCACCCTCGCCGAGCTGCTCGACGGGTACTACCGGCACGCGGAGAGCCGCGTCGCGGCCATCGGCGGGCAGCTCGTCAAGTTCATGGGCGATGCCTTCCTCGCGGTGTGGCCCGAAGAGCGGGCGGGCGCCGGCGTGGCAGCGCTGCCCGCGCTCAAGCGTGACATCGACGGGTGGTGGGCGGCCCGGGGCTGGGACTCGCGGGTGGTGGTCAAGGCCCACTTCGGGCGGGCGGTCGCGGGCCCGTTCGGCCTGGGCGAGCGCTTCGACGTGATCGGGAGCGAGGTCAACCTCGCGGCGACCTTGCCCGCCCGCACCGTGTCGGTGTCGGCCGAGGCGTTCCGGTGTCTCGAGACCGGAGAGCGAAAGGCGTACAAGAAGCACACCGCGCCGGTGGTCTACATCCCGGTGGACGATCCGCGGCCGTAATCGCGGCCGGGAGGCGCGTTCTGCTATAGTGCGCGCAATGTTCGAGCAACCTCTCCCGCGCTGGCTCGGCTGGGCGGCGGACCCCGAGCAGATGCGGCGCGCGCCGTTCCTCGCGGGCTCCCCCCTCTTCACCGGCCTGCCGCGTCGCCTCCTGGCGCGGCTGGCCACGCGGTTCTTCGAGAAGATGTATCGTCCGGGGGAGATCGTCTTCGAGGAGGGCGATCCGGGCCGGGCGCTGTTCGTCGTGGTCGAGGGCGCGGTGGAGATCACCCGGGCGACGCCGCAGGGCCCGTACATCCTGAACACGCTCGGCCCCGGCGATGCCTTCGGCGAGCTCGCCCTGATCGACGACTTCCCGCGCTCGGCCACCGCGCGCATCGTCACGCCGGGGCGGCTGCTCATCCTCTACAAGAGCGACTTCGACGCGCTCATCGAGGGCAACGCCCGCATCGCGGTGGTGGTGATGCGCAACCTCTCCCGGCTGCTCGCCATCTACGCGCGGCGTAGCCCGGTGCGCGCGACCGGGCCGGGCCCCGGCCGGGAGACGGCCGAGCCGCTGTGACGCCGGCTCGGCTCCTCATCTGGGGCGGGCTCGCGGCGCTCGCCTGGCTGGCCCGCGGCCTGGTCCTGCCCGTGTTCCTCGCTGCCGCGCTCGCCTACCTCCTGAGCCCGGCGGTCGCGTGGGCGGACGCGTTGGCCATCCGGCGGAGCGTGGCGGTGGGCGCGCTGTTCGCGGTGATCATCGCGCTGCTGGTCGTCGGCGGCTTCCTGCTGGGGCCGGGCATGCTCGCGGAAGGCGGGGCGTTGATGGAGCGCATGCCCGCCCTGGCGCGGCAGATCGACGTGGGCCTCGACGCGGTGGTACGCGAGCTGGCCGAGTCGGCGCCGGCACTCCGGCGCCTGCTGCCCGAGGGCGGGGGCTGGGTCCAGCGCTTCGTGCTCAGCCGGGGCCCGGGTGAGCCGAGCGACCTCTTCGAGCACGTGGGCCACCTGTTCCTGCTGGTGATCCTGGTCCCGTTCTTCGCCTTCTTCCTGCTGCGCGACATGCACCGCCTCATCGCGGTGGCCATGGACCGGCTGCCGCCGCAGCACGTGGAGACGTCGGTGGCGGTGTGGCGCGAGCTCAACGGGGTCATCGGGCGCTACATCCGCGGCGTGGTGCTGGACGGCCTCGTGGTGGGCGCGCTGGCCGCCCTGGGGCTATGGGCGGCGCGCGTTCCGTACCCGCTCCTGCTCGGCGCCTTCGCCGGTCTCGCCAACGTGGTGCCCTTCGTGGGGCCGCTGCTCTCGGCCGCCGCCGCCGGGCTCGTGGTGGTGATGACACCGGGGCAGGGGCTCGCCGGGGTCGGGCGCGTGGTGCTGCTGTTCCTGGTCATCAAGGTGCTCGACGACACGATGATCCAGCCCTTCACCATCGGGCGAAGCGTGCACCTCCACCCCGCGCTGCTGCTCGGCTCGGTGGTGGTCGGCAGCCACGCCCTCGGCGTGTTGGGCATGATCATCGCGGTGCCGGTGGCCACCGTGCTGCAGGAGACGGTGCGCCTCCTCCTCGAGCACCGCCGGGTGTTGGCGCGACGCGACCGGCGCCGACACCCCGAGCGTCAGGTCGCCTGACCGGTCGCGACCGTCGGTCCTCGCCGCCTCGCCGGGCGAACGTGGGCGAGGCCCTACTTGACCGTCGCCCTGATGGGGGGCTCCCGGTAGGAGGTGGGAAAGACCCGCCGGAGATTCTCGATCTTGGGCAGGTCGTTGATGACGATGTAGGGGTGGTCCGGATTCCGCTGCAGGAAGTCCTGGTGGTAGTCCTCCGCCGGGTAGAACGCCTCGAGGGGATCGACCCGGGTGACGATCGGGCGCGCGAAGACCTTGGCCCGATCGAGCTGCGCGATGTAGGCCTGCGCGATCTTCCTCTGCGACTCGCTCGCGTAGAAGATGCCGGAGCGGTACTGGGTGCCGGAGTCCGGCCCCTGGCGGTCGAGCTGGGTGGGATCGTGCACCACCGAGAAGTAGATGTGCAGGATCTCCCCGTAGGAGATCACCTTCGGGTCGAAGCGGATCTCGACCGACTCCGCGTGGCCGGTCCCGCCGCGGCTGACCGCCTCGTAGTCCGCGGTCGCCTTGTCGCCGCCCGAGTAGCCCGAGAGGGCCCTCCGCACGCCGCGCACGTGCTCGTACACCCCCTGCACGCCCCAGAAGCAGCCGCCCGCGAGCACCGCGGTCTGGAGCGGGCCGGGCCGCTTGGCGTCGTCCAGCGCCGGGGCCGGGATGACGACCGCCGACTCGGCGGCCGCCGCGGGCGCGGGCACGCCGACGAGGCCGGCGAGGAGCGCGGCCATCACGACGATCCGCATCGATCCACGAGACGAGGGCATCGGGAGCTCTCCCGCATCGTACCATCCTGCCGCGGCCCGTCGGGGAAGAGGCTTCCGCGGTGTGAGAGCATGGAGGAGATGACCGCGCAGCCCGGCTCGTCCATGCTCTACCAGTCGGGGCTCTTCGCCGAGGCCCCCGCGTGCGACCGGACGCTGGCCGGCCTCCGGCGCACCGACCTGGGCGCGGGCGCCTGGATCGAGCACCTGCCGGAGTGGATCAAGGGCCACGAGTCGGTGCTCGAGGCGCTCTGGACCACCACGCGCTGGCAGGCCCAGCGTCGCCGCATGTACGACCGCGTCGTCGACGTGCCGCGGCTCGTGGCCACGTGGCCGGACGACGGGATCGGCCACCCCCTGCTGCCCGAGATGCGGGACGCGCTCGCCGCGCGCTACGGGCGCCCGCTCCCGCGCGTGTCCCTCGCGGCCTACCGTAGCGGCCAGGACAGCGTCGCCTTCCACGGCGACCGCCTGGGGCCGGCGCGCGCCGACGCGATCGTGGCGATCGTCGCGCTCGGCACGCGGCGGCGATTCCTGCTGCGGCCCGCGGGCGGTGGGCGCTCGCGCGCGCTCGACCTGGGCGCGGGCGATGTGCTGGTGATGGGCGGCACCTGCCAGCAGACGTGGGAGCACGCCCTGCCGAAGGTGGCCCACGCCGGCCTGCGGATCAGCGTGCAGTTCCGCTCGGCCCCGGTGGTGGCGGCCCGCTACTGACGCGCCCAGAGCTCGCGCGAGGCCAGCCGGGCGCCCTCGGCCAGGCTCGCGAGCTTGGCCCACGCGATGTCGGGGTCCACCGCGGCCTGGCCGACCCAGGTGCCGAAGCCGCAGTCGGTCCCCGCGATGACGTTCTCGCGGCCGACCAGGCGGGCGTAGCGGGTGATGCGCTCCGCCACCAGCTCGGGATGCTCGATGAAGTTCGTCGTGGAATCGAGCACGCCGGGGATGATGATTTTGCCCGCCGGAAGCTTCACCCGCTCGAATACCTTCCACTCGTGGGCGTGGCGCGGGTTCGCCGCCTCGAACGACACCGCCTGCGGCCGCGCCGCGAAGACGAGGTCGAGGAGATCGGCGAG
>DATJIR010000325.1:0-5887 GCA_035493135.1 Verrucomicrobiia bacterium
TCTGGCGCTGTTCGTGGCGGCGGTCATCATGACCGCGAGCACGCTGCCCGGGCCGGTCTTCGCGCAGAAGGCCATCACCGTCCAGGAGGCCCTCCTCCGAGCCAAGCCCGCCGTCGTGCTGGTCGTGGCCGAGGTCTCCTCCGAGGTGTCCCTGGACTGCGGCGCCGGACCGGTCAAGGTCACCCCGCCCGTTTTCCGCGAGACCGGGACCGGCTGGTTCCTGGACGCCGACGGCTGGCTGATGACCAACGGCCACGTGGTCCAGCCCGCCTACGAGCCGCCCCGGTGGCTGGCCAACCAGCAAGCCCAGCGGGCGGTCACCACCGCCTGCCTGCCCCAGGTCCTGAAGAAGATGGGCCTCCAGCCCGGCGACCGGCCGGAGGCCGAAGAGGCGGCCAAGCGCCGGCTGCTCGACACCGTCCTGCCCTCGGCCAAGGTCAACCTCAAGCCGGAGGTCTTCGTCGTCACCGCCAAGGGGCGGTTCAAGGCGGAGGTGAAGAAGTACAGCCCGCCGGTGAACGAGATGTCGGGCCGCGATCTGGCCCTGCTCAAGGTCCCGGGCGAGAACTACCCGGTGCTCTCGCTCGCCGACTCCAAGGGAGCCCAGATCGGCGACCCGGTCCACATCATCGGCTTCCCCGGCGTGGTGCTCTCGCACGAGCTCCTGAACCAGTCCTCCATGGTCGAGGCGTCGATCACCAACGGGGCGATCTCGGGGTTCAAGCAGGATCGGAACAACAACACCGTGATCCAGACGGATGCATCCGCGGCGTGGGGCAACTCGGGAGGCCCGACGGTGGATGACCGCGGCAACGTGGTCGGGCTGCTGACGTTCGTGTCGCTCGCTCCCGGCCCCGAGGGCAGCATCGTGCAGGGCTTCAACTTCGTCATCCCGTCCGCCGCGGTGACCGCCTTTGTGAAAGACACCCCGGTCAAGGTGAACGCGGGCAGCAAGTTTAACGACGCCTGGTACGCGGGCCTGAAGGCCCTGTTCAACGACGACGGCCCCGCTGCCCTCCGGCACTTCGAGGAGGCGGACCGGCTGCATCCGAACTTGCCCGACGCGCGGCGCATGCTGGCCGAGGCGCGCGAGGCAGTGAAGAATCCGAAGCCCAAGCCCTTCCCGTGGTTCTGGATCGCCATCGGCGTCACCCTGGTCAGCGCGGGCGGTTTCGGCGGGCAGTGGCTGCACCGCTGGAACAAGAACCGCTACCGGGTACACCCATCCGAGGTGGTACGGATGATGGAGGACGGCAAGGCGCCCATCCTGCTCGACGCGCGGCGGGCGGACTCCTACGAGCAGCTGCCGCTCACGATCCGGGGCTCGATCCGCGTCACGCCCGAGGACCTGACCACCAGCCTGGCCGGCCTCGACCTCGACATGACGCGCCCGGTGGTCGCCTACTGTACCTGACCCGACGAGGACACCAGCGCCCGGGTGGCGCGCGATCTACGAAAGCAAGGCTTCAAGGACGTCAAGATCCTCAAGGGCGGCCTGGGCGCGTGGACCAACGCGGGCCTGCCCATCGACACCCGCTCGGACCTCTCGCAGGTGGGCGTCGAGCTGTACAAGGCCCTCGCGGGCGGGAACGTCTAGAAGCCCAGCGCGCCGCCGTCGGCCCGGGGATCTGACCCGCCGACGAGTCCCCCTTCCGGCGCGATCCAGATGCAGTGGGCGTGGCCGAAGAGATCGTCCCACTCGTCGCCGATCGCGATCTCGTGCCCGCGGCTCTCGAGATCGCGCGCCAGGTCGGCCGGATAGCGGCCCTCGAGGTTGAGCGCGCGGGAGGCCGCACCCCAGGTGCGCCCGTACAGCCAGCGCGGCGCCTCCACCGCGGCCTGCGGGCCGAGCCGGCGGAAGAGCCGCCGGGTGAGGAGCGCGGCCTGGGTCTGGGGCTGGCCTTCGCCGCCCATGGTGCCGTGGACGAAGCGCGGACGGCCGCCCTCGAGGTACATCGAGGGGATCAGGGTGTGCATGGTGCGCTTGCCGGGCGCGAGGGCGTTGACGTGTCCCGGGTCCAGCGAGAAGAACGAGCCGCGGTTCTGCAGCACCACGCCGGTGTCGCCCGCCATCAGGCCCGAGCCGAAGGTGAAGTACAGCGACTGGATCAGCGAGACCGCGTTGCCGTCGCGATCCGCGGTGACCAGCGCGATGGTGTCGCCACCTGCGGCCGCCGCGGGCTGCGCCGGGCGGGCGTGCGCGCGGGAGATCAACCGGGCCCGCGCCAGCAGGCGATCGGGGGCCAGGAGCTCGGCGGGGTCGATCCGCATGTGAGCCGGGTCGGTCAGGTGACGATCCCGATCGTCGAAGGCGAGCTTGGTCGCCTCCACGAGCACGTGGATGTAGTCCACCTCCGGTAGCGTGGCCATGTCGAGCTGCTCGGTGATGCCCAGCACCGCGAGGGCCGAGAGCCCCTGCGTCGGCGGCGGAAAGCTCGCGGCCTGCCCCTCCGCGTAGGAGATGCGCAGCGGCTCCATCCAGTCCGAGCGGTGCTCGGCCAGGTCCTCGAGGGCCAGCGGGCTACCCGCTGCGGCGGCGGCCGCCACCAGGCGCCGGGCGACGTCGCCGCGATAGAACGCCTCCGCGCCGCCGTCGCGCACCGCCTCGAGGGTACGGGCGAGGTCGCGCTGCACGAGCGGACCGCGCCGGAGCGCGTCGGGATGGTAGAGCGGCCAGAGCCCCCGCCGGATCCCCTCGGGCGCGCGGTCGGTGAACAGGTCCGGCTCGCGTGGGGGCGGCGTGCGCTGGCCGTCCGAGGCGGTGAAGCCCTCGCGCGCGTAGAGCTCCGCGTCGGCCAGCAGGGCCTTCCACGAGAGCGGCGAGCCCATCGTCTCGCGGCTGTAGCGATGCGCCTGCCACCAGCCGTCCACCACCGCGGGCACCGTGAGGGCCGCGGGGCCGCCGCGGGCGGGCAGCGCTCGGGTGATGCCGCGCGCCGCGTACCAGTCGATCGTGGCGGCGCGCGCGGCGCGGCCGATGCCGCACAGGGCGCGGAGGGCCTGGCTCCGGCCGTCGTGGATCAGCCACACGTTGTCGCCGCCCAGACCGTTCATGTGCGGGTACACCACCGCGATGGTGGCCGCCGCCGCGATGGCCGCGTCGAGCGCGTTGCCGCCCGCGCGCAGCGCGGCCACGCCGGACTGGGTCGCGAGCAGATGCGGCGTGGCCACCATGCCGCGGGGGGCGCGCGCCTCGGGGAAGCGGGTGGTGGCGGTCATGGGGCAGGGGAATCATACACGGGCCGGCCGCGGCATGATCTACCGGGTAGAGTCTCCTCGGTCCTCCCGCCCGAGGCGCCGGTGCGAGCGGCGCCGGGTGGGAGTGGGGCGGTGAACGCGGGTCCCGGCGATCCGGCCCGGATGGCACGCGCGATGCTCCCACCGGCGCGCAGGAGGAATCGCGAGCGGTCGACGGCCAGGACCCAGGCCGCGGAGCGAATCCGACGGGTGCTCGACGGCCCGGTGCTCACCCGAGGAGGCCCTATGGCGACGACCGCAGCGGACGTGCTGATCGAGCGACTGCAAGACTGGGGAGTGGAGGTCGTCTTCGGCCTTCCCGGCGACGGCATCAACGGGATCATGGAGGCCCTGCGCATCCGTCGAGACCGGATCCGCTTCGTGCAGGTGCGCCACGAGGAGGCGGCCGCCTTCATGGCCTGCGGCTACGCGAAGTTCACCGGTCACCTCGGCGTCTGCCTGGCCACGTCCGGCCCCGGGGGCATCCACCTGCTCAACGGGCTCTACGACGCCGCGTTCGACGGACAGCCGGTGCTCGCCATCACCGGCATGACCTACCACGATCTCATCGGTACGCGCACCCAGCAGGACGTGGCGCTCGATCGGCTCTTCATGGACGTGGCCAAGTTCAACGAGCGCATCATGGGCCCGACCCACGTCGAGAACGTCACCGACCTCGCGGTGCGGACCGCGCTCGCCTATCGCGGGGTCGCGCACCTCACGTTCCCGGTGGACGTGCAGGAGATGAAGGCGGGCACCGCTCGCTCGCCGCGCAACGTGGAGAACCACACCTCCGAGGCGCCGGGCCGGAGCGCGGGCCTGCCCGCGGAGGACCGGCTCCGCGGTGCCGCCGACCTGCTGAACGCGGGGCGCCGGGTGGCCATCCTGGCCGGTCGGGGCGCGCTCCACGCCGGCGACGAGCTCGAGGCGGTCGCGGATCGGCTCGGCGCGCCGATCGTGAAGGCCCTGCTCGGCAAGGCGGCGGTGCCCGACGACAGCCCGTTCACCACCGGCGGCATCGGCCTGCTGGGCACGCGGCCGTCCCAGGAGGCGATGGAGGGGTGCGACACGCTCCTGATGGTGGGCACCTCGTTCCCGTACATCGAGTTCCTGCCCAAGCCCGGGCAGGCGCGGGCGGCGCAGATCGAGCTCGACCCGATGCGCATCGGCCTTCGCTATCCGGTCGAGGTCGGCCTGGTGGGCGACAGCCGCGCCACGCTCGCGGCCCTGCTCCCGCTCCTCCGGCCCCAGATCGATCGCGGCTTCCTCGAGCACGCCCAGGAGCAGATGCGCGACTGGCGCCGGCTCGTGGACGAGCGCGGGAGCCGGCGGGACAGGCCGATGAAGCCGCAGCTCCTGGCCCGCGAGCTGGGCCTGCGACTGGCCGGCGACGCCATCGTGGCCTGCGACAGCGGCACCATCACCACGTGGTGGGCCCGCGACATCCCGGCCCGGCGCGGCCAGATGCACGCGGTCTCGGGCAACCTCGCCTCGATGGGGTGCGGGCTGCCGTACGCCATCGCGGCCCAGATCGCATATCCCGATCGGCAGGTGGTGGCCTTCGTGGGCGACGGGGGCTTCTCGATGCTGATGGCCGAGTTCGCCACGTGCGTGAAGTACCGGCTGCCGGTGAAGGTGGTGGTCGTGAAGAACAACACCCTCGGCCAGATCAAGTGGGAGCAGATGGTGTTCCTCGGCAATCCCGAGTACGGCTGCGACCTCCATCCCATCGATTTCAGCCTGTTCGCGGAGGCCTGCGGCGGCGTCGGCGTCACCATCGAGGATCCGGCCGAGTGCGGGGACGCGCTCGACGCGGCCCTCGCCATTCCCGGCCCGGTCATCGTGCAGGGCGTGGTGGATCCGCTGGAGCCGCCCATGCCCGCCAAGGTCACCCTCAAGCAGATGACTCATTTCGCGGAGTCGCTGCTGCGTGGCGAGCCCAATCGCGAGCGGATCGCGCTGACCGTGCTGGCGGACAAGGTGCGCGAGCTGATCTAGCCTCGGCGGCCACGACCGGATCGACCGAGGCGGATGTACGCGGTAAGAAGCGCCCGGCTCTCAGTAGGGCGCCAGCGGGATGACCCCCGGGAAGGCCGGCGCGTCCTCGGGGAAGCATTCCTGAGAGGGGGCCGGGGATCGGTCCTGCCCGTATCGCAGCCGGATCGGAAGCGGGGGCTCGGCGACCTCGATCTCGCCGTACGCCTCCGGATGTTGATGTCGGAAACACCGGTTGATCATCGCGGCGCTATCCATGAAGAAGCTCCTTGCGACACTCGGCGGCAAGAGACGTGCCACCGGGCGGCACACGGTTTGCTACATACGGCTGCTGCAAAACGGCGCGAGGACATTCCGCTTCGCGATGGGGGGACCATGCCAGAGAAAGTCACGCTGGAGCGAGCTGAGCGAGACAAGCGAGAGGGCAAGGCGCCGAGCACGCAGGCCGGAGAATTCGTGCGCGAGGAAATCGAGCACGTTCGAGAGGGAAAGCACGGGGCCCGATCCACGCGGCAGGCCATCGCGATCGGCCTGTCGAAGGCCCGGCGCGCCGGGGTCAAGCTGCCACCGCCCCCGAAGGGGAGCACCTCGCGCCGGACGCGCCGGCAGGCCGCCCGCGACACCAGGGCCGCCTCCCGCGCCGTGTCGACGCGGC
>DATJIR010000326.1:0-7149 GCA_035493135.1 Verrucomicrobiia bacterium
CCACGCGGGCGGTCTCGCCCTCCACGCTCACCGTGCAGCGCTCGTTCTCCTCCGACGCCTCCGGCCGGTAGGCGGCCAGGAACCGTCCCGGCACGTACTCGACGTTCTTCACCAGGCCGCCGACCGGGGCGCGGTCCCCGGCGGCGGAAGTGGCAGGAGCTGCGCCAGCAGCCGCGTCGGGGCATCTTCCTGCTGCCGAGCCTGCTGACCACCGGGAACCTGTTCTGTGGATTCCTGGCCCTGGTCCTGGCCTCGCAGTCCCGCTTCACCGAGGCCGCGATCTCGCTGTTCGTGGGCATGGTCATGGACATGCTGGACGGCAAGGTGGCCCGCCTAACCAAGACCACCACCCAGTTCGGGGTGGAGTTCGACTCGCTGGCCGACGTGGTCTCCTTCGGGGTGGCCCCCGCCTTCATGCTGTACTCGTTCGCGCTGGCTCCCCTGGGGCGCGCGGCCTGGCTGGGGGCGTTCCTGTTCGCGATCTGCGGCGCGCTGCGCCTTGCCCGCTTCAACGTGTACTCCGGCGTGACCGACCGCCGCTACTTCGTGGGCCTGCCGATCCCGGCCGCGGCCGGCATCGTGGCCTCGGTGGTCCTGCTCCTGGGGGACGACGAGATCCCCCGCTGGCTGGGAGCGGCCATCGCGGCGGGGACCTACGTGGTGGCGATCCTGATGGTGACCACCTTCCGCTACTACAGCTTCAAGGAGATCGACTTCGCGCGCCGGCGGCCCGCGGGGGTGCTGGTGCTGGTGGTGCTGGGCGTGCTGATCGTGGCCACGCATCCCCAGTGGTTCCTGTTCCTGCTCTTCTCCGCGTACGTGATCAGCGGCCCCACCCGCCCCCTGTGGGCGCGGCGCCGCGAGCCGGTCGTCGCGGCGGAGCGGGAGCACGGAGACTCACGCGACCGCGAGCGGAGGATCTGACATGGACCGCGTGATCATCTTCGACACCACGCTCCGGGACGGAGAGCAGGCGCCCGGCTTCTCGATGAACGCCGGGGAGAAGCTGGAGATGGCCCGCCAGCTCGCCCGCCTGAACGTCGACGTCATCGAGGCCGGGTTCCCGATCTCCTCCGACGAGGACTTCGAGGCCACCCGCGAGGTCGCCCGGCAGGTCGGCGCGCTCGAGGGCGCCCCGATCATCTGCGGGCTCAGCCGGGTCGGGCTCATGGACATCGACCGGTGCTGGGAGGCGGTGAGGTACGCGCGACGGCCCCGCATCCACACCTTCGTGGCCACCTCGGACATCCACCTCAAGTACAAGCTCCGCAAGAGCCGCGCCGAGGTCCTGAAGGCGGCGGTGCAGGCGGTCAGGCACGCGCGGGCCTATTGCGGCGACGTCGAGTTCTCGCCCGAGGACGCCTCTCGCTCCGACTTCGACTACATGTGCGACGTGCTGGAGGCGGTGATCGACGCGGGGGCCGGGACCATCAACATCCCGGACACCGTCGGCTACGCGATTCCCGAGGAGTGGGCCCAGCGGATCGCCCGCATCCGTGAACGGGTGAAGAACAGTGCCCAGGCGGTCATCTCGGTGCACTGCCACAACGACCTCGGACAGGCGGTGGCCAACTCGGTGGCCGCGATCCGCTCGGGAGCGCGGCAGGTGGAGTGCGCGGTCAACGGCATCGGCGAGCGGGCCGGCAACGCCTCGCTCGAGGAGATCGTGATGGCGCTCCACACCCGCAAGGACTTCTTCGGGGTCGAGACCCAGGTGCGCACCGAGGAGATCTTCAAGACCTCGCGGTTGCTCTCCCACATCACCGGGGTGCACGTGCAGCCGAACAAGGCGATCGTGGGAGAGAACGCCTTCGCCCACGAGGCGGGCATCCACCAGGACGGCGTGCTCAAGGAGAAGCTCACCTACGAGATCATGCGGCCCCAGGACATCGGGCGCGCCACCAACAAGCTCGTGATGGGCAAGCACTCCGGCCGGCACGCGCTGGCCGCGCGCCTGAAAGACCTCGGGTTCGAGCTGGACGAGGGCGCCCTCGGCAAGGCCTTCAAGCGCTTCAAGGACCTCGCGGACCGGAAGAAGGAGATCTTCGACGAGGACCTGATCTCGATCGTGAAGGACGATATCGCGCAGGTGCCCGAGACCTACACCCTCGACTACCTGCACTCCATCAGCGGCACCGGGATCATCCCCTCCGCGACGGTGCGGCTCAAGAAGGAGGAGCAGGTGTTCCAGGACTCGGGGGTCGGCGACGGGCCGGTGGACGCGGTCCTGAACGCGATCGACGCCATCACCGGGGTGAAGGGGCGGCTCCAGGACTACCAGCTGCGCGCGGTCACCTCCGGCAAGGACGCGCTGGGCGAGGTCTCGGTGAAGGTCGACTTCGACGGCAGCCTCGTCTTCGGCAAGGGCACCTCGACCGACGTGATCGAGGCGAGCGCCCGGGCCTACATCAACGCGGTGAACCGGCTCGTGCACCCCGCGAAGGGGCGCGACGTCCAGGAGGTCGGCCCCTAGGGGAGCGCCATGCCCACCTACAAGATCGCGGTACTGCCCGGCGATGGCATCGGCCAGGAGGTGACTCCGCAGGCGCAGCGCATCCTCCAGGTGGTCGCCCGCGCCACCGGGCTCGGCTTCGAGTTCGAGACCGCGCTGGTGGGCGGCTCCGCCATCGACGCGACCGGCCGGCCCCTGCCGCCCGCCACGCTCGCGCTGTGCCAGAGCGCGCACGCCATCCTCTTCGGATCGGTGGGCGGGCCCAAGTGGGACCACCTGCCCCAGGAGCAGCGGCCGGAGCGCGGCCTGCTGGGGATCCGCAAGGAGCTCGACCTCTTCGCCAACCTCCGCCCCGCGACGTGCTTCCCGATGCTGGTGGACGCCTCGCCGCTGAAGCGTGCGGTGGTGGAGGGGACGGACCTGATGGTCATCCGGGAGCTCACCGGAGGCCTCTACTTCGGCGAGCCGCGCGGGCGCGAGGACTTCGCCGACGGTGGCGCGCGCGCGGTGAACACCATGGCCTACACCTCGCGGGAGATCGAGCGGGTGGCGCGCGCCGCGTTCGAGGTGGCGATGAAGCGGCGGAAGCGGCTGGCCTCGGTGGACAAGGCCAACGTGCTGGGGGTCTCCCAGCTCTGGCGCGAGGTCGTGACCCGGGTCGGCAAGGACTATCCCCAGGTGACGCTCGAGCACGTGCTCGTCGACAACTGCGCGATGGCGCTCGTGCAGAAGCCCACCCACTTCGACACCATCGTCACCGAGAACACCTTCGGGGACATCCTGTCCGACGAGGCCGCGATCCTGGCCGGCTCCATGGGCATGCTGCCCTCGGCCAGCCTCGGCGGCGCGGGCGGCAAGAAGGGCCTCTACGAGCCGGTGCACGGGACCGCGCCCGACATCGCGGGCCAGGGCATCGCCAACCCGATCGCGGCGATCCTGTCGGCCGGCATGCTGCTGCGGTACTCCCTCGATCGCGGGCCAGACGCGGATCGCGTCGATGCCGCCGTCCTCCGCGTGCTCGAGCAGGGGCACCGCACGCGGGACATCCACTCGGCGGGTACCAAGCTGGTCGGGACCGCCGAGATGGGGGACCTGATCGCGTCGGAAGTCGAGAAGTCGTACTAGATCAAATAGATAGATAGGAGATACCGAGCAATGGCTTCAGGGCTGGTCGTGGCGGTGGTCGGCGTGACGGGGGCGGTGGGGCAGACCACGCTCAAGATCCTGGAGGAGCGCAAGTTCCCGGTCCGGGAGCTCCGCGCGTTCGCTTCCGCCCGCTCGGCGGGCAAGACCGTCACCTTCAAGGGCGAGACGGTGCGGGTGGAGGCGGTCGGGCCCGACGCCTTCAAGGGCGTGGAGCTCGCGCTCTTCTCGGCGGGATCCGCCCAGTCGAAGGAATACGCCCCGCTGGCCGTCCGGGCCGGCGCGATCGTCGTCGACAAGTCCAACGCCTTCCGCATGGACCCCCAGGTGCCGCTGGTGGTGCCGGAGATCAACCCGCACGCGGTGAAGGGGCACCGGGGCATCCTGGCGTGCCCGAATTGCACGACGATCGTCACCGTGATGCCGCTCAAGCCGCTGCACCAGGCCGGCGGGCTGCGGCGCGTGATCGCGACCAGCTACCAGGCGGTCTCGGGGGCCGGCGTCCACGGGGTCGAGGAGCTGCGCAGCCAGACGCTGGCGTGGGCGCGGGGGGAAGCCATCACGCCCCGGTTCTTCCCGCATCAGATCGCGTTCAACGTGATCCCCCATGTCGACAAGTTCGGAGACGACGGCTACACCGGCGAGGAGATCAAGCTGGTCAACGAGGTCCGCAAGATCCTCGAGCTGCCCGACCTGCCGGTGTCGCCCACCACGGTGCGCGTCCCGGTCTTCACCGCGCACTCGGTCGCGGTCAACGCGGAGACCGAGCGCAAGGTCAGCCGCGAGCGGGCGCGCGAGGCCTTCGCGGGATTCCCCGGCCTCAAGCTCTGGGACGACCCGGGCGAGGGGCGCTACCCGATGCCGGTGCTCGTCGAAGGGCAGGACGACTGCTACGTGGGACGCGTCCGCGAGGACCTCTCCCTGCCGAACGCGCTCAACTTCTGGGTGGTGGGCGACCAGCTCCGCAAGGGCGCCGCGCTCAACGGCATCCAGATCGCGGAGCTGCTGATCCGCTGACCCCGCCGCGCACCGTCCGGCTCACCGTCGCCTACGACGGTACCGAGCTGCACGGGTGGCAGGTGCAGCCCGGGCTACCGACCGTGCAGGGGCTGCTCATCGCGGCGGCCGAGCGCGTGCTGGGCGGGCCGGTGAAGGTGATCGGCGCGAGCCGGACCGACGCGGGCGTGCACGCCCTCCGCCAGGTGGCGAGCCTGGCCACGTCGTCGTCAATGCCGCCTCCGGTGCTCCAGCGAGCGCTCAACGCGCTCCTGCCGCCGGCGGTCCGCGTGCTGGACTCACGCGAGGCGCCCGCCGGCTTCGACGCGCGGCGCTGGGCCCGTGGCAAGCGCTACGTCTACCTCATCGACCGCGGTCCGCAGGCCGATCCCTTCCTGCGCCGGCACGCCTGGCACGCGGCCTTCGGGCTGGACGCGGCGGCCATGGCGGCGGCGCTCCGCGCGGTGCGCGGCAAGCACGACTTCTCCGCGTTCTGCGCGGCGGCCGGCCGGGGGCGGACCCCGACCTGCACCGTCCGCTCGGCCCGCGTCGTGGAGCGGCGGCATCTCCTCGCGGTGTGGCTCTCCGCCGACAGCTTCCTCCACCACATGGTGCGGAACATCGTGGGCAGCTTGGTCGAGGTGGGCCGGGGCGCGCATCCGCCCGGCTGGATCGCCGATCTCCTCGACGGGCGCGACCGGACGCGCGCGGGTCCCACCGCGCCGCCGGAGGGCCTCTTCCTGGTGCGGGTCCTGTACGACGGTGGCGGGCCGGCGCGCGTCCCGCCCGCCCCATGACCGACGCCGCGGACCGGTCCGACGATCCGCCGGGCGAGAGCCGGGGGAAGGGCTTCCGGGCGCGGAAGCGCGAGGATCACGCGCTCGTGCTGATCCGGGACCTGGTGGCGAGTCTCGGCGACCTGCCGCGCGTTCGCGACCTCATGCGGGAGCTCAGCCGCTACTACGACCCGGTGCTGGGAGGCGCCATCCTCGAGGTCCGGCACCAGCGCGCCATCGTCGAGGCCCTCGAGGCCGGTCGGGTGGAGGACGCCCGGGCCCTGATCCAGGACCGGTACGAGCTCTACATCCGCGACCGGGCCCATCTCGGGCGCGGCGAGGACGGCTGACGCAGGCCCCCGGGCCCGCCAAAGATTCCCTTGACTGATGGTCTGACCAGTACCTAGAATCGGCCCTAAGTTGCGGGCTGACATAGCGAAAGCCAGAGCCCGATTCGACTCGCGCCCGTCCGGGCGCTCGATGCAGCTGCCTGACCACTAACGAGACACAGCGAGGTGTCGCCATGAGCCTATCGCGGCGCGATTTCCTCAAGTACGCGGGATCCACCGGGGCGGGAGTCGCGGTCGGTGCCGCGACCCTCGACCTCACCCCGGTCCAGGCGGCCGCCACCGGGCTGAAGATCAAGGAAGCGAAGGTGCACCCCGGGGTCTGCCCGTACTGCGCGGTCGGGTGCATCCAGCTCGTGTACTCGAAGGGCGACAAGATCATCGACATCGAGGGCCACCCCGACACCCCGCACACCCTGGGACGGCTCTGCCCGAAGGGGGCGGCGACCATCCAGCTCTCCAACAACCCGCTGCGGCCGACGAAGGCGATGTACCGCGCGGCGGGCTCGGACAAGTGGGAGGAGAAGCCGCTCGACTGGATGTACGACCAGATCGCCAAGCGGTACCACGACACCCGCGAGAAGCACTTCATCGAGCGGGAGAAGAACAAGGACGGCCAGGAGGTGGTGGTCAACCGCCTCGACGCGATCGCCTCGCTCGGCTCGGCCTGCATCGACAACGAGGAGTGCTACCTCCTCAGCAAGCTCAACCGCGGACTCGGCATCGTCTACCACGAGCACCAGGCCCGAGTCTGACACTCCGCCACGGTCCCAGCTCTGGGGACCACGTTCGGGCGGGGGGCGATGACGACGAACCTGATCGACATCCAGAACTCGGATGTCATCATGGCGACCAGCAACTTCGCGGAGAATCACCCGGTCGGCTTCCAGTGGGTGATGAAGGCGAAGGAGCGCGGGGCCAAGTTCATCCACGTGGATCCGCGGTTCACCCGCACCAGCGCGGTGGCGGACGTCCACGTGCCCCTGCGGTCGGGCACCAACATCGCCTTCTTCGGCGGGTTGATCAGCTACGCCATCCAGAACAACCTCTACTTCAAGGACTACGTCGTCCACTACACCAACGCCTCCTTCCTGATCGATCCCGCGTTCAAGACCGCCACCGACGGCGGCGGCCTCTTCACCGGCCTCGAGCAGACCGGCAAGGGGGGCGTCGATCCCCACGTGGCGGAGACGTACAAGAAGGACACCTGGAAGTACCAGCTCGACGGCGAGGGCAATCCCAAGCGCGATCTCACGCTGAAGGACCCACAATCGGTTTTCCAGCTCCTCAAGCGCCACTACAGCCGCTACACGCCGGAGATGGTCGAGCAGATCTGCGGCGTGAAGAAGGAGGCGTTCCTCGAGGTCGCAGAGGCGCTGTGCGCGAACTCGGGTCCTGAGCGGACCGCTGCGCTGGTCTATTCAGTCGGCTGGAC
>DATJIR010000327.1:0-3900 GCA_035493135.1 Verrucomicrobiia bacterium
TGGAAGGCCAGGTCCATCTTCTCGAAGGCGTCGAGGGCGCGGCCCCGGATGCGCTGCATGCCCTCCACCGGATCCAGGTCGAGGACGAGGGTGAGATCCGGCAGCACCCCGCCCGTCGCCAGCATGTTCAGCTCGCCGATCGTCTGGACGTCCACCCCCTGCCCGTGGCCCTGGTAGGCGACCGTCGCATCCGTGTAGCGGTCCGAGATGACCACGGCGCCTCGCGTCAAGGCGGGCGCGATTACCCGCGTGACGTGCTCCTGGCGGGCTGCCACGAAGAGGAAGGTTTGGGTCAACGGGGTCGGGGTCGGCCC
Organism: Verrucomicrobiia bacterium; assembly: GCA_035493135.1. Lineage (GTDB taxonomy): Bacteria > Methylomirabilota > Methylomirabilia > Rokubacteriales > CSP1-6 > CAMLFJ01. Next base: position 315 of record DATJIR010000327.1, read on the forward strand.
GTCGGCCTCGAACAGGGCCCGGATCCGGAGGCCCAGGGAGGTGCCGTCGGGCTCGCTGGTTTGGATCACCTCGATGCCGCGGGTCGTCAGGTACTGCGCCAAACGCGCGCACTGGGTCGACTTACCGGAGCCCTCCACGCCCTCGACGGTGATCAGCGCCCCGCGCATGCGCGTACTTTAACACCGATTGGGAGAGGTCGTCGCCACGGCGCTGACCATCTCAGGGTAATTCGTTCCACAGTACTGTAACCACCTTTCCTAACGCAGAGCAGCGAACCCACGCCGGACCCGAAGATTGACATTGTTTCCCTCGTGGCGCGTCTCTTGCTCTGATTCTGGATCGCCCGAGGCGGAGAGCGGGTTGAACCACGGACCCCTCGCCACACACCGGTTCTGCGCGAGGGGTGAACCCGCCTCCGCTCTCGGGTCCAGCGTGACGCAGACGTCGTGAAACGCGGAGCGGGCTCCGCGCGTCACAGGAACAGGAGCGGGCTTCAAGCCCGGCTGGATCTCGACCGATATGGAGAGTAACGCGGCGATCCGACGCGAGGACGGGAGGCGCGTGACCATGGGCCTTGCAGGATTGATCAGGACGGCGGTGCTGGTGGGACTGGGTGCGATATGGCTGCTCGCGTGACCCTTCAGAGCCTGGGAATGCGCGGCCGGGGCATCGGCTGGAAGGCCGAGCGCTGCGCCGTGCCGGAGACGTGCGACCTGCAGCTCTGCGTCGCCGACGACGAGGGCGCGTACTGGCATCCCGCGGATCCGCTCGCGTTCGCCAAGTGGCGGGTGCGCGCCGACGTCGACGCCGTCCCCGCTCACGTCATGGTCAAGGTCGGCCGCGGCTGGGAGGCGCTCCGCCGCGGCGCCGTGATGGGCGCGGTCGGCCTGGGCGGCACCGCCGCGGTGCTCGGCATGTGGTGGGGCCGTCAGAGGATCTTCTCCATGAAGACGCTGAGCGGGTCCGCCGCGTACTCTCCGAAGGCCTCCCGCTCCGCATAGCCCGCGGCCCGGTAGAGCGCGAGCGCCTCCGGCTGGTGGATGCCGGTCTCGAGGCGCAGGCAGCGCAGGCCCTCCCGTCGCGCTTCCGCCTCGATGCGGTCCAGGATGAGCCGCCCGAGCCGAAGGCCTCGCGCCTCCGGCACCACGTACATCCGCTTCAGCTCACCGTAGCCCACGTCGATCCTGAGCGCGCCGCAGCCGACCGCCACCGTCCCGCGACGGGCGACGATGAAGCGCACGTTCGGCGCGACCAGGGCCTCCACGTCGAGGAAGTGGTTGCTCTCCGGCGGGTAGAGCGCGCTCTGGTAGGCGTCGAGCGCCTCGAGCAGGCGCGCCACCTCGGGCTGGCGGGGCGACTCCATCGCCAGCGTGATCCCGACGGTCATCGGGGCTGCCGCGGCCGGCTCGCGCGGCGCGCCGCCGCCCAGTAGCGGAGCGGCGGGGGCACGAGAGGCAGGCCCCGGCGGCTGATCGCGGCCACGACCGCCAGCGCCCGGGCATGGCGCGGCTCCCACCGCAGCCCGTAGCCGGCCCGGATGGCCGGCGGCAGCAGCCCGACCGCGGGCAGCGCGGCGAGCCGCAGCGCCGGGCGCAGCAGATACGGCACCGGGGGCGCTAGCACCTCGCGCGCGAGGGTGCGCGCGGTGTCGGTCACCTCGAGCGCTCCGCCGGCCAGCATGGCGTCAAGGTAGTCGCGGAGCGCGGCCTCCGTGCGCGGGAGGCACCCGACCGGGATGCCCAGCCGGTCCTCGATCCCGCCCGCCTCGGCGCAGTAGCGATCGGCGTCGGTGGGGGCGAGCGGGCCGACGAAGAGCCGGTAGGCCCCCACGAACGAGTCCAGCAGCGTGGCGTGCACCCACGCGAGCAGCGCCGGGTCGTGGGCGCTGTACGGGACGCCGGCGGGCTCGCCGCCGGCGGCCCGGTCGAGGCGGCCGTGGACGCGGTCGTGGATCGCGTTGATCCGGGCGGCCGCGGCCGCCGCGGCCTCGTCGGGCCCGAAGGTCAGCGCGAGCATGGCCCCGAGGGTGCGGTGCAGGCGCCGCGCCCAGCCCCAGGGCTCGGTGGTGAAGGCGCTGTGCTCGGCCACGCCCCGCGCGACCAGGGGGTGGGCGAGCTGCAGCAGGATGGCCCGCCCCCATCCGGCGAGGAGCACCCGTTCCCGGTGTATCCTCCAGGCGACCCCATCGGTGGCGAAGGCCTCGGGCCGCTGCATGGTCGGCATGGAGGCATTATGCGCGCGGCCCGGAAACTTCGGGAGCCCGCCGGGGGTTCTGAGTGCGTCACCCCACACTCCGGAAAGGAGATTGCCATGCGCCGAATCACCCTGCCGCTGGTCGCGGCCCTGATGCTGACCAGCCTGGGCCTGCTGTTCCCGATAGCCTCCCCGGTCGCCGCCCTGGAAGTCGGCCAGAAAGCGCCCGACTTCACCCTGGCGGCTCCCGGCGGCAAGCAGGTCAAGCTGTCCGACCTGACCGCCAAGGGCCCCGTCGTGATCTTCACGTTCATCCAGGCGTTCACCGGCACCTGAACCAAGGAACTGCTCAGCTTCGAGGGGGCCCTGCCCCAGTTCGAGGCTGCGGGCGCCCAGGTCGTGGGCGTGAGTGCCGACCATGTCGCAACGCTGGAAGCCTGGGGCAAGCAGAACAATGTCCACTACCTCCTGCTCTCCGACTTCCGGCGCACGATGCTTCCGGCCTATGACGCGCTGGTCACCGACGACAAGAGCCCGATCTACCGCTACGCCAAGCGCGCGTACTACGTGATCGACAAGAACGGCGTCGTCCGCTGGATCAAGGTCGAGGCCAACCCGCTCGACCTGCTGGATCCCGCCGAGGTGCTCAAGGCGCTGAAGGAGTCCGGCGTCTGATGATCGGGAAGATCGCCGCGGGGAGCGTGATCGCGGCGGCACTCTGGGCCACGGTCGCGGCGGCGCAGCCCGCCGCCGCGCCGGCGGCCTGGGAGAAGATGGGAGTACAGGGCTACGAATCGCCCAAGCCCGCCCCCACCTTCGCGCTGCCCGCGCTCGACGGCCGCACCGTGCGACTCGAGGATTACCGGGGCAAGGCGCTCCTGGTCTTCTTCTGGGCCACCTGGTGACCGGACTGCCGGGAGGAGTTGCCTTCCGTCAACCGGCTGTACCAGGAGATGAAGGAGCAGGGGCTCGAGGTCGTGCTGATCACCTTCCGTGAGAGCGCCGGCCTGGTCAAGCGCACCGTGAGCGAGCGCGGCTACGTGGCGACGGTGCTGCTGGACGCCAGCGGCGACGTCACCGGGCGCCAGTACGGCGTGTGGGGACCGCCCACCGCGTACCTCGTGGATCGCGAGGGCCGGCTCGTCGGCCGCATGGTCGGGGCCAAGGACTGGAGCGGCGCCGCCGCGCACGACATGCTGCGCGCCTTCGTCGCCGCGCCCCCGCGCTAGCCGCCGCCGGCTAGCGACCGGCCGAGAGCGGCGGTGGCCCCGCCTGCTCCCGCGCGTGGCCGGTCATCGCCACGAGGGCCCGCACCAGGTCGGTGAGCGCGGCGGCCGCGCCGGCGTCGGCGAGCCAGCCGTCCTGGAAGTGCCCGGACTCGAGATACACGCT
>DATJIR010000328.1:0-7551 GCA_035493135.1 Verrucomicrobiia bacterium
GCCCGAGGTCCTTCTTCCGCGTGCGTTTCCCCGCGGACGCGAACCGCGCCACCGCCCCGCGCGGCGTCGCCTTGGACGACTGGCCGCCGGTGTTCGAGTACACCTCGGTGTCGAGAACCAGGACGTTGACGTTCTGGCCCGAGGCCAGGACGTGGTCGAGGCCGCCAAACCCGATATCGTACGCCCAGCCGTCGCCGCCCACGATCCAGACGGTTCGCGCGACGAGAGCGTCGGCGACGCTCCGCAGCTCGGGCGCCTCCGGCGTGTCGACCCCCTCCAGTGTCTTCCGGAGACGGGCGACCCGCTCCCGCTGAGCCTCGACGCCGGCGTCGGAGGACTGGTCGGCCTCGAGGAGGGCGGGACCGAGGTCGCCCAGGCGCGGGCCGAGCCGGCGCACCAGCTCGCGCGCGTAGCTCGCCTGCTTGTCGAGCGCGACCCGCATGCCGAGCCCGAACTCGGCGTTGTCCTCGAAGAGCGAGTTGGCCCAGGCGGGACCGCGCCCGTCCCGGTTCACGGTCCAGGGAGTGGTGGGCTGGTTGCCCCCGTAGATGGACGAGCAGCCGGTCGCGTTGGCGACGATCATGCGATCGCCGAAGAGCTGGGTGAGGAGCTTGAGGTACGGCGTCTCCCCGCACCCCGCGCAGGCCCCCGAGAACTCGAAGAGGGGCAGGAGCAGCTGGACGTCCTTGACCTGGCCGGGGTTGAGCGCGTGCCGATCCGGGTCCGGCAACGAGAGGAAGAAGTCCCAGTTCGCCGACTCGGCCGCGTCCCGCGGCGCCCGCTCCATCATGTCGATGGCCCGGTGCCGCGCCTCGCTCTTGCTCTTCGCCGGACACACCTCCACACAGAGCGAGCACCCGGTGCAATCGCGCGGCGAGACCTGCAGGGTGAACCGCGCCTCGCTGAACTCGCGCCACCGGGCGGGAGCCGACTTGAAGGCCGGCGGGGCCCCCGCGAGGCGGCCGGGCTCGTAGACCTTGGCGCGGATGACCGCGTGCGGGCAGACGAGCACGCACTTGCCGCACTGGATGCAGAGGGCCTCGTCCCAGACCGGGATCTCGGCCGCGATCCCACGCTGCTCCCAGCGCGCGGTCCCGGTCGGGTAGGTCCCGTCGGCGGGCAGGGCGCTCACCGGCAGGGCATCGCCCTGCCCCGCGATCATCCGGGCCGTGACCCGGTGCACGAAGTCGGGCGCCTCGGCCGGCACGGCAGCGCGCAGCTCGGTGCGGCTCGTGACCGCCGCCGGGATCGGCACCTCGAACAGGTGCGCCAGCGCGGCATCCACCGCCTCCCAGTTCCGCCGGACCACCGCCTCGCCCCGCCGGCCGTACGTCTTGCCGATCGAGCGCTTGATCGCGGCGATCGCCTCGTCCCGCGGCAGCACGCCGCTGATCGCGAAGAAGCACGTCTGCATGACGGTGTTCACGCGGCCCGCCATGCCCGCCGCGCGCGCCACCCGGTCCGCGTCGACCACGAACATCCGCACGCCCTTGTCGATGATCTGACGCTGCGTGGTCCGCGGCAGGCGGTCCCAGACCGCCTCCGGACCGTGCGGGCTGTTGAGGAGGAACACGGCGCCGGGCTCGGCGTCCCCGAGCATGTCGAGGCGCTCGAGGAACGAGAACTGATGGCACGCGACGAAGGTCGCGCGGCTGATGAGGTACGTGGCGTGGATGGGCCGGGGCCCGAACCGGAGGTGCGACACCGTCATCGAGCCCGACTTCTTGGAGTCGTAGACGAAGTAGCCCTGGGCGTAGTGATCCGTCTGCTCACCGATGATCTTGATCGAGCTCTTGTTCGCGCCGACCGTCCCGTCGGCGCCGAGGCCGTAGAAGATCGCGCGCACGTTGGCCGGATCCTCCGTGGAGAAGGCGGGATCCCAGGGCAGGCTGGTCTGCGACACGTCGTCGTGGATGCCGATCGTGAAGTGCGTGCGCGGCCGCGCGCGCGCCATCTCGTCGAGGATGCCCTTCACCATGCCCGGGGTGAATTCCTTCGAGCCGAGGCCGTAGCGCCCTCCGATCACCTGCGGCGTTCGCGCGAATCCCCCGCGACCCGCGGACGCCTCCGCCACCGTCGCCGCCACGTCCAGATAGAGCGGCTCGCCCACGCTGCCCGGCTCCTTGGTGCGATCCAGCACCGCGAGCGTGCGCACGGTGGCCGGCAGGGCCGCCAGGAAGGCCTCGGACGAGAACGGGCGGTAGAGCCGGACCTTGAGGACACCGACCTTCTCGCCGTGCCCCGCGAGGTGCTCGACCGTCTCCTGGGCGGTCTCCCCTCCCGAGCCCATGATGACGACCACGCGCTCGGCATCGGGAGCCCCGACGTAGTCGAAGAGGTGATAGGCGCGGCCGACGAGCGCGGCGAGTCGATCCATCGCGTCCTGCACCAGGGCCGGGCAGGCCCGGTAGTACGGATTGGCGGCCTCCCGCGCCTGGAAGAAGACGTCGGGGTTCTGCGCGGTGCCGCGGATGATCGGGTGGTCCGGCGAGAGCGCCCGGGCGCGGTGGGCCCGGACCAGATCGTCACTGATCATGGCCCGGAGGTCCTCGGGCGCGAGCGCCTCGACCTTGGCGATCTCGTGCGAGGTGCGGAACCCGTCGAAGAAGTGCAGGAACGGCACCCGCGCCTCCAGGGTGACCGCGTGGGCGATCAAGGCCAGATCCATGGCCTCCTGGACCGAGCCGGAGGCCAGCATCGCGAAGCCGGTGGCCCGGGCCGCCATGACGTCGCTGTGATCGCCGAAGATCGACAGGGCCTGGGTCGCGAGGGCCCGCGCGGCCACGTGGAAGACGGTGGGGGTCAGCTCCCCCGCGATCTTGTACATGTTGGGGATCATCAGCAGGAGGCCCTGCGACGCGGTGAACGTGGTGGCGAGCGCGCCGGTCTGGAGCGCTCCGTGCAGCGCCCCCGCCGCCCCGCCCTCGCTCTGCATCTCCACCACCGTGGGCACCGTCCCCCACAGGTTCGGGAGGCGCTGCGCGGCCCACTGGTCGGCCTGCTCCCCCATCGCCGACGACGGCGTGATCGGGTAGATCGCGATCACGTCGCTGGCCTGGTAGGCCACGCGGGCCGCGGCCTCGTTGCCGTCGATGGTGACCCGCCGCCGCTCGGTCGGGCGGACCGCCGGCTCCGCGAGGGGCGCCGTCGGCATCACGTCCGCCCCACCGCCGGCTCGTAGAGGCACAGCGGGTCCTCGGCCAGCGGGTCGCCGGTGGCGGCGAGGGCCCGGGAGCGCGAGCCGCCGCAGACCTCGCGCCACTGGCAGCGCCCGCAGCGGCCGCCGAGGAGATCGGGACGCCGAAGCGCGCGGAAGAGCCCGGAGCCGCGGTAGAGCTCGACGGGGCTCGCGGTCCTCACGTTGCCGGCCGAGTAGGCGAAGAAGCCCGAGGGGCGGACCTCGCCGGTGTCCGAGACGAACATGATGCCGTTGCCGTCCCGGATCCCCGCGGCGGCGTGCCCCGGCCGGTGGCCGGCCGGGGCGCCGCCGTCGTGCCCGGCGGCGCGCGCCCGCGCCAGGGCCATTCGCCGGAAGTGGGGAGCCTCGGTGGTGGCGATCACCGGCCCGGGCGCTCCCGTCCGCTCGAGCAGCCGCTCGAAGAGCCGCTCACAGGCCTGCGCGGTGTTGGGCCGGAGCACGGCGCCGCGGCCCACCGCGATCAGGAAGAAGAGGCTCCAGCGCGCCGCGCCCAGTCCGGTGGCGATCTCGTGGATGGCGTCGAGATCGCCGAGGGTCTCCTCGCAGACCAGCGTGTTGACCTGAAACGGCAGGCGCGCCGCCGTGCAGGCCCTCGCCGCGGTGATCGTGCGGTCGAAGCAGCCGGGAACCTGGCGGATCGCGTCGTGGCGGGCCGCGTCGGAGCCGTCGAGGCTCAGCGAGACGGCCTCCACGCCGGCCTCCGCGAGGCCGGTGATCGCCCGGGGCGTCAGCCGCGGCGTGGCGCTGGGCGCCACCGACACCCCGAAGCCGCGCCCCCGCGCCGCCGCGATCAGCGGGAAGAGGTCCGGCCGCTCGAGCGGATCACCACCGGTGAAGACCAGATGCGGCAGCGGCGGGCCGAAGTCGGCCAGCCGCTCCACGAGGGCGAGGCTCTCCTGCTCGGTCAGCTCGGCCGGGTCCCGCTCCGGCTGGGCCAGCGCGCGGCAGTGGCGGCACGCCAGGGCGCAGGCCCGTGTCAGCTCCCAGTAGATCCGGAGCGGAGCCCGGTCGAACCGCAGCGTTCCGCTCATCTCCGGACCGGTGCCGGCTCGTCCCGCTTGCCGATCTCCACGTAGCCGCGCTGCCCCGCCCCCAGGTAGAGCTGGCGCGGCCGCGCGATCTTCTGCTCCGGATCCCCGCGCATCTCCTGCCACTGCGCGAGCCAGCCGCTGGTGCGCGGGATGGCGAAGAGCACCGGGAACATCTCGACCGGGAAGCCGATGGCCTGGTAGATCAGCCCCGAGTAGAAGTCGACGTTGGGATACAGCTTGCGCGAGACGAAGTACTCGTCCTCGAGCGCGATCCGCTCCAGCTCGAGCGCGATCGGCAGGAGCTCGCTCGGCCGCGTCACCTCGAACACCTCGTCGGCCATGCGCTTGATGATCTTGGCGCGTGGGTCGTAGTTCTTGTACACGCGGTGCCCGAACCCCATCAGCTTGGCCTTGCCTTCCTTCACCTGGCGGATGAACTCGGGGATGCGCGCCTTCGAGCCGACGGCGCGGAGCATCCGGAGCACCTCCTCGTTGGCCCCGCCGTGGAGCGGACCGTAGAGCGCGGCCACCCCACCGGCCAGCGCCGAGTACGGATCCACCTGCGAGGAGCCCACGCTGCGCACGGCGTTGGTCGAGCAGTTCTGCTCGTGGTCCGCGTGCAGCATGAACAGCACCTCCATCGCCCGCTCGATGGTCTGGTTGGGCTGGTACTTGAGCTCGGTCGTCTTGAACAGCATGTTGAGGAAGTTGCCGGTGTAGGTCAGGTCGTTGTCCGGGTAGGCGTAGGGCAGCCCCATGCTGTGACGGAACGCGAAGGCGGCCAGCGTCGGCATCTTGGCGATGAGGCGGACGATCTGCAGCCGGCGGGCCTCGGGGTCCGTGGCCGCGTCACGGGCCTCCGGGTAGAACGTCGACAGCGCCGCCACCGAGGAGACCAGCATCCCCATCGGGTGCGCGTCGTGGTGGAAGCCGTCCATGAACTTCTTCACGTTCTCGTGGACCCAGGTGTGGTGGGTGACCTGCCAGGTCCAGTCGTCCATCTGGGTGAGGGTCGGCAGCTCCCCGTGCACGAGCAGGTACGCCACCTCGAGGTAGTTCGACCGCTCCGCGAGCTCCTCGATCGGATAGCCCCGGTAACGCAGGATGCCCCGGTCGCCGTCGATCTCGGTGATCCGACTGATGGTCGAGGCGGTGTTGGTGAAGGCCGGGTCATAGGACAGGAGGCCGAAGTCCCTTGCCCCGGTGCGGATCTGGCGCAGGTCCATCGCGCGGATGGCGCCGTTGACGATGGGCAGCGTGTAGGACGTGCCGGTGCGGTCGTCTCTGATGGTCAGCGTGTCGGGGGCCATGGTCTGCTCCTCCGGTCTCCGCCGTCAGCGGCGGAAGCCGCGCATGGGGGCGGTGGCAGGCACGAACCGCCCGATGTCCGTCTGGGTGAACATGCCGATGAGGCGCGCGTCCTCGCGCGGCCCCGTGAGCTTGGCGGAGAGGCCGGTCTCGTGCCGCGTCGTGATCACGCCGCTCGGCATCGGCTCGCCCATCGTCATGGCGCCCTCCCCGCGTCTGACCGTGGATGGGCAAGCCGCGTGCCGGGGGCGCTCTCGTTGCGGGACGCGGCTTTCCGGGCAATATCGCGGGCGGGGACACCGGCTCGCTGGGGAGGCTGCGCCCCAGATGGGGCGGCGCGGGGTCAGGAGGGTCGGGCCCTGCGCTTCCGCCGGCTGGAGCCGACCCCGGCGGCGCGGTCGACGGCCGCCGCGCTTGCTCGGGCGACCCCGCCGGGTAGAATGTCGCCCGTGATCGCGATGGTTCAGGACGGCCGTCCGCTCTTCCGGGCGCGGGCGCCGCGCGAGCCGTGATCCTCTCCCGGGTCGCCGACGGCCTCTACTGGATGGGCCGCTACCTCGAGCGCGCCGAGAACACCACCCGCCTGCTCCTGGTCAGCGAAGAGCTCTCCACCGAGGTGCTGGGCCTCGACGAGAACCTGGCCCGCGGGGAGTGGCGTGACCTGCGCGCGATCTTCCCCGGCTTCCCCGAGGGGGAGCCGGCTCCCCGCTCGCTCGCCGCGCTCGCCTCCGCCTCCCTCCTCGGCCTCTCCATCGAGCCCGACAACCGCTATTCGGTCTTCCACTCGCTGAGGAAGGCGCGCGAGAACGCGCGGTCGGTGCGCGAGGCGCTGTCGCTCGAGGTCTTCATCAACCTCAACGAAACCTACCGCGAGCTCGAGGGGCAGACCCGGCGCGCCCTCGCCGATCCCGCCGCGTTCCGCGGCGCGATGCAGTCGACCCACCGCGGGCTCATGAGCACCGTCGGGGCCATCGAGCACACCCTGACCCGCGACGCGGGCTGGCTCTTCCTCAAGCTCGGCGAGTCGCTGGAGCGCGTGTTCCGGACGGTGGTCATCCTGCGCACCAAGCTGCCCGCCCTGGTGGCGAGCGAGCCCACCGTGGACCTGCCGCTCTTCTACAGCCAGTGGCGCAGCCTGCTGCGCGGGCTCTCGTGCCTGGAAAACTACCGGAAGGTCTTCGGGGCCCGGCTCGAGCCCATCGACGTGCTCCAGTTCCTGCTCTTCGACGCGCAGACCCCGCGCTCGGTGCGCTACGGAGCGGGCGCGGTGAAGGAGCATCTCGACCGTATCTCGAGCGCGAGCGAGCTGAGCCAGCCCGCGCGGATCGTGGGCAAGCTCGCGGCCGAGCTCTCCTACCAGGGTCACGAGCTGATCCGCGACGGCCAGATCCTGTCGTTCCTCGACCACGTGCAGACCGAGCTCGGCCGGGCCCACGACGCGCTGTCCACCCAGTACTTCGGGTCCTGAGCCGTGTACCTCGAGATCGAGCACACCCTCTCGCTCGGCTACGACGCCTACATCCGCGAGTCGTTTCTCGAGCTGCGGATGCAGCCCAAGTCCACCGCCGACCAGACGCTCCAGTCCTTCGTGCTCGCGGTGGGGCCGCCCACCAGGATCGCGCGCTACCGCGACTGGAACGGCAACGCGGTGCACCACTTCACGATCGTGCACTTCCACGACCGGATCGAGGTGGTGGCGCGCTCCGCGGTGAGGACCCACCCCGCCCGCCCCGGGCTCGCCGCGGTGAGCGACGCGCGCCCCTTCCCGGAGCCGCCCTACCCGCTGCTCGACTTCCTGGCCTTCGACGGTCCGGTGCGATCGAGCGCGGCGCTGCGCAAGTTCTCGCGAGCCGTTGCGGCATCCCCGAGCGCCCCGCTCGGGGAGCTCGTGGCCGCGTGCGGGCGGCACATCCGCGAGTCGTTTCTCGAGCTGCGGATGCAGCCCAAGTCCACCGCGGACCAGACGCTCCAGTCCTTCGTGCTCGCGGTGGGGCCGCCCACCAAGATCGCCCG
>DATJIR010000329.1:0-20475 GCA_035493135.1 Verrucomicrobiia bacterium
GCCATCGTGTTCAAGGAGCGCGGGCTCACCGCCGGGCAGCTCGCCACCTTCAGTTGGATCATCACCACGCCCTGGTTCGTCAAGCCCCTCTACGGATTGCTCTCCGACTTCGTGCCGATCGCGGGGTCGCGGCGGCGCAGCTACTTCCTGATCATGGCCGCGCTCGCGGCGGCCTCCGCGGTCGCGGTGAGTCTCATGGCGGGCGCGCCGTACTGGGCGCTCGCCACCGTCATCACCCTGCTCTGGCTCGGCGTCGGCTTCACCGACGTGCTCACCGACGCGCTCATGGTCGAGAACGGCAAGCCGCTCGGGCTGACCGGAGCGTTCCAGTCGGTGCAGTGGGCCGCGCTCAGTGCCGCGTCGATCCTGGTCGGGGTGGCCGGCGGCTACCTCGCCGAGCACCGCGCCTTCGCGGGCGCCTTCGCGCTGGTGGCGTGCTTCCCGCTGATCTCGCTGCTGATGGCCTGGCTGGTGGTGCACGAGCCTCCCGCCCAGCCGAACCTCGAGGGCCTCGGCGAGACGTGGACCGCGCTCCGGCGCGCGATGCGTCGCCGCGACCTGTGGCTGGTGGCCGGCTTCATCTTCTTCTGGGCCTTCAGCCCGTCCTTCGGCCCCGCCTTCTTCTACTACCAGACGGACACGCTCCACTTCTCCCAGACCTTCATCGGCGTGCTCGCCTCGCTCGGCGCCGCCGCGAGCATCGCGGGGGCGTGGGTCTATGCGCGGCTGGCCCGCCGGTTCTCGCTGAAGCGTCTCATCGTGTGGTCCATCGGCGCGGGGACGGTGGGCACGCTCGCCTACCTCGTCTACGACGGCCCGGTCTCCGCGACCGTCATCACGGTGGTCTTCGGCGCGGTCGGCATGACCACCCAGCTCGCCTTCCTGGACCTGGCCGCGAAAGCCTGCCCGGCGCGGGCCGAGGCCACGTTCTTCGCGCTGCTGATGTCGATCAACAACTTCGGGATGCGCAGCTCCGAGTGGACGGGGGCCAATCTCTACGACCACGTGGGCTACACGCGCCTGGTGCTGATCTCGACCGTCTTCACCGCGGCGGCGTGGCTGCTGGTGCCGCTGGTGCCCATCGACGCGATCCAGGAAGCCGCGGCCGCCGCGGAGACCGAGGCGGCCCCGCCCGCCTGAGCGGATCAGGCGCCCCCGCGCTCCTCCCGCTCGACCGCGCCGCGGGCGGTCTCGTAGGCCCGGCGCAGCCAGCGCACCGTTCGGCCCACGTCCCGGATGCTCTCGACGCGACACTCGACCCAGCCGCTCGCGCTCATCCGCCGGTGCGGCGTGCAGCCGGAGGCGAGGGCCCGGCGCTGGTCTTCCGGCCCGAGCCGGATCCAGAGATCGGTGTCCTTGGCGCGCAGCGGGAAGCAGGCGAACAGCCGCGGACCGACGAAGTAGCCCCAGCGCCCGAACATCGGGGTGATCTTCACGCGGGGCCAGTTGCCGAGCGTCTCGTTGAGCTCGGCGGCGGGACCGGTGCCTCCGCGCTCGAGGGTGCGGCGTGTCTTGCGCGCGGAGCCGATGCCGCGAAACGGGCGAGGCCGGGGCTTCATGCCGGTGGGGCGCCGCCCGGCGCTACCGGGGCTCCGCCGGGCCCAGCGCGGTGAGCCCGCCGTCCACGGTGGTGGTGTAGCCGGTCATGGCCGGGTTGGCGAGCAGGAACACCACCGCATCCGCCACCTCGTCCGGGCGGACCGGCCGCCCGATGGGCGTGACCCGCCCGGTCAGCTCGAGAACATCCGGCGTGATGATACCGCCGCCGAAGCCCGTGCCGAGCAGGCCCGGCGCCACCGCGTTCACCCGGATGCGGGCCGGGGCGAGGGCCCGGGCCAGCGACTTGGTCAGGGTGTCGAGGCCGGCCTTCGAGGCCGCGTAGGCCATCGAGGAGCCGCTGCCGGTGGCGCTCGCGACCGAGGTGATGTTGACGATGGCGCCCCCGCCCCGCCGCTGCATGTGGGGTACCGCCGCGCGCACGCAGTAGAAGGGTCCCCGCAGGTTGGTGGCGAGGACGCGCTCCCAGATCTCGTCGGTGAGGTCGTCGAGCTGACGGTGCGGCACCCGCTGCGTCCAGCCCGCGTTGTTGACGAGGCCGTCGAGGCCGCCCAGCTCGCGGGCGACGTCCTCGACCATCTCGCGCACGCTGGCCTCGCGCGTGACGTCGGCCCGCACCGTCATCGCGCGCGTCCCCGCCTGCTCGACGAGGCGCGCGGTGTCGCGGGCCTCGGCCTCCGACCGGCAGTAGTTGATTGCGACCACCGCGCCCTCGCGGGCCAGGGCCAGCACAGTGGCACGTCCGATGCCGGTGGCACCGCCGGTGACCAGCACGATCTTCCCCTTGAGTCTCATGGCTCGTGGACCGTCACGGCTTCCCGAGCCTCGTCCCGCGCCCGTGGTCCGGCGGGCGGCTCAGGGAAAGTGATACCGGGAGATGTGCAGGTGGACCCCGTGAGAGGACTTCGGCTCGACGGTCAGCTCGCCGGCGCCGAGCAGCAGCGCCGCGTCGGCCTTCTCGAGCCGCTGGATGAGCGGCGGGAGGTCCGGGGCCACCATGGACAGCGCCACCATGCCTTCCATGCCGCCCACCTCGGTGGCCGGCACCATCAGGAGCGTGCCGCCCCCGGCCCAGCCCAGCATGGTCCGCGGGCCGCCGTTGACCTCGACCTCGGGGAGGCCGAACAGATCCTGGTAGGTCTTGGCGGTATCGTGGGGCAGCGGCGAGCCGATCACGAGCCGCTTGAAGCGCACCGGCGACTCCGGATGCGGCTCGCCGGCCTCGGGAGTGGCCAGCTCGACCAGCACGCCGTGGCAGGCGCTCGGGTGCAGGAACGCGACACGTCCGGCGAGTCCGCGACGCGGAGCGGTGTCGAGCAGGGCCACGCTCTTGCTGTGCAGCGCGGCCAGATCGCCGGCCACGTCCGGGGTCTTGAAGCAGAGGTGGTGCAGGCCCTCGCCCCGCTTGGCCAGGAAGCGGCCGATCGGGGTGTCGGGCGCGAGCGGCTCCAGCAGCTCGATCTCGGTCTCCCCCGCGGCCAGCAGCGCGGCCCGCACGCCCTGCTCGGCCACCTCCGCCTCGCGCGCGAGCGGCAGGCCCAGCGTGTCCCGCCAGAACCGGTACGCCTGCTTGAGGCTGCGCACCGCGATCCCGACGTGATGGATGTTCGTCACCATGGTCCGATCCGCTCGATCACCTCGATCACGCTAGCCGACGGGCCGTGAATTTTCAAGGTCTTTCGCCCTCGACCGGCTCAGCCACGCGTGAAGAGCTTCTCGACCGGCGCCGGAGGCAAGCCCACCAGCGCCGCGTTCTCCTCGACGTGGGCCACCTGCTTCATCCCGCAGAGGGCGGTCCCCACGCCGGGGGTGGACCGCACGAACTGGAGCGCGCGCTGGGCGTCGGTCCGGAGCCCCTCCAGCACCTGGCTGAGCGCGGGTGGGAGGTTCCGGGCCAGCTTGCCCTGGGAGATCGGCGCGGAGGTCATCACGTAGACGCCGAGCTGCGCGGCCGCCTGGAGCACGGAGACCGAGGCCTTGCCGACCTGCTGGTTGGTCTGGGCGAGCGCCTCGGTCATGGCGAGACTGTAGGGCAGCTGGACGACGCCGAAGTGGTGCCGGGTCCCCGCCACCTCGCGGGCGAGCTCGACCAGGTCGGGCAGCGAGAGATGGTCCGGGGCCGTCGCGGGCCGGCGGTAGCCCTCCCAGGTCGCGGTGCCGTACCAGCGGATCCGGCCGTCGCCGACCGCGCTCTCCAGGAACTCGAAGGCCGCCCGCATGCGCGCCATGAACGTGGGCCGGTCCACCCCGGCGAGCTGCATCTCGGGCTTGTCGATGCAGTAGACGTCGATCGTCTCCACGCCGAGGTTCCTGCGGCTGCGATCGATCTGGTCCGCGAGGTAGCGCGGCGTGAGGCAGTGACGGCCCACGAGGTCGGCCGCCTTGAGCACGCCGGTCCTCACGTAGGTCTCGGTGAAGTAGGCGGTGGGGTTCGCGGGCACCGTCCCGTCGAACGGGAGGAGGCCGGCCCGGCTGGACAGCACCACGTCCTCGCGGGCGATCGCGCGCTCCGCGACCAGCGCGCGCAGCGCCGCCCCGATGCTCCGCTCGCAGCATTGGTGGCCGTTGCTCACCGAGGTATCCACCACGTTGATCCCGAGCTGGAGCGCACGCTTCACCGCGTCCTCGTACACGCGATCGGTGGCCTCCTCTTCCACGCCCAGGCAGGTGCCGATGCCGACCGACGACAGCCGCAGCCCCTGCCAGGTCTTGAAGTGGCCCCTGGCGGCCCGCGTTCCGAGGCGCCGCCGGTAGCCGCTCGTCCCTGCCTCCGTCGCGAAGCCTTGCATGCTCACGTCTCCCGGTACACGAGCAGGATGAGCCCGACGATGGTCAAGCACACGGCCCAGATCCAGCCGGGCACCCGGGCGTCCTCGGGGGGCAGGCGCACCTCGAGCCAGCGGCCCCAGGCCATCACAACCCCGAAGAGCCCCATGGGGGCGTGCGAGACCTCGGTGAGGAACTCCGATTTCAGATTGAACATGGCGTGCGAGTGGGTGAGCAGCAGGCCTCCGCCCGTCGCGCACAGCAGCGGGAAGACCAGGCGCCCACCCGGACGGGTGAGCCGGCCCGAGCGGACCATCCACTCGAAGATCGCGAGCGCCACGATGAGCAGCACGACCATCCGGTGCTGGAGCACGTCGGGCAGCACCATGCTCTCCCAGAAGCCGGCCGGCCCGAGGGGCCACGCCCGTGGGTCGTTGCGGAAGAAGAGGAAGGCGGCCAGGCCCAGGAACAGCAGCGGCCAGTGGCGCGCCCACCGGACGCGGCCGGTGCGGTCCACCAGCGCGAGCACGCCCATCAGGAACACGAAGAAGCCGGCCGCGTGGTGATTGTACTCGGACCACGCGTACTCCTCGGGCTGCCGCCGGGCGAGCGTGTCGTCGATCGGCGCCGCCGCGGCCAGCAGCTCGGCCACCGGCGGCGAGGTCAGCCGGGGCATCGCGGGCCGGAAGCGTGCCGCCACCTCCGCCGGCGTGGCCCGGTCGGTGACCACGTCCACCGAGGGCGGCAGGGAGGTGAGCGAGGCCGCGGCCAGCAGCAGGGTGATGCCGACCCCCACCTCGGCCTCGATCAGGGCGGGCACGCGCGCGGCCACCGCGGCCGCCCCGCGGCCTCCCCCGCCCCGGCGCAGGAGCCGCCCGCCCCCGCGGAGGAGATAGAAGTTGAGGCCGCCCAGGACCATCGCGCAGGCGAGCAGCGCGACCTTGGTGAGCACCATCACCCCGTACCCGGTTCCGATGAGCCCGCCCCAAGCGCCCACGTAGCTCCACGTGAGCACGATCCCCGGCCCCAGCACGAGCACGAGGGAGGCGATGGCCACGCTCGAGAAGCGCGCGAGCACGCGGACGCCCGCGGGCTCCACGGCGGCGCCGCCGGCCCGGCGCCAGAGCAGGGCGAAGGCCACCAGGTGGATGAGGCCGCCCACCCACGCGACCGCGCCCCACTGGTGCAGCACCGTCACCACCATGAGCGGCGCGCGCTGGTGGAGACGGCTCGCGGCGTGGGCGAGCCACGCCGCGTTCACCATCAGGAGCACGCCGAGGGCCACCGCGACGCCCCAGCGGCCCGGCCCCGCCGCCCCGCGTCCGGCCCCGTGGACCGCGACCACCAGGAGCAGGGCCAGCCCCACGCGCGCGAGCCCGGCCATCCCGAAGTCGGTGGTGAGGAACTCCCGGAGCGGCCACCGCCCGGCCTGGTCGGCCAGCGCCCAGGGGTGGACGACCAGCAGCAGGAGCGCGGTGGTGGCGACCACCACCAGCGCGCCCGCCTCGATCAGCCGGACGGCCCGGTCGCGCGCGGCCGCCACGAAGCCGTCCGGGCCGGGGCCGGGCCGCAGCACCAGGAGCACGTATCCAAGGCCGCCCACCGCCGCCGACAGCCCGACCGTCCCGAAGCCTCGCAGCAGGACGTCGAGAAACCCCGCCAGCTGCGCCATGCCTACCGGGCGGGGCCGACCGTGAAGCGGAGCGCGCCCTCGGTGATGTGGCCGTCCACCGCGAGCACCCGGTACCGCAGCACGTAGACCCCCGGGGCGAGGGGCGAGAGCGGGATCACGACGCGGTCGGGCGCGGACGCATCGTCGCCATCGGGGACGACGATCGGCGCGGGCGGACGATCACCCGCGGCGAGGGTGATCCGGGTGAAGCGCTTCTCGATCTTGCTGTTGAACCGCAGGGTCATCTGCTCGGGGGCACGCTCGAGCACCGCGTCGTGGGCCGGGGAGGACTCGAGCACGATCGCGTGAGGCGCGGCGGGCGACGCCGGGAGCAGTACGAGCCACGCCGACAGCAGCAAGGCCGCCGCGAGGGCCGGCCGGGACGGGCGGGTCACGGCCGATCAGCGCCAGTCGTCCAGCACCAGGTCGCTGGGGTCTTCGTAATCCTCCTGCTTGCCCCGCTTCATGCGCACCATCGTGAAGTCCACGTGGTAGCCGCGCTCCAGCAGCGCCTGGTAGGCCGTCCAGTAGTACGTGTATGCGGGCACCACGACGCGCTGGAGCTGGCCGGACGCGGCCATCTCCTCGACGCCCTGGAGCAGGGCCTGCAAGTGCTCGGGCTTGCGGTGACGGCTGTCGATGGCCAGGAGCTTCACGTAGGCGCTGCCGTGGGGCGCCTCGCTGTTGGGCGGCAGGTGGCAGACCGCGAAGCCGATCACCTCGCGCCCCTTCTCGAGCAGGAGGGTGTCGCCGAGGGTGAGCCCGTCGACGATCTCGATCTCCTTGGCGAGGTCGAGCCCGCGCCAGAAGCCGTTGGTGATGCGCCGGACCTTCTGCATCACCTGCTTCTTGCGCGCCTCCTCGAGCGTCGAGTAGCGGCGCACCGCCAGCCCCGGCTTGAGCGGGGGCCGGGCCGCCGCCGCCGGCGAGTCGGGCCGGTCGAGCGCCTTGCTGGTGACCACCACGAGCCCCTTCGGCTTGTAGCCGAATTTCTGGTAGAGGACCAGGTGCTTGGGGCTGTACGGGTAGGTCGCGAGGCCCTGCAGCGTGGCCTTGTTCTCGTCGAAGAACTCCTGACACGCGGTGAGCAGCTGCTGGGCGATGTCCTGGTTCTGGTAGTTGCTCAGCACCGCGACCGGACCGATGACCCCGACGGTGCCCCACATGACCGCGAGGGCGGCGCCGACGATCTTGCCGTCGCCCTCCTCGGCCACGAAGCAGCCCCACGGCTCCATGAGCCAGCTGTGGTGGACGTACTGGGCGCCGCCGAAGACCTGGCGCGGCCGCGTGCCCACCTGCCGCTCGAAGAAGTCGCCGAAGGCCTGCTCGATGACGTCGCGGACCTTGGAGAGGTCGCCCTTGCGTACGCGCCGGATCTTGATGAGCGGTGAGCGGCCCTGCGAGTCGAGACCCGGGCGATCGACCGTCGCCCTCATGATTTCTCCGGCACGCCGGCCAGCTCCTCGAGCAGCGTGATCACGCCGGAGTGATCCAGCCCGCCCTTGCCCTTCACCCGCATGGCGTTGAAGAGCTCCTGCACCACCGCGGTGCACGGCAGCGGCACGCCGAGGGCGCGGGAGGACTCCATGATGAGGCCCAGGTCCTTGAAGTGGAGGTCGATCTTGAAGCCGGGGTTGTAGGTGCCGGCCACGTAGTTCGGGGTCTTCTGCTCGAGGCACTTCGACCCCGCGAGCCCGCCGCCCAGCGCCTTCAGGGTGAGCGCGCGATCGAGACCGGCCTTGCGGGCCAGGGTGAGCGCCTCGCCGAGGGCGGTGAGGTTGACCGCCACGATGATCTGGTTGGCGAGCTTGGTGAAACCGCCGGCCCCGAGCGGGCCCAGGTGCGTGATGGTCTTGCCGAGCGCCTGGAAGATCGGGAGCGCCGCGTCGAAGTCGGCTTTCTCCCCGCCCACCATGATGGACAGCGCGGCGTCGATGGCGCCCTTCTCGCCGCCCGACACCGGCGCGTCGAGCATGCGCACGCCCTTGGCCCCGAGCGCCTTGCCCACCTTCTGGGAGACGAGCGGCGAGATCGTGGACATGTCGGCGAGGAGCTGGCCGCGCTTCGCCCCTTCGATGATCCCGTCCTTGCCGAGCGCGACCAGCTCGACGTCGGGCGAGTTGGGCAGCATGGTGATCACGACGTCCGATTGGGTGGCCACGTCCCTGGGCGTCGAGGCCGCCTTGGCGCCCGCCCCGACCAGGTCCTGGACCGGCCCCTGGCTCCGGCTGTGGACAACCAGTGGATAGCCGGCCTTGAGCAAGTTCTTGGCCATGGGACGCCCCATGATTCCGAGCCCAATGAATCCAACGACTTGCGCCATGATGACCTCGTGGGGACCGGATGGGAGGAGCGACAGCGGCCCGGACAGTGGAATATCACAGGCTCGCGCGACGAGTCAAGGCATTCGAGGCCTCAGCGCGGCCGGATGGACTCCTCCTGCGCTCGGCGACGCACCCAGTCGGGATCGAACTCGCTGATTTTCCACGGCTCACCTGGCTGCCGGATCATGCGGAAGCGGATGGGCCCCTGGACCGGGTCGCGGTAGGAGACCCACGCGTCCGGGCCGTCCCGCGAGACGTCGAGCGCCTGCAGGACCGCCACCACCCCGACCGGCAGGGCCACCGCGGCCTGCTGGACGCCGGCCCGCTCCACGCTCCGGCGGATCTCGACGCGGACTCGCGCGGCGACCTGCGGGCGCAGGCGTCGACGGGCCAGGCTCGCCACCAGCTGCCGGCCGTTGGCCTCGGCTGGAGTGACGGGCGCGGGCTGGCGCGCCAGGTAGTCGGCCACCAGCACCTCGGTGGCGCGGTCGGCGATGCGCTCGACGTCGAAGTACCGGAGGGCGGCGGCCTCGTCGTGCTGCTGGATCGCGCTGCCGAGCTGGTAGAGCGCGTAGCGCGGCGTCGTGGTCGCGTAGACGGAGCCGGCCGCGAGCAGCCCGAGCAGGCCCACCGGCACCCCCAGCGACCACGCGCGCCTCGCCATCGTCGGGGCCACGCTACCGCAGGGCCGGGCGGGGGCGCAACCGCCGGCCCCCGCGAAGTCGCTTGACCCCGCGCGCGCCCTGATGTATTTATATTCTCCATGACGAATATATATGTCAGTGGGGGAGACGGGGGCCGCCGCCGGCAGGCGATCCTCGCGGTGGTCGGCGAGGGCGGGGTGCGCTCCCAGGAGGACCTGCAGCGGCGGCTCCGGCGTCGCGGCATCCTGGTCGCGCAGCCCACACTCTCGCGCGACTTGAAGGCGCTCGGTCTCGCCAAGACCCCGACCGGGTACGTGGCCGCGCCGGCGGCCGCCTTCGTGCCCGTCGAGGCGCGGCAGGGCACGCTCGACCGGGCGGTGGGCGAGTACGTGCTGTCGGTGCGCGCCGCCGCCTCGCTGGTGGTGATCCGCACCCCGCCCGCGGGCGCGCATCCCCTCGCCCGCGCCCTCGACGAGGCCGCCCTCCCCGACGTGGTGGGCACCATTGCGGGGGACGACACCGTCTTCGTGGCCACCCCCGGCCCCTCGGCCGCGCTTCGCCTCGAGCGACGCCTCCGCGCTCCCCTGGCCCCGGCCCGGGTGGGCCGGCGCGCCTGAAAGGACGAGTCCATGCCGCGCTCCGAGACCCACGAGCACCGCGACGGCGACATCCTGGTCAGCACGGATCCGACCCGCCTCGACCTCGAGACGGTGCACGGCTTCCTGACCGGGTCCTACTGGGCGGAGGGCATCCCCCGCGAGACGGTGGAGCGATCGATCCGGCACTCGATCTGCTTCGGCGCGTTCGACGGCGGCCGCCAGGTGGGCTTCGCCCGCGTGATCAGCGACCGCGCCACGTTCGCCTACGTGTCCGACGTCTTCGTGCTGGACAGCCATCGCGGCCGCGGCATCGGAAAGTGCATCATGACCGCGGTCACCACCCATCCCGAGCTGCAGAACCTGCGCCTCTGGACCCTGTTCACCCGGGACGCCCACGGGCTGTACCGACAGGTGGGCTTCCGCGAGGCGAGCCACCCCGATCGCCTGATGGAGCGGCGGCAGCCGCAGCCCTACCGCGCGGGCACGGGCAACGGCGCGCACGGCGCCAAAGGAGAGCACACGACATGAGCACCGACGTGGCAGCAGTCATGAAGATCACGGACCGGCCGCCGGTGGTGATGGTGGAGGGCCACGGCTCCCGGCTCCGGGACGAGGAGGGCCGGACCTATCTCGACTTCGTCCAGGGCTGGGCGGTCAACTGCCTCGGGCACTCCCCGGCGGTCATCGCGGAGACGATCGCGTTCCAGGCCGGGCGGCTGATCAACTGCAGCCCCGCCTACCACAACGCGGAGATGGCGCAGCTCGCCACCCGTCTGGCCGCCGCCTCCGGGCTCGCGCAGGTCTTCTTCTGCAACAGCGGCGCCGAGGCCAACGAGGGCGCGATCAAGCTGGCGCGCAAGTGGGGCGCGCGCCACCGCGACGGCGCGCACGAGATCATCACCATGGACCACGGCTTCCACGGCCGCACCCTTGCGACCATGGCCGCCTCGGGCAAGCCCGCGTGGGAGACCCTGTTCGAGCCCAAGGTCTCGGGCTTCACCAAGGTGCCGCTCGGCGACCTGGACGCGGTGAGGCGCGCGATCACGCCGCGAACGGTGGCGGTCATGCTCGAGCCGATCCAGGGCGAGGCCGGCGTCTACCCGGCCGGCGACGACTTCCTGCGCGGCCTCCGCGCGCTCACCACGGAGGCCGGGCTGCTCCTGATCCTCGACGAGATCCAGACCGGGATCGGCCGCACCGGGCGCTTCTTCGCCTTCGAGCACGCGGGCATCGCGCCCGATATCCTCACCCTCGGCAAGGGCCTGGGCGGCGGGGTGCCCCTGGCCGCCCTCGTGGCCGCCGAGGCGGTGTGCTGCTTCGAGTACGGCGACCAGGGCGGCACCTTCAACGGCTCCGCGCTCATGACCGCCATCGGCAACGCGGTGGTCGAGACTGTCTCGCGCCCCGCGTTCCTCGCCGACGTCGTGAGCAAGGGCGACTACCTGCACCAGCGGCTGCGCGAGCTGTCCGCGCGCCTCGGCCACGGCGAGGTGCGCGGTCGCGGCCTCCTGCTCGCGCTCGAGCTCAAGGGCCTGGACGCGGCAAAGGTCGCGCGAGGCGCCATGGACCGCGGGCTCCTGCTCAACGCCCCGCGCCCCGACACGCTCCGCTTCATGCCGGCGCTCAACGTGCCCCGCGAGGAGATCGACGAGATGCTGATCCTGCTGGAGTCGGTGCTGCAACAGAGTTAACTCACGGCGGGCCCGGAGGGCAGCGGGCCGGGGGCGGCCGGGGGGCCGGGTAACCCGTCCCCTGCGCGGGCAATGATGTCGATGTGCGCCCGGGTTGGGAATCCTGACCCGGCTGAAGCGGGAACAGCGGATCGTGGTTAGAGCCCCCCCGGCCGCCCCCGGCCCGCCGCCCTCCGGACCCGCCTATCCGCCCATGAACTGACCAAGAAGTGTGATTCGTTCGCCGCCGGTTAGGGGCGTATCGAGGTCATACGTGACGCCGAGGACTTCGTCGTTCACCAGTACTTCGATGTGGGAGCCGAGCTCGGAGTGGTCCGGGCTCCAGAGCGCGGAGTCGAGCTCGGGGAATCGCTGGGTGAACCGGCGGAGGAGGGTGCGCGGCGTGTCGCCCCGGCGCATGTCCTCGTCGAACAGCTTGCTGCCGGTGCCGTCACCGCCGACGTGCTTGGTCACCCACGTCGTGACCTCGATATGCGCTCGGCTCGCCTTCGGCTGCGCCTCGCCAGGCAACTGCCGGGTCTCCCCTGCTACTTCTTCCCGTAGAGGTCCTTCTCGAGCCAGCCCAGGTCGAGGGAGCGCAGGAGGTCCCGCTTGGGCTTGCCGGTCTTGCGGTCGTAGTTGACCGTCTCGTACCACACGTCCAGCATGCGGTCCCACTGCTTGCGGACGTCGTGCTCCTTGGCGGGGCCGTCGACCGGCTGCGAGCCGTAGCGGGCCGAGGGGTACTCCAGCTCGGTGCCGATGCCGCAGCGGAGGTTGAAGGCGCGCAGGATCGCGGCGGTGCGGTTGCCGAAGCGGACCGCATCTTCCAGACGGTAGTCCCAACCGGTTGCGGCGGACAGGGCGCGGGCGAGGTTGGCCATCTTCGTCCTGAACGTGAACGTGCAGCCCCCGAGCGAATCCTCGAAATGACGCCGGCCGCGGATCATGCCGACCAGCTTGGCCACCTGCTCGCCGTCGAAGGGATTGATGCGGCCGGGCGCGCCCACCTCGGTCTGGAACGTGGGGTTGGCGCTCTCCATGGTCCCGTTGGACGAGGTGCAGGTGTCGAGCATCTCCTCCCACCGGCCCCGGTGGTCGTGGCCACGGGGCGACGCGCCCTTCATGGTGTAGATCGCGCACTCCGCCGCCTTGCCGCCGACCTTCTCGGAGGCGCGCTTGACGCCCTCGGCCAGGACGTCGCCGAAGCCCTTCCGGTGGCTGATCATCTGCAGCAGCTTGTAGGCGCCCTCGACGTCGCCCCAGGTGAGGCGGAAGCCCACCTGCTTCTCGGTGAGGTAGCCCTTCTCCATGCACTCCATCACCCAGCCGCAGACCCAGCCGAACTCGTTGACGTCGACGCAGGCGCGGTCGATGCGCGTGTTGAGCCACGAGACCGAGTACTTGTCGGTGAGGCCGATGGTCCAGCCGGCCCCCGACCAGCCCTCGTACTCCGGCTCGTCCACCCTCTCGCCCTCGTAGCGACCCTTGGGGATGATTTGGATGTGGCAGTGGCGCATCCCGCAGGCGTTGCACTGGTGTCCGCGATGGTCGAAGTCGCCGCGCAGCGCCGGCGCCTCCCACGCCTTCATGTCCACGTCGCCGGTCAGGTTGGTGGTGTAGTTCTTGATCGGCAGCACGCCGAGCTTCGAGAGGTTCACCACCCCGGGCAGCGTGCCGTAGTTGTAGAGCGTCGAGGTCGACGGGTCGGTCTTCAGGTCGTGCGCGATATCGTCGGCGGCCTGGATGAGGCCGCGGGTATCGTGGGCGGCGAGCGCCTTGGTGCCGCGCACGATGCACACCGCCTTGAGCTTCTTCCGGCCCATCACCGCGCCGCAGCCGTTCTTCGACGCCACGTGCCCGTAGTCGCCGTGGATCGCCGCGAAGCGGACCAGGTTCTCCCCCGCCGGCCCGATGGCGTAGACCGACAGGCGGTGGCCCGCGAGGCTGTGCTCGGCCTCGAGGGCCTGCTGGGTCTCCCAGGTGTCCTTGCCGGCCAGGTGGGCCGCGTCGCGCACCTCGACCACGTCGTCGTTGATGTAGAGGTACGAGAGCTTCTTGGCCTGCCCCTGCATGACGATCGCGTCGTAGCCCGAGTACTTGAGCGCGGCGCCGAAGAAGCCGTTGGCCTGCGTCGACGTCGCGCCGCCGGTGAGCGCGCCGCGCGTGATCACGGTGAGCCCGCCCGTGCCCCACACCGGCAGGCCGGCCAGGGGCCCGGTGGCCATGATCAGGCGATTGTCGGGATGGTCCCACTGGACCTTCGGCCCGACCTCCTCGTAGAGGATCTTGGCCCCGAGACCGATGCCGCCCAGGTACTCGCGCCGGTCCGCCTCGGTCCAGGTCTCGGTCCAGCACTTGCCGGTCGTGAGGTTCACGCGGAGGAGCTTGCCGGCGTAGGCGTAGGTCGGCGTCGCCGCGGGCTTGGCGGCGGCGCGGGTCGTGGTCGCGGTCGGGCTCATAGGGCCACCGTTTGGGGCAGCTGGGGTGATTGCGACGGCCGGCCGAGGATCGTCTCGGGCAGCAGCCGCGAGGTCGTGTGGAGCGCGATGAACGCGGGCTTGACGTCGAACGGGTTCGCCTTCAGGTGCGACTTCCACGTCGAGAGGTCGACGCCGGAATAGACGAGGCCCTTGAGCATCCCCACGTCGTTGGTGGTCCACACCGCGCCCGCCGGCCCGCAGATCACGGCCCCGGTGAGGCGCCCGCCGTGGAAGAGCAGCTTGCGATACTCCGAGCGGCCGGCGCGCAGTGCGGTGTAGACCTCGGCCTCCGGGTCCTCCCACTGGCCGAACGAGGCCACGTCGAGGTGCGCGACCTCGACGATGTTCATGAGCAGGCTCCCGCGATACGTCACGTCGCGGCCCGCCATGTTGGCGCCGACCACGCGCCCGTGCTCCTGGGCGGTGGGCTCGATGGCGTGCACCTCGGCCGCGCCGGTGATCAGGTTGCGTCCGCGCGCCACGTCCCCGGCCGCGTAGACGCTCTTGACGCTCGAGCGCAGGTGATCGTCGACGAGGATCCCCCCGGGGGCCTCGCTCGCGGTCTCGATGCCGGAGCCCTGGAGCCACTCGAGATTGGTGCGGATGCCGGTGGCCATGATCACGAGATCGGCGGTGAGCGGGTCGCCCTTCTTGAACGAGAGCTTCCGCTTGCCCCCCACCTGCTCGATCTTGGTGACGGTGGCGCCGGTGCGCACCGCCACCCCGTGATCCTCGAGCCAGCCCTGGACGATCCCGGCGCACGCGTCGTCGACCATGCGGGGCAGGATGCGCGGCGCCACCTCCACGATCGTGAGCTTGGCCCCGCGGGCCAGGATCGCGTTGAGGATGGTGAACGCGATGAAGCCCGCGCCGACCATGACCACCCGGCTGCCGGCGGGCATGCCCGCGATCACCGACTTGGCCTCGTCGAGGGTCCAGAAGCAGTGGATCCCGGGGCCGTCCGCGCCCGGGATCGGCGCCTTGGCCGCCCGGGAGCCGGTCGCGATCAGGCAGTCGTCGAACTCGACCTTGGCGTCGTCGTCCAGGGTGAGGGTCCGGGCCGCCGCGTCGAGGGCCTTGGCCTTCCGGCCCACCAGCGCCTTCACCTTCCAGGCGGTCAGGGCGGCGGGCGGCGCGGTGTACACGTGGCTCTCGGAGATGGTGCCCCAGAGGTAGTACGGCAGCACCATCCGGGAGTAGGGTCGCTCGGCGGAGACGAGGGTGATCTCGGAGGGGTCGGCTCCGATCAACCGCTCTTCTTCTCTAATGGTCCGGATCGCGTTCATCCCCGCGGTGCCGCCGCCGACGATCAGGTGCCGGGGCGGCATCAGCGGGCCTCCGTCGCGAGCACCCGCGCGGTGCGCTCGGCCGCGAAGTCGCCGATCCAGTCGGCGGTCTCCGCCTCCTCGAAGGTGATCGCCTCGGTCGGGCACGCGGAGGCGCAGGCCGGAGCGCCGCCACACAGGTTGCACTTGTAGGCCTTCTGGGTGTCACCGTCGTAGAACATGGTCCCGTAGGGGCACGCGATCGTACAGAGCTTGCAGCCCACGCACGTGTCGTCGACCACGTCCTTGGCCCCCGCCGCGATGATCTGGATCGCTCCCACCGGACACGCGGTCATGCACCAGCCCTCCGCGCACTGGGTGCACGTGTAGGGCGCGTAGGAGGTGTAGCCCTCGAACGGCGACACCCGGATGACCGACTTGGAGGGCTGGAACAGCCCGGTCTGCATGTAGGAGCACGCCAGCTCGCACCGGAGGCAGCCGGTGCACTTCTCGGGATGGAGCGCGAGCACTTTCATCGAGTCAGCGACGCTTGCCTTTCCGCCGCGGCGCAGAGCGGCTGCGCTCGAGGCGATTGATGAAGGTATCGAGCGGGATCGCGGGCATCGTCATCATCTGCACCGAGCCCCGCGCGCCCATCTCGATCGAGACCGACGTCACCGTCTCGTTGTCGGGCGCCTCGAGGATCGTCACGAAGTCGTAGGGGCCGAGCACCGCGTACTGCGCGAGCACCTTGGCTCCGCGTCGCGACAGCTCCCGGTTGACCTTGCGGATCCACCCCGGCCGGGCGTGGATGACCTTCCGGCCGGATTCGCTCAGCGTGCTCAGCATCACGGAGTGGGCCACGGCGCGCCTCCTGGGATGTGCGGACGGTGCGCGTAGTATAGCAAAGCGCTCAGTCGCTCTCTCCGGTGATGCCGAACTCCACGCGCCCGCCGGTGGGCGGCGTGCCCGCGGCGGTCGAGGCCTCGGCCGAGGCCGGCGGCGTGGGGGGCGTCGGCGCCGCGGCGGCGGGCGGAGCCGCGCCGGCCGAAGGCGCCGCGGACCCCGGCGTCGCCGGCGCAGGAGTCGGGCCGGGCGCGGCCGCGCCGCCGGGGGCGGGCGGCGCGCCCTCCGGCGCGATCGCGAGACGCGCCTCCGGGATTCCCTCTACCTTGGCGAGGCGGTCACGCGTCACGTCGAGCCGCTGCTTCCGGAGGTCGGCGAGTGCGGCGGTGGGAACCGGCTCGCGCTTGCGCAGGAGCAGGATCTGGTCGTCAACCGTCCGCGGCAGCTGGGCGTCCTTCACCGCCACCTGGTAGTACCGGCGAAGGGCGGCGGCCGGGTCGGCGATCCCCTGCTCCTTCTGGAACTTCTCGAGTCGCGTGGCCACCGCGCGCGCCTTGAGCGCCTCCTCATCCTCCGGCGAGGTTACCGAGGTGAGGGTCAAGCCCACGTAGGGCGCGCGGCGCAGGAAGTCGCCCACCCGCACCGTCTGCCGCTCCATCTCCGGGCTCAGGGCCGCGCTCCCCGGAGCGAAGATGACCGGGTCGACCTTGAGCTCGTCGATCTTGTCCCCGCTCGTGAAGAGCCCGCCGATGGCCCGGAACGGCGCCTTGAGCACGTTGATGATGACGTTCCGGACCG
Organism: Verrucomicrobiia bacterium; assembly: GCA_035493135.1. Lineage (GTDB taxonomy): Bacteria > Methylomirabilota > Methylomirabilia > Rokubacteriales > CSP1-6 > CAMLFJ01. The sequence goes on from DATJIR010000329.1 coordinate 16,625, forward strand.
CGGTCCAGATCGCGTCGCTGAAGTCGAACTTCTTGTCCGTCAGCGTGCCGCTCACCGGCACGTTCACGTGGATGTTGCCGTCGCCGTCCTTGATCAGGGCCACGATGAGCCCGAGCGGCAGACCGATGCGCTTCTTGACCTCGTCGGAGGCGCGGGAGGGCGCCACCTTCAGGTTGCCGACCAGGATGTCGTTCTTGGCGTCGAGCTTGTCCTGCTCGATCTTGTACTCGAGCTTCGCGGTCAGGTCGCCGCGGCGGATGATCCAGGCGAGCAGGCTGTCCACGTAGGGGTTCGCGGCGGGCAGCGCGAACTTCCGGAGCTCGCCCACCATGTCCACGTAGGTCGGGGCCCCGATCGCCGCCATCTCCCCCCGGATGTCCAGCGCGGAGTCGCCGCCCACCACCGCCTGCATCGAGATGCTCGCGTGCTGGCTCGCCTTGTTGGAGAGGTCCTTCACCACCAGGCTGATCTTGGAGATGTCCTCCGAGAAGGCCGGCTGGGTGGTGTGGTCGAGGAAGCGGGTGTAGCCGTCCTCGATCACGATCTCCTTGAAGTAGAGCTCCATCGTCTCGAGCGGCCCGGGCGACTTCGCGCCGGTCCCCGCCGGGGCGGGCTTCTCGGGCGCCTTCGGGGGCGGAGCCGCGCTCGCGGGCGCGCCCGGCTTGGGCACGGGCGTGAAGAGCCGCTGCACGTTCATGGTCCCGTCCGCGGCGCGGTCGACCTCGCCCACCGGCTGCTTGAGGAGGATCCGGGCCACGCGGGCGTGGGTGGGCCACGCGAAGTCGATGCCGTTGACCTCGAGGCGCTGCAGCCGCAGTGGCGCGTCCTTGCCGTCCGGCTCCTTCACCGCGAGGTCGGTGGCCCAGCTCTTGCCCCGGGACAGCGCGGTGAGCTTGCCGTTGACGATCCGCACCCGGTTCTGGGTCTCCGCGCTGAACCGCCCCGAGAAGCTGGCCGGGAACGGGAAGTAGGCGTGATACGGCTCGATCGGCGCGTCGCGGGTCGTCAGGGCCAGGGTGACGTCAATCGGATCGATCCCGACCGGCCCCTTCGCGCCGAACTTGCCGCCGCCCGGGAGCACCATCGCGAGGTCGAGCTGCATCGGGCGCGCCGCGGGCCAGGTCACGTCGCTCACCTGCAGGGTGAGGCCGCCGATCTTGAGCACGGTCGGCGGCGAGGAGACCGACTCGTCGGTGAACGTGGCCGAGCCCTTCACGCTGACCTTCTCCACCGTGATCTTGTATCCCGCGTCCGCGGTGGGCTGGGCTCCGGTCGGCGCGGATGGCGTCGGAGCGGCAGGAGCCGCCGCAGCTGCCTTGCGAGGCGCAGCCGCAGGCGAGCCGAGCGCATCAGAGCCCGCCGGCTTCTTGGCGAGCTCCAAGAGATCGATCTGCTCTTGCTTGTCGCGCACCGCCCTGAGGTCGAGCCCCTCGACGTCGACGTTCGACAACGTGACTACGCGCGAGACCAGGTTCACTTCCTTGAGCCCGACCCCGACGCGCGGCACGGCGAGGAACCGGGTGGTCTTGCCCGGCTGGCTGAGCGCGAGCGAGGTGATCGCGACGTCGCCGGTGACCAGCCCGACCGCGAGGCCGCCCGGCCCCGATCCCAGCTCGAGCTTCACCGCCATGTTCACCCCCGCGACGCCCGAGTCGAGCGTGGCCGGCAGCGGCGGCAGGTACGGACGGATCTGGACCAGGTTGAAGTTCTGGATCGAGAACTTCCCGGCGAACGAGGTCGGGGTCAGGTCGATGTCCTCGGCCGAGAACTCGACCGGAGAGTCGTTCAGGGCCGCGCGCACCGCGAGGGTCCCCACCGGGCCCGAGGGCCGGGTGGTGAGATTGCCGGCCTCGATGCTCAGGTCGCGCACCTTCCACTCGCTGGTGGGGCTCACCGCGCGATCGACCGCGGTGATGTTGGCCCGGATCAGCGCGAAGTGGTTCACCGCGATCGTCCAGCGCGACTTGGCGTTGGGATCGACGGGCTTGGGGGGCGGCGCTCCCTCCTTGGCGGCGGCGAGCCGCCTCAGGATGTCCGAGAAGTTGAACTCGGTCGTGCTCAGGCGGACGAGGTTCACGGTGGGCGCGGTGAGCCGCAGCTCGGCGATCCGCACGTTGCCGAAGACGACCGACCACGGCACCACCCGCACGTCGAAGCGCTCGAACTCCACGAAGGCCTGAGCCGGGTCCGCCTCGGCGAGCCGGAACTTCTTGATGGCCACCCGGCCGGTGAAGAGGTTGATGTCGATGTCCTCGATGCTGGCCGCCCGCCCGGTGATGGCGGGAATCTGCTTGAGGGCCTGCCACTTCACGATCTCGGGCAGGCTCCAGACGAAGGCGACGCCCAGCACGAACAGCACGCCCACGACGATCAGCCAGCGCTTCAGCCGGCGACTCATGAACCTCCGCCCCCCGGCTAGACGGGCGCCTGGCCCGAGGACGGCTTCAAGAACGAGTAGACGCTCGTGAAGTCGCGACGGCCGAGACCGTGGGAGGAGGCGAGCCGGTAGACCTGCTGGGCCGCCGGCGTCACGAAGAGTGGCACCCGGAGGTTGCGGGCGGCGTCGACGGCCAGCCCCAAGTCCTTGCACATGAGGTCGGTCATGAAGCCGGGCTTGTAGTCGTTGCTCGAGGCCGCGTTGGGCATGAGCCCCGGCACCGGGTGCATGAAGCCCATCAGGAACGTGTTGCCGGAGGACTTGGAGATCACGTCGGTGACCACCTTCGGGTCCATGCCGAAGCCCTCCGCGATGCGGAAGGCCTCGCTCACCGCCACCCCGCACACCCCCGCGATCAGGTTGTTGCAGAGCTTCACGACCTCGCCGCTGCCCACCGCGCCCACGTGGATCACGTTGGCGCCCATCGCGGCGAGCGCGGGCCGGGCCTCCTCGATGTCGGCGGCGGCGCCGCCCACCATGATCGCGAGCGTGCCGTCGATGGCCCGGGGCGTGCCGCCCGAGACCGGCGCGTCGATGAACCGCACCCCGCGCTCCTGGGCGGCCTTGGCGACCCGCTGCGAGACCGCCGGGTCGATGGTGGACATGTCCACGCACAGCGTGCCCTTGCGCGCGGCGGCCAGCACCCCGCCGTCGCCGGTGTAGACCGCTTCCACGTGGGGCGACGAGGGCAGCATGGTCACCACGATGTCCGCGGTGGCCACCGCCTCCGCCGCGCTCGCCGCCGCGGTCATGCCCGCCGCGGCCGCCGCCTTCACCGCCTCCGGGTTGCTGTCGAACGCGGTGACCTCGAAGCCCTTCTTGACCAGGTTCCTGGCCATGGGCAGCCCCATGGTGCCCACGCCGATGAAGCCGATGCGCGTCATGCCTTCTCTCCTTCGGAGCGGAGCGAGACGCCGGCCCATTCCTCGATGAGCCGGGCGATCGCGGTGTGGTCCTGCTCGCCCATGCCGCGGGCCATGGCCAGCCGGTAGATCTCGGCGGCGGCGCGAGCCACGGGCGACGGTACCCCCGCCTCCTGGGCGAGGCGGCGGTAGCCATCGAGATCCTTCATCATGAGGCGGATCGCGAAGCCCGCATCGAAGCCGCCGGTCAGGATGAAGCGCGGGAACTTGTAGTCGCTCGCGTTGGAGCGGCCGCTCGAGGCCTGGATGATCTCGACCGCCCTCGCCGGATCCACCCCGGATCGCGCGGCCACCGCCACCGCCTCGATGGTCAGCGCGAGGATGCCGCCCGAGCACATGTTGTTGACGAGCTTGATCGCGTGACCGGCACCCACCGGGCCGGCGTGGAAGATGTTCTTGCCCATGCGGGCGAGCACCGGGCGCGCGCGCTCGAGCAGCGTGGGGTCGCCGCCCACCATGATCGCGAGCGTGCCCTCGGTGGCGCCGCGCAC
>DATJIR010000330.1:0-2033 GCA_035493135.1 Verrucomicrobiia bacterium
CTCGGCCAGACCCTGGATCGCATCGGGCTCGCCATCCCGGAGACGCGCACCCTGGTCTCCACGGTGCGGCAGCACGCGGGTTTCATCGCCGAGGAGTTCTCGGCCGCGTCGCCCCGGCCGACCGTCCTGGCGCAGCCCTTCGATCGGGGCACCGCGGCCGGGGTGCTCTACCCGGCGCACTGGATCGCGTGGCGCAATCCGGAGGCCATCGTCGCGATCTTCCCGTCCGATCACTTCCTCCTGGGCGAGGCCACCTTCATGGCCCACGTGGCCGAGGTGGCCGGGTGGGTGGAGAAGAATCCGGAGCGGCTCGTGCTGCTGGGGGCCCAGCCGACGTCGCCCGAGGTCGAGTACGGCTGGATCGAGCCCGACGAGCGCCTGGGCGACATGTCCACCGGCCCGATTCGCGCGGTGCGGCAATTCTGGGAGAAGCCCGCGGTCGCGCGGGCGCGGGCTTGCATGATCGCCGGGCATCTATGGAACACGTCGGTGATGATCGGCAAGGTGGCCACGCTGGTCCAGGCCGGCTGTCAGGCGCTTCCCGAGCTGAGCGATCGGCTCGCGCGCATCGAGCCCTTCGCGGGCACCCCCGAGGAGCCCGACGCGGTCCGTCAAGCCTACGAGATCATGCCCAAGGCCAACTTCTCGCGCGGGGTGCTCGAGGCCTGCCCGGAGATGCTGGCCGTCTCCCGGCTGCCGCGCATCGTGTGGTCGGATCTGGGCAGCCCGCACCGGGTGATGGAGGCCCTCACCCGGATGCGGATCCGCCCGGAGTGGGCCCGGTCGCTCGCGCCGTCGGCCTGAGGGGCCGACGGCGCGCGGCGATCAGGCCGACGCCGCGGCGCGACGCACCGGACGGAGCGGCGGGGGCGGCGTCAGCGTGAGGTGAAGATCGCAGTATTCCTGCAGCAGGTCCGGGCATTCTTCCCGTATCTCGGCCAGCACGGTCGGGGCCCCCTTGCCCAGTCGCAGGAGCGTCGCGGCCCTCGAGAGGACGCGCTGCTGCCGGGCGAGGTCGTGCTGCGTCTCCGAAATCTCCTTGCTACGTCGACTGATCTCCGCCAGCAGCGACGCTTCGAGCTCTTGCCGCTCCGTCATCGTGCGCTCCTTTCTGCCGTCAGTCTGTGCGTGAGCCACTCGGGTAAAGCAAGCGGGCTGCCACCCCGATCGTCGTGCTGCGCTTCGATTTGGCGGCTCGACGCGGCGGGCCATCCGCGTACCGGGCGCAAGTTACCGTGTAGGAACTTCTCGCCCGGACGCGCCGGGCTCGGCGGCCGGTCGTTCTTACCGCGCCGATATGGCGGCATCGGAGGTCGCCGGCCGCGCGCGGCGTGGGCCGCTCGCTCGGATCGCACGTGATCTCGCGACCTTCCGCCGCGGCCGCGCGCTGGGCATGGTGATTGCTCGACAGTCATACCCATGGCCGGCAAACCGAACATCTTGATCGTCGACGACGAGGAGGATTCGCGGGTCGCGCTCCAGACGATCCTCGGCACGTGGGGGTATGCCCCCGACGTCGCCACCGAGGGACGGGAGGCGCTGCAGAAAGCGGCAGCGGTGCGCCCGTCCCTGGTCGTCACCGATCTCATGATGCCGGACATGGACGGGCTCAGCCTGCTGACCGCGCTGCAGCAGGAGATGCCCCGGATTCCGGTGATCATCCTGACCGGCCGGGCCACCGTCGACACCGCGGTGAGCGCGATGCGCCAGGGCGCCTACGACTACCTCACCAAGCCGGTGGACCTCGACCGCCTGCGCCTGCTCATCGAGAAGGGGCTCGAGCGCGGCCGGAACCTCGACGAGATCACGATCCTGCGGCGGCGGGTCAAGGACGTGTGGGGCATGGGCCGGCTCATCGGCCGCAGCGCGCCCATGCAGGAGGTCCACCGGCTCATCGAGCAGGCCGCGGCCACTCCCGCGCCGGTCCTGATCCACGGCGAGACCGGCACCGGCAAGGAGCTGGTCGCCCGCACCCTGCACGAGCTCTCCGCACGCTCCGGCGGGCCCTTCGTGGCGGTGAACTGCGCCGCGAT
>DATJIR010000331.1:0-19060 GCA_035493135.1 Verrucomicrobiia bacterium
CAGCTGGGCGGCGACGAGGCGGACATCGGGCTCGTGCAGGGGTTCTACAGCGCGGCCGGCATCGTGTGCCAGCCGGTGGTGGGCGCCCTCATCGACTACCTCGGGCGCCGCTTCTTCATGCGCCTCGGGGTCGGGCTGCTCGTGGTCTCCTGCGCGCTCTTCGTGGTCTCGAGCCCGCTGCCGCTGCTGGGCGCGCTCCGCGTGCTGCAGGGCGTGGCCTTCTCCGCGTTCTTCGTGGCCAACTACATCCACGTGGTGGAGATGGTCCCGGTCGAGCGCCGGGGCTGGGCCCTCGGCATCTTCGGGCTGTCGGGCCTCGTCTCCACCTCGCTCGCCCCGCTCTTCGGCGAGCTCATGATCCGCCGGCTCGGCTTCCGCTGGTTCTTCGCGGCGGCCACCCTCATCGCGGCCGGCGCGCTCGCGGTGTGCTGGAACGTGCGCGACGTGCGCCCGTCGGCGCTGGGCGCGCGGCCGGGGCTGCACGTGATCCGGGAAGGGCTGCTCGAGCTCCGGCACATGCACATGCTGCTCGGATTCTTCTTCGGGCTCGGCACCGGCACCATCTTCACCTTCCTCCCCACCTTCGGGGAGGTCCTCGGGGTCACGAGCGTCGGCCTCTTCTACACCGCCTACGCGGTGGCCGCGATGCTGGTGCGGCTGATGGGCGGCAGCCTGATCGACGTGCGCGGGCGGCGCGCGGTGATCATCCCGTGCATGTTCGTGCAGGCGGCCGCGACCTGCATCATCGCGATCGTGGCCCTGCTCTTCTGGCCGGCGCTCCGGCTGCCGGTGCTGCCCTTCCTGTTCCTGGCCGGCTTCCTGGCCGGCGGCGCCCACGGCTGGCTCTACCCCGCGATGTCGGCGCTGCTCATGGACGTGACCGCCGAGCGGCGGCGCGGCAGCGCGGTGGGAATCTTCAGCTCGGTCATCCTGCTCGGCAACACCACCGGGGCGGTGGTCTTCGGCTACGTGGCGCACGGCCTGGGCTACGCGGTGATGTGGTGCGCGCTGACCGTGCTGCTCGCGGTGGGCTCGCTCCTGAGCACCCGGCTCCGGGTGGGCTATGCCGCGCCGGTGCCGGCGGTCGCGCCGGCGGCGCGCGGTTGACTTGCGCGGCGATGCGGGCCGATACTGCTCGCACGACGCTCCCCAGGAGGTCCGGTCGACCATGGTGAAGCTCCGCCGACTCCGCGGTCTCGTGCTGGTGCTCGGGCTGGGCGTGGTGCTGTCGGGTGCGCGCAATCCGGGCGGGACCACCGCGCCGCCCGCGGTCGGCCCGCAGGAGGTCTCGGTGGTCGGAGTCTTCAGCGACCCGAGCGGCCAGCACGGGGTGATGATCGAGGGCAAGCGCGACAAGCGCCGCGTGCTCATGCTGATCGGGGCCGCGGAGGCCACCGCGATCGCGGTGCCGCTCGAGCACGTCACGCCGCCGCGCCCGCTGACCCACGACCTGTTCCTGACCCTGCTCGGCCGCCTCAAGGTCGGGGTCGACCGGGTGGTGATCACCGATCTCCGCAACAGCACCTACTACGCGACGCTCCACCTGACGGTGGACGGCGCGCCGATGGAGCTCGACTCGCGCCCCTCGGACGCGATCGCGCTGGCCATCCGCGCGAAGGCGCCGGTGTTCGCGGAGGATCGCGTCTTCGAGAAGGCCGATCGCCTGCCCGGGAGCCCGGCGGGCCCCGGCGAGCGGATCTAGCCGCGTGGCGCCCGACAATCCGCGCGACGGCGCGCCGCCGACGGTGACGCCCGACGTCGAGGGCCAGCAGTGGGCCATCCAGCGCCGCCTGGGCGAGATCTTCGGCAAGCTCGGGGAGAAGCTCGCCGATCTGACCGGGCGCGTCGACGTCGCGGTCAAGGTCGAGACGTCGTTCGCCGACATCGCGGGCCTGGTGGAGGCCAAGAGCCTCGTGCGGAGCTTCGTGACCGCGCTCACCGACCCCGAGCTCTACCGCAAGTGGGGGATCACGCCGCCCAAGGGCATGCTGATCTACGGCCCGCCCGGTACCGGCAAGACCTTGCTCGCGCGGGCGCTGGCGCGGGAGGCGGACGCGGTCCTCTATCACCTCAAGCTCGGCACCCTCACCTCGAAGTTCGGGCCCAACACCGGCGAGCTGCTGCAGGAGGTGCTGGGGCTCGCCCGGGAGCAGGGCAAGGCGGTGGTCCTGCTCGATCAGGCCGACGCGCTCGCGCTCGAGCACCTGCTCCCCCCGGCCCAGGCCCGCGAGGCGGGCGCCCGCATCGTGGCCGCGCTGTGCGAGAAGCTCGACACCATCGACGGCTTCTCCCGCCTGGTGGTCATCGCGTCCACCAGCCGCACCGACGCGGTCGATCCCTCCCTGGTGGCGCCGGGTCGGCTCGACCACCTGGTCGAGGTGCCGCTGCCGGACGCGGCGGCGCAGGAGCAGATCATCGCCCTGGCCCGCGCGCGGGCCGAGCACAACGCGGGCCGGCCGCTGGTGGCCGAGCTCGACTTCCGCCTGCTGCTGCCCCCGATGGGCGGCATGAGCGGCGGCGAGATCCGCGACATCCTCCGCCGCGCGCTCGAGGAGAAGGTGCACGCGGCGGGGCAGGGGCAGGAGGCGGGGCTCGTCACCACCCAGGACCTGCTGCGCCAGGTCGACGTCTACCGCCGGATCCGCGCCGTCGTCGAGAAGATCCGCTACGGGCAGTACCTCTAGCCCGGTCAGGAGATCGCATGCATTCGCTCGTGAGATCGGGGTGCGCGGCCGCGCTGGCGCTCGTCGCGCTGCTCGCGGCGGCGACGCCCGCGACGGCGCAGTTCGACAAGCTGCTCAAGGGGCTGTCGGGGTCGGGCGCGGGCAGCGGCCTGTCCGACGCCAAGATCGCCGATGGGCTCAAGGAGGCCCTCCAGGTGGCCACCGGCAAGGCGGTGAGCCTTACCGGCAAGACCGACGGCTACTTCGGCAATCAGGCGATCAAGATCCTGATGCCCGAGAAGCTCAAGACCCTCGAGACCGGCCTGCGCACCGTCGGCTACGGCCCGAAGATCGACGAGTTCGTGCTGAGCATGAACCGGGCCGCCGAGGGCGCGGCGCCGCAGGCCAAGCAGATCTTCGTCGACGCGATCGGGAAGATGAGCTTCGACGACGCGCGCAAGATCCTGAACGGCAGCGACACCGCGGCCACCGAGTTCTTCCGCTCGAAGACCACGCCGCAGCTCACCTCCGCGTTCCGGCCCGCGGTCTCGAAGTCGATGAACGAGGTCGGCGTCACCCGGCAGTACAAGGACCTGGTCTCCCGCTTCGAGGCCATCCCGTTCGCGCGGTCGCAGACCCTCGACCTGGACGGCTACGTGGTCGACAAGGGGCTGGCGGGTCTCTTCCACGTCCTGGGCGACCAGGAGAAGCAGATCCGCACGAACCCGTCCGCCCGCGCCACCGATCTCCTGAAGGAGGTCTTCAAGCGGTAGCGGCTAGAAGTCGTGGGAGGGGTGCTGGCCGAGGACGTGGTCCTCGCGGTGGGCGGCCAGGGCACGGGCGTAGCGGCGGGTGAGATCGGGCATCAGGGTCTGGCCCTCCCCGGGGCGCTCGAGCCCGAAGACGGTGCGGGGGAAGTCGAGCGCCTCCTGTATCGCCCAGATCCGCTCGTGCTCGCCGGGCGGGAGGATCTGCGCCGGATCGCCGACCGCGACCCAGCCGATCGGCACGGTGGCGTCCGCCGGGAGCACGGTGTTGACGTGCACCACCCCGTTGATCCGCACCTCGGCGCGCGCGCCGAGCCGGGCTCCGTTGAACACCGAGGCGCCGGTGGCCACGAACACGCACTCCTCGACGACGCAGCCGGTGAGGTGCGCGTGGGGGCCGACCAGCACGTGGTCGCCGAGGCTCGCGGGATGCCGGGCGGTGCCGCGTACCACCGCCTGCTCCATGACGATGCAGTGACGGCCCACCGTGACCGGCCCACCCTCGGCGACCAGGACCGCGCCGAAGAGCACGCGGCTCTCCGCGCCGACGGTGACGTCGCCGCAGACGGTGGCGGTGGGAGCGAGGTAGGCGGTCGGGTGGATGCGGGGGCGGCGGCCCTGATGCTCGAGCAGCATGGGTGTCCCTCCTGGCTTAGTGGTACCATGACCGCCGGGCTCGCGCCCGATTCCGCGTCTCGATGCCATCGATCACCCGCGCGCGTACGTAGGTCCAGGAGTACCGACCCGAGCAGCCGTCCAAGTTCGAGCTGCTCATCAACCTCAAGACCGCGAAGGCCCAGGGCGCCCGGACGACCCTCGATCGGCACAAAGTCGTCCGGAAGGCACGGGAGCCCTTGACGGGGCCGGGAGCGTCGCCTATAAGGGCCCGTCAGGCCTGAGATGCCCTCCGTCACCCGGGTGCGCGTGCGATACAAGGACACCGATACGATGTCGGTCGTCTATTACGGCAACTATCTCACCTACTTCGAGGTGGGCCGCGTGGAGTACCTGCGCGAGTACGGCTGGCCGATGTCGCGCGTGAACGAGCGCGTGCACCTGCCGGTGGTGGAGGCCTTCGTGAGGTACGTCAAGCCGGCCCGCCTCGACGAGCTGCTCGAGATCACGTCGCGGGTCAGCGAGCGCAAGCGCGCGAGCTTCCGCTTCGCCTACGAGATCCGCAACGAGGCCGCCGACCTGGTCGCGACCGGGCACACGCTGCACGCCTGCTGGAACCCGGCGACGTCCCAGATGATTCCCATTCCCGACTGGCTGAAGGAGATCATGCCCGATGCCGACCTCGACCCCGTCACGATCCGGCGCTGACCGGAAGCCCCGTCCGATCGCGCAGGTCGCGCGCGACCTGGGCCTGGGCGACGACGAGTGGATCCCGTACGGCCACGACAAGGCCAAGATCCGCGTCTCCGCCCTCACCGCCCGCCGCGAGCGGCCCGACGGCAAGCTGGTGGTGGTCTCCTCGATCACCCCCACGCCGGCCGGCGACGGCAAGACCACCATGACCATCGGGCTCGGCCAGGCCCTCTGGCGGGTGGGCGGGCGGCCGGTCATCGCGCTGCGCGAGCCCTCGATCGGCCCGACCCTCGGCATGAAGGGTGGCGGCACCGGCGGAGGCCGCTCGCAGGTGGTCCCGATGGACGAGATCAACCTGCACTTCACGGGCGACTTCCACGCGATCACGTCGGCCCACAACCTGCTGGCCGCCGCGCTCGACAACCACGTGCACCACGGCAACCCGCTCGGCATCGACGTCCGCCAGGTGGCCTGGAAGCGGATCCTGGACGTCAACGATCGGGCCCTGCGCAACGTGGTGGTCGGGCTCGGGGGGCGGATGGACGGCGTCCCGCGCGAGGGTGGCTTCCTGATCACCTCGGCGTCCGAGATCATGGCCGCGCTCTGCCTCGCCGAGGATCTCGTGGATCTCAAGCAGCGGCTCGGGCGCATGCTGGTGGCGCTCACCGGCGACGGCAAGCCGGTGACCGCGGACGCGCTCGGCGTCACCGGGGCCATGGCCGCGCTGCTGCGCGACGCGATCCACCCGAACCTGGTGCAGACCATGGAGGGAACGCCCGCGCTCGTGCACGGCGGGCCGTTCGCCAACATCGCGCACGGCTGCAACTCGGTGCTGGCCACCCGGCTGGCGCTCAAGCTGGGCGACGTCTGCCTCACCGAGGCCGGCTTCGCCACCGACCTGGGGGCGGAGAAGTTCTTCGACATCAAGTGCCGCCTGGCCGGCCTCAAGCCCGACGCGGCCATGATCGTGGCCACCGCGCGGGCGCTGAAGTACCACGGCGGCGTGCCGGTGCCGGAGCTGGATCGCGAGAACGTGGCCGCGCTCACCGCCGGCCTCGACAACCTCGAGGCCCACGTGGAGGCGGTGCGGCAGTTCAAGGTGCCGGTGCTCATCGGGCTCAACCGATACCCCTCGGACACCGAGCGGGAGTACGCGGCGGTGCGCGAGCGGTGCGGGCGGCTGGGCGTCGACGTCCACGTGGCCGACGTCTTCGGCCGGGGCGGAGAGGGAGGAGAGGCCCTGGCGCGCGGCCTCCAGAAGCTCCTCGCCACCGAGCGCTCGGGCTTCCAGCCGCTCTACGCGCTCGACGACCCGATCACGGTGAAGCTCGACACCATCGCGCGGCGCATCTACGGCGCGGACGGGGTCGAATACCCCAAGCGGGTGGAGCGTCAGATCGCCCAGGCGGAGAGCCTCGGCTACGGTCGGCTGCCGATCTGCGTGGCGAAGACCCAGCGCTCTCTCTCCGACGACCCGACGCTGCTCGGCCGGCCGCGCGGGTTCACGATCACGGTCAACGAGGTGCGCATCTCCGCAGGGGCCGGGTTCCTGGTGGCGATCACCGGCGACATCACCACGATGCCGGGCCTGCCGCGCCGGCCCAACGCGGAGCGGGTCGACGTCACGTCCGACGGCGCCATCACGGGCCTGTTCTGAGCGCGTGATATACTTCCGGGCGGCGCGGGGGGAAACCGAGCCACAACCATGATCCAGGTCGACAATCTGACGAAGCGCTACGGGCCGGTCACGGCCATCCACGACGTGTCGTTCAGCGTGGACAAGGGCCGCATCGTGGGCTTTCTCGGGCCCAACGGGGCGGGCAAGTCCACGACCATGAAGATCCTGTCGTGCTTCATGCCCGCGACCGGCGGCACCGCCCGGGTGGCCGGCTACGACGTGTTCTCGCAGTCGCTCGAGGTCCGCCGGCGCATCGGTTACCTCCCGGAGAACGCCCCGCTCTATCCCGATCTCTCGGTCGCCTCGTATCTCGACTTCGTGGCCGAGATCAAGGGAGTGGGGCGCGGCGACCGCCGGGGCCGCGTGGCCGACGTGATGGAGCGCTGCTTCGTCACGGACATGCAGAACCGGCTGATCGGCAAGCTCTCCAAGGGCTACCGGCAGCGGGTGGGGCTGGCCCAGGCCCTCCTGGGCGATCCGGAGGTGCTGATCCTCGACGAGCCCACCATCGGACTCGACCCCCGGCAGATCGCGGAGATCCGCGCGCTGATCCGGTCGCTGGCCGGCCAGCACACCGTGATCCTCTCGACGCACATCCTGCCCGAGGTGTCGATGGTGTGCGACGGCGTCATCATCATCAACCACGGGCGCATCGTCGCCCAGGGCACCGAGTCGGAACTGGTCCAGCAGGTCTTCCCGACCGCCCGCGTCGAGGTGCGGGTCGCGAAGGCTTCCGGCGACGTGGCGGCGGCGCTGCGGGCGGTGCCCGGAGTGGTGGCGGTGGAGCCACTGGTCTCGCGCGACGGCTCGGCCGGCTTCGTGATCGAATCGGAGCACGGTCGGGACGTGCGGGGCGAGCTCGTCCGCCTGGTCACCGGTCGGGGCTGGGAGCTCCAGGAGCTGCACCAGGTCGGCATGAGTCTGGAGGAGGTATTCATCCGGGTCGTCGCGGGTGAGCAGGACTCGGTGGAGGTGATCGCCACCGAGGAGGCGCGCTGATGGGCTGGCTGCCCATCTTCAAGAAGGAGATGCGACTGTACTTCGGCTCCCCGGTGGCCTACGTGGTCTTCACCTTCTTCCTGCTGATCTCGGGCTGGTTCTTCAGCCAGATCTTCCTCTTCTACAGCGACGCGTCGATGCGCTCCTTCATGCAGCCACAGTTCGGCCAGAACCTCAACGTGATCGAGAACGTGATGCGCCCGCTCTTCACCAACATGAGCGTGGTGCTGCTGTTCTTCATCCCGATGATCACGATGCGCCTCTTCGCGGAGGAGCGGAAGTCGGGAACCTTCGAGCTGCTGCTGACCTACCCGGTGCGCGACGGCGAGGTGCTGGCCGGCAAGTACCTGGCCGCCCTGGTCCTGTACGTGCTGCTGCTCGCGCTGACCCTGCTCTACCCGGGGCTTGTCGCCTACTTCACCCGCGTGGAGTGGGGGCCGATCCTGAGCGGCTACCTGGGCCTCGTGCTGACCGGCGCGGTGTTCCTGGCGGTGGGCGTGCTCGTGTCGTCCCTGACCGAGAACCAGATCGTGGCCGGCTTCGGCACCTTCGGGATCCTGCTCGCGTTCTGGATCGTCGGATGGGGGGCCGAGTTCGCGGGGGGCAACCTGCGCGGGGTGCTCCAGTACCTCTCGATCGGCGATCACCTCGACGGCTTCACGCGCGGGCTGATCGACACCAAGGACCTCGTCTACTACCTGACCGGCGTGGCGCTCGCGCTGTTCCTCACGCTCCGGTCGCTCGAGTCGAAGCGGTGGAGGGGATAGCGTGACGAGCCTGCTCAAGCGCCAGGCGGTCACCGGGGCGGTGATCTGTCTCCTGATCGCCGCCGCGCTCCGGTACCTGTACCCGCTCCCCGTGCAGTGGGTCTTCCTCGGGCTGGGCGTGCTCCTGCTGCTGCTCTCGCTCGTCCTGAACGCGCGCGAGGCCCGCGCCGCGATGGGCACCCGCACCGCGCGCTACGGGACCGGGGCCGCGGTCATGGCCCTGCTCGCGCTCGGGATCGTGGTCGCGGCCAACGCGATCTCGGTCCGGCACAGCGCCCGCTGGGACCTCACCGAGAACAAGCGCAACAGCGTGTCGCCCCAGACCATCCAGGTGCTGCGCACGCTCAAGTCGCCGGTGAGCGCCATCGCCTTCTACCGCTCCGACACGCCCGGCAAGAAGACCGCGGAGGACCTGCTCGCCCAGTACAAGACGTACTCGGGCGGCAAGTTCGAGTGGCGCCTCGAGGACACCGACAAGGCGCCCGCCCTCGCGCGCCAGTACGGGGTCGAGAGCTACGGCACCGTGGTGCTGGAAGGCGGCCCCGCCGGCCAGGTCCGGACCGAGAAGGTGCTCGACGCCGACGAGGAGAAGCTGACCAACGGGATCGTCAAGGTCACCCGGGCGGGCAAGCGGGTGGTCTACATGGTCAAGGGGCACGGCGAGCGGGAGATCGGCGCCACCGACCGGGGCGGCTTCAGCCAGGCCAAGGAGCAGATGGAGAAGGCCAACTACGAGGTCAAGGAGCTCTTCCTCGCGCGCGATCCGAAGATCCCGGACGACGCCGGCATCGTGGTGGTGCCGGGCCCGAAGACCGATCTCTTCCCGCAGGAGCTGGCCGCCATCGACGCCTACGTGGCGCGGGCGGGCAAGGTCTTCTTCATGACGGTCCCGTTCCAGGCCACCGCGACCACGAAGTACCTGAGCAAGTACGGGGTCACGGTGGACGACGACGTGGTCATCGAGCTGAACCCGATCGGTCAGGTCTTCGGGGTGGGCCCGCTCGTCCCGGTGGTGGGCCAGTACGATCCGCATCCGATCACCAAGGACATGGGCGGGGTCATGACCCTGTTCCCGCTGACCCGCTCCGTCGAGCCGGCCAAGGCGCTACCCAAGGGTGTCCAGGCGTCCCCGCTCGCGCAGACGAGTCGCCAGTCGTGGGGAGAGACGGACAAGAACGTCTTCCAGACCGGCAAGGCCATCCCGGATCCCGGCGAGAAGACCGGCCCGCTGCCGGTGGCGGTCGTGGCGACCGTGGACGCGGAGCCGCCCGCCAAGACCGAGGGCGCCGCGGCCGACACGCCGAAGAAGGCGGCGAAGGCCCGCATCGTGGTGGTGGGTACCGCCGACTTCGCCTCGAACCAGTTCCTGGGGGCCCAGGGGAACCGGGACTTCTTCCTGAACGTGGTCTCGTGGCTCGCGGAGGAAGAAGACCTGATCTCCATCCGCGCCAAGGATCCCAAGCAGAACCCGGTGGTGCTGACGTCCGCGCAGTCCAGCCTCGTGCTGGCCCTGCCGCTCCTGGCGCTCCCGGGCGCGGTGCTGATCTGCGGCATCGTGGTGATCGTCCAGCGGCGCCGCGCGCGCTAGCGTATGCCGAGCGGGCGGACGATCCTCGTCCTGCTGATCCTGGCCGCCGGGCTGGGGGGCTTCTTCTACTACGACACCTACTCCCTCGCGCCGCGCCGCGAGAAGGTGGAGTCGGCCAAGGGGCGGATCTGGACCGTCGAGCCCAAGGACGTCGAGACGGTCACCGTCGCCCGCAAGGGCGAGACCCTGCGCCTCAAGCGCGCGGCCGACGGCGGCTGGGATATGCTCGAGCCGGTCAAGACCCGCGGCGATCGCGCGGTGGTGGACGACATGGTCACCGGCCTCGCCACCGCGCGCATGGACCGGGAGATCGATCCCAATCCGGCGAAGCCGGCGGACTTCGGCCTCGATCCGCCGGAGACCGAGGTCAAGCTCGAGGTCAAGGGGCGCCCCGAGCCGCTCGTGCTGCGGGTGGGCAGCAAGAACCCGACCGGGGTCTGGGTCTACGCCCGTGAGGGCGGCAAGCCTGCGGTCATCACCCTCTCGGAGAGCATCGCGCGCGACGCGAGCCGCCCGGTCGCCGACTTTCGCGACCGCACCGTGATCGCCTTCGACCGGCGCAACGTCACCGGCATCGACCTCGACGTCGAGGGCGACCAGATCAGCCTCGCCGCCGACGAGCCGGGCAAGTGGCGGATCGTCAAGCCGCGCGCGCTGCGCGCCGACACCGACCTGGTCTCCGAGTTCCTCGACAAGCTCGAGGGGGCCAAGGCCGTCGAGTTCGTCGACGACGCGCCGAAATCGCTCGCGCCCTACGGCCTCGACAAGCCCGCGCGGGTGACGGTGTGGGTCGGCCGCGACAAGGACCGCGCGGCGCGCACCCTGCTGGTGGGCCGCCCGGTGCCGGAGAAGAAGGGCGTCTACGTCAAGCGCGAGGGCGAGCCCGGCGTCATCCTGACCGCGGACGCGGTGTGGACGGTCTTCCCCAAGACGGTGGCCGCGCTCCGCGACAAGACGGTGGTGACGTACGCGTACGACAGGCTCGCCAAGGTCGAGATCACCCACGGCCGCGAGCGCATCGGCCTCGAGAAGGCGGGCACCGGCTGGAAGCTCACCGCGCCGGAGGCCCTGCGCGCCGACAGCGGCGCGGTCACCCAGCTCCTGTGGAAGATCCGAGATCTGCGCGCCCTCGGATTCCTCGCGGAGGGGGCGGCCGATGTGCCGCGCTTCCTCTCCAAGGCCGAGGTCACGGTGCGGCTCTGGGAGGGCGACGCGAAGGAGCCCAAGACGCTGCTGCTGCAGTCCTCGCCCGAGCGTCGCGGCGGCCAGCCCGCCGCGCTGGCCGCGGTGCAGGGCGAGGGGCCGGTCGTGCTCGTGGAGGGCAAGGCGCTCTCGGAGCTGACGCCGGGCGTCGCCGAGCTGCGCGACCGGACCGTGTTCCCCGCGTTCGACCTGGGGGACGTCAAGCGCGCACGGGTGACCGGCGGCGACAAGCCGCTGGTCGTCGAGAAGACCGGGGAGACGGAGTGGAAGCAGGTCGAGCCCGCGCGCGGCGCGACCAAGGACGGCCGGGTCGCGAACGTGCTGCTGGCGCTCAAGGGGCTCAAGTGGAAGGAAATCGCCTCGAAGGGCGGCGACGACGCCAAGTTCGGCCTGGACAAGCCCGAGCTCGAGGTGACGGTCTTCAAGGGGGACGGGAGCGAGCTCGGTACCCTGCTGGTGGGGCGGAGCGACGGCGCGGTGACCTACGTCAAGCTCAAGGCCGAGCCGGGGATCTTCGCGGTGTCGTCCAAGGACCTGGAAGACCTGAGGAAAGCGCGTGCGGACGTCCCGGCCTGACGGGGAGAATAGGGGGCTCCCGGCCGGCGTCGGAGAAGGCATGAGGGCACTGACGGTCGCCATCGGGCTGGTCATCGGAGCGCTGGGCGTTCTGCCGGGTCCGGCCGGGGCGGGCGAGGTGCTGAAGCCGACCGTCTTCACGCCCAACCCGTTCGCCATGACGCCCCCGCCGGCCCCGCTCGGACCCCGCCCCGCGGCCCCGACGCCGGTCGGTCCGCCGCCCGGCCATCACCAGCCCCCGCCGGTCGTCGTCTACCCGCCCTCGGGCTACTGGGCATATCAGTGGGTGCCGACCGCGTACACGACGTACGTCTGGGTGCCCGGCTACGTGACGGAGGACGGGGCCATGGTCGCGGGCGGCTATCAGCCGCAGACGGTGACCAGCGGGTACTACCAGCCGGTGTGGGTGCCCGGGAACTGATGCCGACGGGCCTCTACCTCAAGCAGGTCGAGCTGGGCCCGATGCAGAACTTCGTGTACCTCATCGGCGACCAGGCGAGCCGCGAGTGCGTGGTGGTGGATCCGGCATGGGAGATCGACGGCATCGCGGACCTCGTGGCCGCCGACGACATGCGGCTCACCGGCGTGCTGGTGACCCACACCCACCAGGATCACGTGGGCGGCCACCTCTTCGGTCACGACATTCCCGGCGTCGCCGAGCTGCTCGCCAAGCACCCCGCGAAGGTCTACGTGCACCGCGCGGAGCGCGAGTTCCTGAAGGGCTTCGGCTCGGATCTCGTGAAGGTGGAGGCGGGCGACACGCTGCAGGTGGGCGCGGTCCCGCTGACCTTCATCCACACGCCGGGGCACACCCCCGGCTCGCAGTGCTTTCTGGTGGACGGCTGCCTGATCTCGGGCGACACGCTCTTCATCCGCTCCTGCGGCCGCACCGACCTGCCCGGCAGCGACCCGGAGGAGATGTACACCTCGCTCACCCGGCGCCTCGGCGCGCTCCCCGACGACACGGTGGTGCTGCCCGGCCACAACTACGGGGGGTCGCAGACCACGATCGGCGCCGAGAAGCGCGGGAACCCGATGATGCGCTTCGCGTCGATGGGTGACTTCCTCGCCGCGATGGGCGGGGGCCGTCGCGGCCGCACGTAGCCCCCGCCATTCCTCTCGCCTAGCGCAGCGACATTCCGCCGTCCACGAAGAGGATCTGCCCGGTCACGTAGTCGGAGCACGTGGCGAAGAACCGCACCGCCTGCGCCACGTCGGCGGGGCGGCCGTGGCGACCCATCGGGATCCGCGCGGCGAGGCGGCGCCCGCGCTCGCGCGGGAAGCCCTCCGGGAGCAGGACCACCCCGGGCGCGACCGCGTTGACCTGGATCCGCGGGGCCAGCGCGGCCGCGAGCCCGCGGGTGAGCATCACCACGCCCGCCTTGGAGATGCCGTAGGGCACGTACCCGGGCCAGGCGCGCACCGCGCCGACGTCCGCGATGTTGACGATGCGCCCGCCGCGCCGACCCATGGCGCGCGCGGCGGCCTGGCTGCAGAAGAACGGGGCGCGCAGGTTCACCGCGAGCAGGCGATCGAACTGGGCCGGCGTGGTCGTCTCCACCGGAGTCCGGAGGAAGACCGCCGCGTTGTTGACCAGGAGGTCGAGGCGCCCGAGCCGCTTCACCGCGGCGGCCACGAGGGCGCGGGCCTCGCGGGGGCGGCCCACGTCGGCGCGCAGCGCCACCGCGCGCACCCCGCGCGCCTCCAGGTCGCGCACCGCCGCGCGCGCCGCCGCCGCGGAGCGCAGGTAGCCGATCGCGACGTCGGCGCCCGCGTCGGCGAGCGCGCGCGCGATCTCGAGCCCCACGCGCACCGCGCCGCCGGTGACGAGCGCGACCCGACCGGTCAGTTCCTTGACTTGTCCGGAGCCGTGTGGTGTCATCGATTCAACATGTCGGGTAGTTTCCGTAACTGGGTCAAGACTCGCTTCATCACCGGGCTGTTCTCGACCGTTCCCGCGATCGCCACCGCCTGGCTGCTGTGGGTGTTCTGGAACGCCATCGACGATTTCTTCTCCCCGGTGTACACGCAGATGATCGGCCGGCGCATTCCCGGCCTGGGCTTCCTGACCGCCGTCGTCATCATCTTCATCATGGGCACCATCGCCCGCAACGTGGTCGGGCGGCGGGTGCTCGGCCGCATCGAGATGCTCTTCGACCACGTGCCGATCTTCCGGAGCATCTACCCATCCGTGAAGCAGCTGCTGGAGTCGTTCTCGCCCCAGAAGCTCAACTCCTTCAAGTCGGTGGTGCTCGCCGAGCATCCCCGCAAGGGGGAGTACGTCTTCGGCTTCGTCACCTCCGAGGTCCTCGTCGAGGGCCTCGAGGGCAAGCGGGCCATGGTCACCGTGTTCGTGCCCACCAACAACCTGTACCTGGGCGACGTGATCGTGGTGTCCAAGGACGAGATGCTGCCCACCGGCCTCACCGTCGAGGAGGGCATCCGGATCATCCTCTCCGCCGGGACCGCCACTCCTCCACGCCTGCCGCGCGAGCGGCTCTGATCACCGGCCGGGCGACGCTCCCGCCACCCACGCCCCGATCGCCTCGCCGAGCGGGTAGAGCTTGCCGAAGAAGAAGTGGTCCGCGCCCTCGATGATCCGCGCCTCCGCCCCCGTCGCCTCCGCGAGCCGCTCCAGCGCGTCGACCGGGCAGTAGGTGTCGCGGGTCCCGGCCACCAGGAACGTGCGACCGGCGCGGGGCGCCAGGGCCTGGAAGTCGAACATGCCGAGGGGAGGGGCGATGAGGCCGAGCGGCGCGTCTCCCGGCCACATGGCGCGCGCGGCGGTCCAGGCCCCGAACGAGTAGCCGATGACGCCGACCGGGCGGCCGGGAGGCAGGCGCCCGGCCAGCACCGTCGCCGCGGCGCGCACGTCGTCCTGCTCCCCCAGCCCCTTGTCGTGGACCCCGGTCGAGGCGCCGACCCCTCGGAAGTTGAAACGGAGGGTGGCGTGGCCGGCCGCCTGGACCACCTCCGCGGCCCGGATCACCACGGGGTTGTCCATGTCCCCGCCGTAGAGCGGGTGAGGGTGGCAGAGGACGAAGCCGCCCCTCGGGGCCTCCACGAGGGCCAGCCGCCCTTCCAGGCTGGGGCCCCCGGGCACCGGCACGACGACGGGGTCTTCCATGGCGCTCCGACCTTAGGGGGTCACCGGGGAATATTCAAGGGCCAGCCGCGTCTGAACCTGCGAGGTTATAATTTCACCCATGGCCACGCTGGGATGCCTGTGGAACCGCCCGCGGCTGGAGCGTCTGGTCGATGGCGCCCTCGGGCCTCGGATGGAGCGCATGGCCGCCTCCCACACCTCCCGCTGCGCGGGATGCCGGGACGAGGTGGCGCGCCTTCGTCGGCTCCAGGCGCTGGTCCGGGGCGTCGAGAGCCCGGTGGCCGATCCCGACTGGGCGGGCTTCTGGCCGGCGGTGCGGGTCCGGATCGCGGCCGAGCATCCGGCGCCGGCGCGAGATCCCTGGTGGCTCCCGTTCTGGAAGCCGGTGTGGGGGCATCCGCGGGTGGCCCTGGGAGGGCTCGTGGTCTCGGGCCTGGCGGCGGCCCTGGTGCTCTGGCCGAGCGCGGAGACCACGAATGCGGCGATCGCCGCGCCGGTGCAGGTCCAGGACGTATCGACCACGGACCCCAGCCGGAGCGTGATGGTCTACTCGAACCCGGACGACGACGTCACCGTGATCTGGGTCTTCAACCCGATGGAGCAGGACGAGCAGTCCTGATCCGGGCCGCGCCGGACGGCGCGGTGGCCCTTGCAGGCCGGGCCGCTACTCCTTCAGGCTCGCCAGCCGCTCCTTCGCGAGCGGCGCCTCTTCCGATTGCGGGAAGTGCTCCACCAGGTACTGCAGGCGCGCCTGGGCGAGCGCGGTCTGCTTGAGCTCGACGAGCGCGAGCGCTTCCTTGTAGAGCGCGGTCGGCACCTTGCTGCCGCGCGGGTAGGCCACCATCACCTTGCGGAACTCCTGCACCGCCTGCTCGAGGTTCTCGCGCGACTTGTCGGGCTGGCTCGCGGTGGCGCGCGCCATGCTGAAGTAGGCCTCGCCGATCCAGTACTGGGCGCTGTCCGCCAGCGCGGAGTCCGGGAAGCGGCGCAGGAAATCGCGGAACCCGGAGACCGAGAGCGGGTAGAGCCCCTTGCTGAAATCGAGGTACGCGGCCTGGTAGCTCTCCTCCGCGGTGGCGCCCGCGCCGGAGGCCCGGGGAGCCGCGGTCGAGGGGGCCCCGCCCGAGCGGGCGGGCGGGGGAATCGGCGAGGCGCCGCCGCTCGGCGCGGACCGGCCCAGCGAATCAACCCGCTGCGACAGCTCGTCCACCCGGGCGGTCACCCGCCCGACCTCGGCGGAGAGCGCGTCGAGCCGCGCGCCGAGGGCCGCGATCTGCTTCGCGGTGTCCGCACCCTGCTCGCGGGTGCGGCGGTCGAGCTGGCCCACCACCGTGTCGGTGTCGCCGCGGCCGCGGTGCACCGCGAGGGTCAGCGAGTTGACATCCTGCCGGAGCTGCGCGACGTCCTGCTGCAGGGCCTGGCCGGAGACGTCGGCGCAGCCCGCGGAGGCGCCCGCCATCGCCAGCAGGAGCGCCGAAGCGACGAAGGGGAGCCGGTGGCTCCCCTTCGTCGTCTCGCGGTGCACGCGAAAGCGCCTCGTGCGGATCAGCGCGCCTTCACCAGGAAGTGCGCACGACGGTTCTGGGCCCAGCAGGCCTCGGAGTGCTCGGTGCACGTCGGCCGCTCCTTGCCGTAGGAGATGATCGTGATCCGGCTCGCTTGGACGCCCTGGGCGACGAGGTAGTTCATGGCCGCCTTCGCGCGACGCTCGCCGAGGGCCAGGTTGTACTCGTTGGTGCCGCGCTCGTCGCAGTGCCCCTCGATCAGGACCAGGTCGTTGTTCGACTTCAGCCAGACCGCGTTGGAGTCGAGCATCTTGGCGTCGTTGGGACGGATGTCGTACTTGTCGAAGTCGAAGAACACGTCCTTCAGGTTGGCGTTGGCCGTGAACTCACTCGGCGCCGGCGGCGTGGTGCTCGGGGCCGCGGTCGAGGGCGCCACCGGCGATGGCGTCATCCCGGGCGCCGGCGTCGTCGAGGGCGCAGCGGCGGAGGGGCTGGGCGAGCCGGAGGGAGCGGGCGCGGAGGCCGCAGTCGTGGCGGGTCGCTTCGGACAGCCCACCAGGAAGAGAGAGAGGGCGATCACCGGCACGGCGAGCAGCAGCGCGCTTCCCCGTCGTTGCGCCATGAGTCCAATCCTCCTTGAGTTCGTCGAATTCGTCATATCAACGCGATTTTGCGTTACCAGGGCATCCTATCACGGAAGGCGCGGCGACCAAGCGGCACTTGTCGATTCGCCGGGGGTGCGGGGGATCGGCTGCTGCTCCGACCCGTCCACGAGCATGGTGAACAGCTGGTAGCCGCCGGACCGGTTCGACTGGAAGACGAGGTGCCGCCCGTTGGGCGCCCAGGAGGCGCCCTCGTTGTTGCCCGGGCCGGCGGTCAGCCGTCGCAGGTTCGACCCGTCCGGGCTGACCGCCCAGATGTCAAAGTTGCCTTGCCGCGAGGTGAACGCGATCGTGTCCCCCTTCGGCGACCAGCGCGGCTGGGTGTTGAACCCGGCCTGGGTGAGCCGGCGCACGTTGGCGCCCTCGGCGTCCATCACGAACACGTGGGCCCCCCCCGCCCGCTCCGACACGAACGCGATCTCCCGGCCCGTGGGTGACCACGTGGGCTCGGTGTCGATGCCGCTGTAGGTGGTGAGCCGCCGGAACGCGCCGGTGGCGAGGTTCAGGAGGTACACCTCCGGGTTGCCGTCCCGCGAGAGCGTCATGGCGAGGAAGCGCCCGTCGGGGCTGAAGGCGGGCGAGCTGTTGATGCCCAGGAACCCCGCGACCACCTGGGCCGGCCGGTTCTCGAACGGGAACATCCGGTAGAGGTACGGGTAGCCGCGCATGTACGAGGTGAACGCGAGCGACCGTGTATCCGGGCTCCACATCGGCGAGAGGTTGATCGACTTGTTCGACGTCACGTGGGTGGCCCCCGCGCCGTCGTAGTCCATCAGGCTGAGCTCCTTCGCGCCGCCCCCGCTGTTCACGTAGGCGATCTTGGTGTCTGCGACCCCCGGCTCGCCGGTGAACTGCATCACCACCTCGTCCGCGACCTTGTGGGCGAGGCGCCGGGCCTGGCTGGCGGGCAGCTCGATCTTCTTGGTCGCGATCAGCCGGAACTCGGGCGAGGTGAGATCGTAGAGGCGCATCTCCACCTCGGTCCGGTCCCCGCGAATGTTCAGCAGGCCCTGCAGCCCCGCGTGGGCGCCCGCGGCCGCGAAGTTGGCGAAGGTGGCGCGGACCGCGGCCGGATCGGCGGTCGGGATCGGGGGCACGTCGGAGACCACGCTGAACAGCGCGGAGAACGTGAGGTCCTTGGCCGCGACCTGCGGGAGGCTCCGCCCGAGCCCCGCGGTGTCCGAGCCGGCCACCACCGCGAAGTTCGGGATCACGAGGTTGAGCTTCTTGGCCCCGGTGGCCAGCACGTTGAGCAGCACGTCGGCGCCCTGCGAGCGGGCCGCCGGCGGCGAGGACAGCACCCCGGTCGCCGCGGCCGCGAGCACGAGCGCCACCAGGAGTCCGAGCGGGCGCCCGGGACGCATCAGCGAGTAGAAGACGTTCATGACTCACCCATGGTCGAATCAGCCGCGACGGAGGTCGAAGGTGAACAGGATGCGGAGCGAGGGCTTCGACCAGTCGTCGGGCAGCTTCGGAAAGGGACTCGCCGCCATGACCGCGCGGAGGGCCGCGTTGTCGTAGAACGAGTTGCCCGAGCTTTTGTGGATGGCGGGCGACTTGATCGAGCCGTCCCGCTGGATCTCGACATAGACCTGCGGCTTCTGCGGCGGATCGTTCGGCTGGTTCTGGCGCTGCCACTCCTGCTCGACCTTCTGGAGCACCTGCCGGAGATACCACGCGTACGGGAAGTCCGAGACGTCGAGGGTGAGGGCGCCCGCGCCGGTGACGGACCCGGTCGGCGCCCCCAGGGAGGCGGTCTCCGGCGGCCGCGACGTCTCCGCGGTCTTCTCGCCCCGCGGGCTCCCGGAGGGCGGGGTCGCGAGCGGCGGCAGCTCCTTCTCCCCGGGCCGCGGCGGCGCGGTGCTCCGCGGCGGCAGTGGCTTGGCGGTGGGCAGGGACGGTGCCGGGAGGCTCGGGGCCTCGCGGCGGGGTGCCTCCCGGGGGGCGGTGGTGGCCTTGGGCTCCGGGTCGGGCTCCGGCGCGCGCGGCGCCACCGGCGCGTGGGGGCGGGCCGGCAGCGACGGCGCCGACGGCGCGTTGGGCGTGCCGACCGCGGCCACCATCGGGACCAGGTTGACGACCTGGACCTTCTCGGGGCGCCAGCCGCTCCACATCACGACGACGGCCATGCCCCCGAACACGACGACGTGGCCGATCGCGGAGAGCCCGATGGCGGTCAGGGGCAGGCGCGGCCGCCGGAGCGCCGGACCCGGCCGCCTCAGACCGGGGTCGGGGAGC
>DATJIR010000332.1:0-19597 GCA_035493135.1 Verrucomicrobiia bacterium
CGCCCGCCCGATGGCCAGGGCGCGCTCCACATCATCCTTCGCCGCGTCGAGGCGGCCGCTGACCGCGTGCACGTACCCGCGGACGTACAGGCCGCCGGCCAGCGGCCGCTGGGCTCCCGCGGTCTCGGCCAGCTCGATCGCCTCCTGCGCGCGCTCCAGCGCGGCCGGGAAGTCTTCGGCCCACTGCAGCGCCGAGGCGCACTGGATCAGCGCATTGGCCTCCGCGGGCCGGTCCCGCACGCGCCGGGCCAGGTCGACGACGGTCTCGGCCGCCTCGCGCGACCGCTCGAAGTCGCCGATGCCGAAGAAGAGGTCCGCGCGCGCGGCATGGATGGCCATCAGCGTCGTCACGGGCGCGCGATCCCCGAGCCGGGCGGCGGCGGCCAGCGCCTCTCCGTACAGATCGATCGCCTGCCGCAGGCCGAAGGCCCGGGTCGCCTTCTCGGCGGCCCGCACCAGGTAGGCGAGCGCCCGCGCCGCATCGTCGGTGTGCGAGAAGTGATGGGCGAGAACTTCGTAGAGCTCGGGCAGGCGATCGTCGTAGATCTCCTCGATGGCGGTGCCCACGAGTCGGTGGAGCTCGCGGCGCCGCTGCACGAGCAGCGACGCGTAGGCCACGTCCTGGGTCAGCGCGTGCTTGAACGCGTAGGCCAGCTCGGGAAGCCGGTGCCGCTCGTGGATGAGCTCGAGCGCGCTCAGCTCGCGCAGCGCGCCATCGGTACCCTCCCCGATCTGGGAGACACGGTCGACCAGGCGCCGGCTGAACTCGCGCCCGATCACCGAGGCGAGCTGGAGCGTGAGCTTGGGCGCCTCGGCCAGGCGATCGATCCGCGCCGCGATCACGTCCTGGACGGTGCCCGGAATCTCGACATGCGACAGCGGCCGGGAGAGGGCGAGGCGCCCTTCCACCCGCTGGAGCACGCCGCTCTCCTCCAGCGATCTGACCAGCTCCTCGATGTAGAAGGGATTGCCCTCGGCCTTCGCCGCGACGACGGATCGCAGGTCCACGGGAAGCACGTCGACCCCGAGCATCGACTCCGCGATACGCGCGCTCTCCTCGGTCGACAGGGCGGCCGGCACGATCCGCGTGAAGTAGCTCCGCTCCCCGAACGGGTTCACGTAGCCCGGCCGGTAGGTGAACACGAGCAGCACGCGAAGGGCCGGCACGCTCTCGATCAGGGTCGTCAGGAACTGCTCGCTCGCGCTATCGATCCAGTGCAGGTCCTCGATCACGAGCACCTGCGGCTGCCGCTCGGCACTCCGGACCAGGAGGCTCCGCAGCGCCTCGAAGGTCTCGGCGCGCCGCTGCGCCGGGCTCATCGCGCGCACATCGGAATCGCCCGGGTCGATCGACAAGAGCGCGCGAAGATACGGCGCGGCCGACGCGAGATCCGAGCCGATCTCAGCCAGGCCGCGCTCGACCTTCGCGGCGACGGCCGCCTCGTCGTCCCCTTCCTCGATCCCGAGCTGCCGCCGCAGCAGGTCCGCCAGCGGGTGGAAGGTCATCGCCCGACCGAAGGACAGGCAGTGCCCCTCCTGCCACCCGGCCTCCCCGGCGATCCGCCGGCGCATCTCGGCGAGCAGGCGCGACTTGCCCATCCCCGCCTCGGCCACGAGGAACGCCACCTGCCCGTGACCGCCGCGGGCGCGCTCGAAGGCCTCGAGCAGCACGCGCAGCTCGCGCTCGCGGCCCACGAACGGGGTCAGCCCCCGATCGGCGGCGACCTCCAGCCGCGTCCGGGCCTCGCGCGCGGCCACGACTTCCCACGCCGCGACCGGCTCTGCCTTGCCCTTGATCGGCAGCGCGCCGAGAGGCCGCGTCTCGAAGTAACCCCGCACGAGGCGGTGAGTCGCCTCCGAGATGGTCACCCGCCCGGGCTCTCCCACCTGCTGCATCCGGGCCGCCACGTTGGTGGCGTCACCCACCGCGGTGTAGTCCATGCGCAGGTCGCTGCCGATGCTGCCCACCACCACGAGCCCGGTGTTCAGCCCCTGGCGGGCCTGGAAGCGGATGCCGCGAGGCCGTAGCTCGGCCCGGTAGGCGTCGAGCGTCCGCGCGATGCCGAGCGCGGCGTGCACGGCCCGGATCGCGTGGTCCTCGTGCGCGATCGGCGCGCCGAAGATCGCCATGATCCCGTCCCCCAGGAACTGGTTGACCGTACCCTCGTAGCGATGCACCTCGGCCAGCATCAGGTCGAAGGCGCGGCTCATGAGCCGGTGGACCTCTTCGGGATCGAGCCGCTCGGACAGGGACGTGAAGCCGGAGACGTCGACGAACAGCACCGTGACCTGCTTGCGCTCGCCCTTGAGCGCGCTGGCGCTCGTGAGGATCTTCTCGGCCAGGTGAGGGGGCGTGTAGGAGCGGGGCGACGGAGACTGGTCGACCGCGGCGGGACTCGATCCGAGCGTGCCGCCGCACTGGTGGCAGAAGCGATTGGCCGGCGGGTTCGACGCCTGGCAGGCGGGACAGACCGCGGCCAGGCGTGTGCCGCAGCCGCCACAGAACTGAGCGGCCGCGGGATTCGCCTGACCGCAGGCTGAACAGGTCATGTACCGGGTGGCGGGGCTAGACCTCGCGCCAGGCGCTGGCCTGGTCGAGGGCGGCGGTGTGCTCGGCGTCGAGCCGGAGCTCGATCGCGGCCGCCAGATCCTTGACCTGCGCCGGCGAGGTGGCGCTCGCGATCGGCGCGGTGATGCCGGGGCGGTGGGCGAGCCACGAGAGCGAGACCTGGGCCGGCGTGGCGTTGACCGCCGCGGCCACCTTCTCGACCGCGCCCAACACCCGGAAGCCGCGCTCGTTCATGTAGGTCTTCTCGACGCCGGCTGCGCGCGCGGTCTTGGGCAACGCCTCGCCCGCGCGGTACTTGCCGGAGAGGAAGCCGCTCGCGAGCGAGAAGTACGGGATCACCCCGATCTCCTGCTCGAGGCAGAGCGGCTCGAGCTCGCGCTCGTACTCGTCGCGGATCACGAGGTTGTACTTGGGCTGCAGGCACTCGTAGCGCACGGTCCGGTGCCGGTCGCTCTCCCAGAGCGCGCGGGTGAGCCGCCAGGCCGGGTAGTTCGAGGCGCCGACGTAGCGCACCTTGCCCTGGCGCACCAGGTCGTCGAAGGCGTGGAGCGTCTCGTCGAGCGGGGTCTCCTGGTCGTCCCAGTGCGCCTGGTAGAGATCGATGTAGTCGGTCTGCAGGCGCCGAAGCGAGGCCTCGACGCCCGCCATGATGTGGGCGCGCGAGAGTCCCTTGTCGTTCGGGCCGGTGCCCATCGGCCCGCAGACCTTGGTGGCGATCAGGACCGCGTCCCGGTGCTTCCGCGCGGAGAGCCAGAGGCCGAGCGCGGTCTCCGACTCGCCACCCTTGTTGCCGGGCGCCCAGCGCGAGTACACGTCGGCGGTGTCGATGAAGTTGCCGCCCGCCTCGACGTAGGCGTCGAGCACGGCCTCCGACGCCTTCTGGTCGGTGGTCCAGCCGAAGGTGTTGCCCCCCAGGCACAGCGCGGCGACCTTGAGCCCGGTGCGTCCCAGCCTGCGCGTCAGCATGATCGGTCTTCCTCCCTAGAGCGCGTCGCGAAACGTGGTGAGCGGGTTCTCGAAGCGGAGCCGAGTGGCCAGCGGATGCCCGGGCAGGGCCTCGAGGATCCGGCGCACTCTCATCGACACATCGGTGTTCGGCGCGTCGGTCCGGATGGCGAGCGAGAGATACGGGTGGCGCATCGAGCGGAGGTGCTGCTCGACCGCGTCCCAGTACTCGTGGGCGTGCGGCCAGCTGCCGAACGGGTACAGCACCTCGACCCAGGACGGCGCGGGGCCGCGCAGCACCCGTCGGGCGGCCCGCCACCACCACGGACGGGGTCGGGCCAGGGATCGCGTGCTGAGCGGTACCATGAGGAGCCGCCGACCCTTCCGGCCCCCGTCGACGCGGAAATCGTGGCGCGCCGGACGGTAGGGCTCGCGCGGCGCGCCCGCGCAATCGGTGTAGGACCCCACGATGGGCGAGGTGTCCACGCCGGACTGCACCGCGGGGGCGCCCACCCCCCAGCCGGTGATCGGCTCGAGCGTGAGGTCGATCGCGACCCCGGCCTGCTCGGCGGCCTCGACGATGCGGTCGGTGAGGAACCCCGATCCGGCCCGGAAGAGCCGCGGCGGCGCGCCCGCCCAGCCGCCGAAGGCGTCCAGCGCGAAGCGGGTGGCCTGGACCGGCCATTCGCCGTCGCCGAACTCGTGCACCCACTGGCCGGATTCGGGAGCCCAGCGGATCGGGTGCGAGTGCACGCCCCAGTAGTCCCCGGCGGCCTGCAGCCGCGCGGCGCATGCGGGAAACCCGACCAGGGCGTGGTCGGGGCGCCCGTACACCTCGGCGATCTGGGGATCGGTGCGCACGTACCACCCGAACCGCGGGGTGCGCCCGGTCCAGCCGGCGAGGTCCGCCCGCAGGCGGGTGATGAAGTCGACCAGATCCAGGTACCCAGCCCACGGAGGCGGGTCGTGGCGATCCAGCTGAAAGCCGTCCGGCTCGACATCGATGCTCAGGAAGGCGGGAATGGTGCTCGACTCCATCGGCGCAGCGGTATCACACAATACCCGCCCGCGGCTGTCAAGGATGGTGCGGACGGGCCGCGGCGCTGCTAGAGTCTCCCCGAGTCGAGAAAGGAGACCTCCCATGGCCCGCGCGTACAACGTCATCGACGCCGACGGTCACGTCCTCGAGCCGGTGGATCTCTGGGACAAGTACATCGACCCCTCCTACCGTGACCGCGCACCCCGGATGATCATCGACACCGACGGCAAGGAGCGCCTGCTCGTGGAGGGGCAGGTGCTGGGCAGCAAGAAGGGCTTCAACGTGGTCGGCGCCATCGGGTCCCGGCAGGGCGAGGTGGCCGAGGCCACCATGAAGTACGTGGACGGGCGCCCGGGCGGGTTCGATCCGCACGCGCGCATCCCCGACATGGACCTGGACGGCATCGACGCGGCCTTCCTCTACCCGAGCGTCGGCCTCTTCGCGGGCGCGGTCCGGGAGCCGGCGCTCGCGGGCGCGATGTGCCGCGCCTACAACCGATGGCTCGCCGAGTACTGCCGGCCCTACCCCGACCGCCTGTTCGGGGTGGCGATGCTGCCGATGCAGTCGATCGAGCTGGCCATCGAGGAGATGCGCTTCGCCCGCCGGGAGCTCGGGATGCGCGGCGGCTTCCTGCGCCCGAACCCGTACAACGGGCGGACGCTGCACGACCCCGCATACGCGCCCTTCTGGGAGGAGGCGCAGGAGCTCGACTTCGCCATCGGGCTGCACGAGGGCGCGAGCGGCGGCATGCCCCAGGTGGGGGTGGACCGCTTCGAGACGCGCGGGGCCAAGCACATCATCTCGCACACCATGGAGATGATGCTGGCCGCCATGAGCGTCATCTGGGGCGGGGTGTGCGACCGCTACCCGCGCCTGCGCATCGCGTTCCTCGAGTCGGGCGGGGGCTGGATCGCGCCGTGGCTCGACCGCATGGACCGGCACTTCGACGACCAGGGGTTCAACGACTCGGGGCTGTCTATGAGACCAAGTGAGTTGTTTCGGCGCAACTGCTGGATCTCGTTCGAGCCGGTCGAGGGCTGCCTGGGCGTGCTCGCCGACTACATCGGCCCGCACAAGATCCTGTGGGCGACCGACTACCCGCACCCGGACGGCTTCTTCCCCGGCGCGCCCGCGATGATCGCGGGGCGGCCCGAGCTGTCGGAGGCGACCAAGCGCGAGATCCTGGGCGGAGGCGCCCGGCGCTTCTACGGGCTCGATCGCTCGTGACCGAGCACGCCCTGTCCGGCATCCGCATCCTGGACCTCACCCAGTTCGAGGCCGGCACCTCCTGCACCCAGCTCCTGGGCTGGCTCGGCGCCGACGTCATCAAGATCGAGCCGCCCGGCGGCGAGCAGTCGCGGCGCAACCGGCCGGAGGTGCCCGGCCTCGACGCGATGTTCTTCCTGCTCTTCAACGCCAACAAGCGCAGCGTCACCATCGATCTCAAGAACCCGGAGGGCCACGCCCTCTTCCTGCGCCTGGTCGAGGGCGCGGACGTGGTGGCCGAGAACTTCGCCCCCGGGCTGATGGAGCGTCTCGGGCTCGACTACGAGCGGCTGTCCGCGGTGAACCCGCGCATCATCCTGGCCCGTCTCAAGGGCTTCGGGCTCTCCGGGCCGTATCACGAGTACAAGAGCTTCGACATGATCGCCCAGGCGATGGGCGGGGTGATGAGCGTGACCGGCTTCCCGGACCGGGAGCCGGTGCTCTGCGGGGCCAACATCGGCGACAGCGGCGCGGGCGTGCACATGGCGGCCGGCATCATGGCCGCCATCATCGAGCGGCAGCGCACCGGCCGGGGCCAGGTCGTCGAGGTCTCGATGCAGGAGGCGGTGGCGAACCTCATCCGCCAGCGCTACGTGGTCCACTACCGCGACGGCAAGCCGACTCCGCGCCGGGGCAACGGGGCGCCGGCCGGCGCGGTGCCCGACGGCCTCTACGCCTGCGCGCCGGGCGGCCCCAACGACTACGTGTACATCTACGTGCAGCCGATGAACCAAGGCATGTGGGAAGACTTCGCGCGGGCCATCGGCCGGGAGGACCTGCTCGCCGACCCGCGTTGCGTGGACGCGCCGACCCGCTGGAAGCACCGCGACGACCTCAACGGCATCGCGCGGGCGTGGACCGGGGCGCGGCCCAAGCAGGAGGTGCTGGCGGTCCTGGGCAAGGCGGGCGTGCCCTGCGGCGCGATCCTCGACACCCAGGAGGTGCTGGACGACCCGCACATGAACGCGCGCGGCGCGATCGAGACGATCGAGCATCCCACCCGCGGGCAGTTCCGGGTGCCGGGCTGCCCGATCCGCCTCTCCTCCGGCACGGCCGCGACCCTGCCGCCCCCGCTGGCCGGGGAGCACACCGACGAGGTGCTGGCCGAGGTGCTGGAGCTGTCGCCCGCCGTGGTGGCGGAGCTGCGCGCGCGCGGCGTGATCTGAGCCGGGCGCCGGCCGGCGTTCCCGCGGTCCGCACCATCGTCGCGCGCAGCCTGCCCGCCGCGGCCGCGGTCGCGGTGTTCGGCACCCTCTACGGCGCGGCCGCGCGCGGCATCCTCGGCGTGCCGCTGACCCTCCTCTCCTCGGTCATCGTCTACTCCGGCGCGTTGCAGTTCGCGATGGTGGCCCTGCTCGGGGTGGGCACCGCCGCGCTGCCGCTGCTGCTGACCGCCCTCGTGCTCAACCTCCGCCACGTGGTGCTGGGCGCGGCCCTGCGGGCGCGCTTCGAGAGCGGGGCGCTCGGCCGGGCCGGGCTCGCCTTCTTCCTGGTCGACGAGACGTTCGGCTTCGCGATCGCGGCCGGCAACGTGGTGGACCCGGCCGCGGTGGGCCGCACCACCGAGCGCACCTTGCTGGTCGCCGGCCTCACCCTCTACGTGGCGTGGCTCGTGGGCACGCTGGTCGGCATCCTGGGCGGCGGGTTCACCGCGGTGGAGAGCGCGGCCGGTGCGATCTTCCCGGTGCTGTTCATCGGCCTCGCTTCCCTCGCGGCCACGCGCCGCTCCCACGTGGTCCGCGCGCTCGCCGCCGCCGTGCTCACCGCGCTGGTGGCCTGGCTGCTGCCCGGCCTGCGGATGCTGGCCCCGGTGGTGGCGGGGGTGCTGGTGGCCCTGCCGGGGCGCGAGCCATGAGCCCTCTGCTCCTCCTGACGATCGCGCTGATCACCTACGGCAGCCGCGCCGCCGCGGTGGTGCTGCTCCCGCGCCCGGGCGCGCGCTTCGAGACCATGCTCTCCCGCATCCCGGCCGCGATCTTCGCCGGCCTCGCCACCGCGACGCTCATCGGCGAGGGCGGGACCCTGGCCGGCCCCCCGATCCTGGGCGCGGCCGCCGGCGCCCTGGTGGCGACGCCGGCGCGCTCCCTACTGCTCTGCCTGTTGGGGGGCACGCTCGGCTACGCGCTGGGCGCGCTGCTCGGCTGAGCGCGACCGGAGCGCTCAGCGGCGCGCGGGCCAGGTCCCCATGACCTGCCGCAGGATCGCGAACTCGCCGATGTGATACGTGTTGTGCTCGGAGACGATCAGCAGCTCGCGGATCAGGGTGTGCTGCCGCGCGTAGGGCAGTGCTGCGCCGAGGGCCACCCGGGGGTTGGCCGCGATCTTCTCGAGGGCGGCGCGGTCCCGCCGGAAGGCGGCCACCGTCTTCCGCCACGCCTTCGCGTCGGCGGTCGCGTCCGGCTTCGGCCAGTAGTCGTCGGGCCACGTGGGCAGCCGGTACTCCGGGTCCTCGATGTACTCGAGGATGTCCCGCTGGGCGATCCGCATGTGCTCGAGCAGGTGCCAGGGCGTGTAGGACACGTTCGGCGGGCGCGTGTTGACGTGCTTCATCGGGAAGTCGGCCACCACGTCGTCGAACGTCATGTACGACGGCCCGTGGACGAGGTTCCGCACCTCGGTCCGCACCGCGTCGCCCTTCAGCGTGCCCCGTGCGGTCATCGCGCTCCTCCTCGATCGCACAGTACCCGCCCGCACCCCGGATTGACAAGGCCGCCGCCGGGGCTAGACTCGGTGAGCAGGAGGCGTCGATCATGACGACCGGCAATCGTTACGCGTTCCGAGTGCTTCCCGGCATGCGCCGCGGCCTCCACTCCGAGACGCCGCTGCCGACGCGCCTCGTCTCGAACGAGGAGTTCCCGCCCCTGCCCCAGACGCCCGCGCAGCGCTGCGTCGAGGACCGGATCCTCGCCGAGGCCGCGCGGCTCGCCCCGCAACTCGGGCTGAGCCGCCGCGACTTCCTGCGCAGCAGCGGCGGCATGGCCACCTCGCTGCTGGCGATGAATACGGTCTTCGGCCGGTTCTTCGACGTGCAGCCGGTCGAGGCCGCCGACCCGGCCGCCTTCAAGGAGCGGAGCGGCGACCCCTACTTCATCTTCGACGTGCAGCTCCACTACGTGGGCGCGGGCTACGACCCCCGCGACGAGGAGACGGGCCGCAAGGGCGCGGTGACCAAGCAGGCCCTCCTCGGGCTGCGGCAGGGCGCGAAGCGCCTGAACCCGAAGCTCGCCACCGACCGCGGCACCATGGCCGATCTGGCGTGGGCCAGCATGGTCAAGGAGGTCTTCCTCGACAGCGAGACCGACATCGGGCTCATCTCCACGCCGCCCGGCCCGTATCCGCAGGAGGCCGTGGTGCCCCCGAAGGAGATGGCGCATATCCGCGACGAGATCAACCGGGTCACCCGGTCGCGGCGGATGCTCGCCCACGGGCTCATCACCCCCCAGCTCGGCAAGGTCGACCTCGACTTCATGGACCAGCAGGCCGCGACCCTCCAGGTCGACGCGTGGAAGGGCTACACCGGTGCCGCGCCCAAGGGCTTCGACCGCGGGTGGTTCGTGGACGACGAGAAGATCGCGTACCCGATGCTGGAGCGCGCACGGAAGCTCGGGATCAAGCGCGTCTGCCTGCACAAGGGGCTGCCGCTCGGGCCGGTGGCGGACTTCAACCACCCGCGCGATGTCATCAAGGCGGCGCGCGATTTCCCCGACATCGACTTCGTGCTCTACCACGCCGGGCTGCTCACGGTGCCCCGCACCCAGTCGGCGGACGTGCCGTGGACCACCGAGTTCTGCCGGATGAAGAAGAAGCAGGCGGGGCTCAGCAACATCTACATGGAGCTCGGGTCGACCTTCGGCCAGCTCGTCACCACCAATCCCACCGCGTGCGCGCACCTCATGGGCCAGATCGTCGACGCCTTCGGTGCCGACCACGTGCTGTGGGGCACCGACTCGATCTGGTACGGCACGCCCCAGTGGCAGATCGAGGCCTTCCGCCGCTTCGAGATCCCGCAGGCCCTGGTGGACGCCCACCGCTACCAGCCGCTCAACCGCCTCGTGAAGGAGCAGATCTTCGGCCTGAACGCCGCGCGGCTCTTCGGAGTGGACATGCGGGCCAAGCGCAACGAGCTGCCCGGGGACTACCTGAGCCAGATCAAGATGGCCTACCTCGACGAGGGCCCCACCCCGAGCCACCGCTTCTACGGCTGGACCGCCTAGCTGGGTCAGACGTAGACGCGGGGGATGCGGGTGTTGAGGTTGGTGAGGACCTCGTAGGGGATGGTGCCGGCCCAGTCGGCGATGTCCTCGCAGGTGATGAGCTCGTCGCCGTCGGCGCCGAGCAGGGTGACCACGTCACTGTTGTAGGCGGTCTCCCATTCGATGTTCACCATGATCTGGTCCATGCAGACCCGCCCCACCACCGGGTACTTCCTGCCGCGGATCAGCACGTGGGCCACGTTGGAGAGCGCGCGGAAGTAGCCGTCGCCGTAGCCCACCGGCACCGTGACCACCCGCACCGGGTGATCGGTCTGCCACGTGGAGCCGTAGCTCACCGGGTGGCCCGGCTGCACCACCTTGAAGTAGACCACGCGCGAGCGCAGCGACAGCGCCGGTTGGACCGCGATGGTCTTGCGCACCTCGTCCGAGGGATAGACCCCGTAGAGCAGGATGCCGGGCCGCACCATGTCGAGATGGCTCTCGCGCAGCTGCAGCACCGCCCCCGAGTTGGCCATGTGCCGCACCGGCGGCTTGACGCCCTGCTTGTCGTACCACTCGAGCACCTCCAGGAAGCGCGCGAGCTGCCGGCGCGCGGACGTGAGATCGGCCGCGTCCGAGTTGGCGAAGTGGGAGTAGATGCCCTCCACCAGGGTGTAACGACACCCGGCCGCCCGCTCGAGCAGGCCGCGCGCGCTGTAGTAGTGCACGCCGATCCGCTCCATCCCGGTGTCGATCTTGAGGTGCGCGCGGGCCTCGATCCCCATCTGCCCCGCGACCTCGTCGATCTGCTCGAGCTTGTCGATCGACGACGCGGTCAGGGTGAGGCCGTGGCGAAGGAAGATCGGGATCTGGTCGCCGAAGATGCCGCCCATCACCAGGATGGGCAGGGTGAGCCCCGCCTCGCGCAGCGCCACCGCTTCCTCGAGGAACGCCACCCCGAGCGACTTCGCCCCCAGCGAGGCCAGATGCCGGGCCACCGGCACGAGCCCGTGGCCGTAGGCATTGGCCTTGACGATGGGCATCACCACCGCGGGAGCGACCGCGGCCTCGATCGCGCGGAGGTTGCCCGCGAGTCGGGCCAGGTTGACCTCGACGACCGTCGGTCGCAGCGCGCCCTGGTCCACCGGCTACTTGGGCACCATGCCCTTGAAGCGGGGCATGACCTCCTTGGCGAGCAGCTCCATCGAGTGCCGCCAGGCACTCGGGTTCTCGCTGTAGTCGAAGCAGAACAGCAGGAGCGTGCCGAAGCCGCCGACCTCCTCGTAGATGTCGTGGAGCTTCCGCGACACGGTGTCGGGCGAGCCCACCAGCCAGTTGTGCTTGGCGCAGTACTCGGGGGTCACGTCCGAGTCCGGCACACTCGGGTCGTGCTTGAGGTACTCGGTGAACGCGAACGCGCCGAGCAGCGGCAGGAAGTACTCGGTCATCATGCGGCCCATCATGCCGCCCACCGAGAGCCGCATCGCCTCCGCGTCGGTGTCGGCCACGAAGACCTCGCGGACCATTCGCCAGTCCGAGCGCTTCGCGGTGCGCTTGCCTCGCTCCGCTCCCTGCTCCACCGCTTCCCAGTGGCTGCCCACGTAGGCCGGGTTGAGGTTCAGGCTCATCGGCCAGAACCCGCGCTCCCCGGCCAGCTTGAGAGTGTCCGAGCCCTTGCTGAGCCCGGCGACCCCGATGGGCGGATGCGGCTTCTGGAGCGGGAGGATGTGCGGCCGGAGGGTGTCGAACATGGTCCCGGTCTTGGTCACGTGCCAGAACTTGCCCTTGTAGTCGAACTCGGGCTCGTCGCTCCAGAGGCGCAGGA
This sequence comes from Verrucomicrobiia bacterium, assembly GCA_035493135.1. GTDB lineage: Bacteria > Methylomirabilota > Methylomirabilia > Rokubacteriales > CSP1-6 > CAMLFJ01. Next base: position 11,838 of record DATJIR010000332.1, read on the forward strand.
TGATGTCGAGCGACTCGCGGGTCATCTCCCGGTTCTGCCCCGACATGCCGTCCACGTTGAACATGGCCCAGTCGCTCGGCAGCCCGCTCGCGGCCACCCCGAAGTTCAGCCGGCCCTGCGCCAGGTGATCGAGGATCGCCACCCGGTTGGCCAGCTCGGCGGGGTGGTGGAAGGGCATCAGGAAGCCACCCGGCCCGATGCGCATGCGCTTGGTCTGGAGCAGCGCCTGCGCCACCAGCAGGTCCGGCGAGGGGTGCGGCTCCCACGGCGAGGTGTGGTGCTCGCCGATCCAGGCCTCGCTGAAGCCCAGCTCGTCGGCCCAGCGCAGCTGCTGGAGATCCCACTGGTGCCCGTCGAAGAGCTTCCGCTCCGGCGGGTGCGACGGCATCGTGAAGAGACCGTATTCCATGGCGAACCTCCTGACTGATCTCGCGCTTACAGATCTCGCTCGAAGGGAAAGAGCGGCCGCCGGCGGTTGCGATAGGTGAACAGCCGCAGGTCGGAGCTGGTCACGCCGTCGCCGTCGCAGAGGACGATGTGCCGGGCGATGGGCTCGAAGCCGGCCCGGAAGTGCTGGCGCGACTTGATCAGGACGTACTTCTTGCGGCGCGGGTCGATCCCGCAGTGGGTGAAGACGCCGGTGTCGAAGGGCTCGCTCCGCCCTTCCGACACCACGATCTGCATGGCTCCGGTATCGAGCACCGCGGTGCGGCCCATGCGCACCCGGGTGCCGGTGGCCATCGGCCCGGTGACGGTGAACTGCCCGTCGGTGATGCGGGTGACCTTGCCGGTCACCGGCAGCGGCCGGCCCGGCAGGTTGATCTGCGGCATATCGACGCGGCCGCCGAGCGGCAGCGTCACCCCCGCCGCGGTCCCCGCCTCCACCAGCCGCCGCACACCGGCCGGGTCGCAGATGGGTCCGGCCACCACGTCGGTGAGCCCCTGGCGCATCACCTCCTCGATCACGCTCATCACGTCCTGGGTGCCGCCGGACGCGGTGTTGTCGCCGTGATCCACCAAGACGATCGGTCCATCGCCGAGCGTGCGCGCGTGCGCGATCTGGCCCGCCAGCGGCGCGCCCCGGTAGAGGAACTCCTCGCGCCGCTCCCACGCCATCGCGAGCAGCCGGTCGCGGAGCGCGAGCCCCGCGTCGGTCCGCCGATCGCAGACGATCACCGACGAGAGCGAGACGTGGGGGATGTCCGAGTGCGGGAAGCCGCCGAACACCGAAGCGTTGAGCACCGCGCCGGAGGCCTCGGCGGCCATCGCCATGTCCATCACGTCCTTCATGGGCTGGCGCGACGGGGCGTGGACCAGGGTGCTCGTCATCATGGGGAGCGAGCCCCACACCATGACCGGCTCGACCTCGCCGCGCAGCGCCCGCAGCATGGTGCGGCCGGCGCGCTGGCCGGTGTCGCCCATGTCCACGTGCGGGTAGGTGCAGTAGCCCGCGATGACGGTCGCGTTGTCCACCATCGCGGTGGTCATGTGGGAATGGAAGTCGAGCCCCACCGCGATCGGCACGCGCGGCGCCACCGCGCGGATGCGCCGCAGGAGCTCGCCCTCGCCGTCGTCCACGTGCTCGGCGACCATCGCGCCGTGCAGGGCGAGGAAGACCGCGTCGCACCCGCCCCGCACCGCGCCCACGATGGCCTCCGTCATGTCCTCGTAGGCCGCTCGCTCCACGTACCCGGACGGGTGCGCGCCGCCCGCCACCGGCAGCACGATCTCCGCCCCGGCCCGCCGGGCCACGTCGAGGAAGCCGCCGAGCTGGGTGTTGGTGTCCTTGAACTCCGCGATCGCCGCCTCGCCGTGCAGGGGGCGGAAGGACCCGAGCGGGGTCGGCACCGGGGAGAAGGTGTTGGTCTCGTGCATCATCATCGCGAGGACGAGCTTGAGGCGGGCCATGCCGGGAGCATACTACGGACCGGACCTGCCGCTCCGCCCCTCTCGACGGTCGGCGCGAGACGGGGTAGGATCGCGCCCATGCGCGCCGCCGTGATGCGGGACCGCCGACTGGTGGTGGCCGACCTGCCGGTGCCCGAGCCCGGGCCGGGCGAGGTGCTGGTCAAGACGCTCGCCTGCGGCATTTGCGGCTCCGATCTCCACGCGCTCAAGCACGCCGAGCAGTTCGTCGCCGCCTCCCTCCGCGCAGGCAGCGTGTTCACGATGGATCTCTCGCGCGACGTGGTCATGGGTCACGAGTTCTGCGCCGAGATCGTCGAGCACGGGCCGGCCACGCGGAAGACGCTGCCGGCCGGCACGCGGGTCTGCTCGCGCCCGGGGCTCGTCCGCCCCGACGGCCCGCGCGCCGTGGGTTACTCCAACGACACCCCGGGCGGCTACGCGGAGTACATGCGGCTCACCGAGGCGCTCCTGCTGCCGGTGCCGGCCGGGCTTCCCACCGAGCACGCCGCGCTCACCGAGCCGATGGCGGTGGGCGTCCACGCGGTCGCCAAGGCCCGCCTCGACGCCGACGACGCGCCGCTCGTGATCGGTTGCGGGCCGGTCGGCCTCGCGGTGATCGCGGCGCTCCGCCTGCGCGGCGCGCGACCCATCGTGGCGGCCGACTTCTCGGCCCGCCGCCGGGAGCTCGCCGCCACCCTGGGCGCCGACCTCGTGGTGGACCCCGCGCGGGTCACCCCGTGGCAGAGCTGGCGCGAGGCCGCGGTGTGGCGCGACGCGAGCCGGGCGCCCGCGCTGCCCCCGTGGATCCCGGGCCCGGCGCTCCGGCCCGCGGTGGTCTTCGAGTGCGTGGGGGTGCCCGGCGTGCTCGACCAGATCATGGCCGCGGCGCCGAAGGGCAGCCGCATCGTCGTGGTCGGGGTGTGCATGGAGGCGGACACGATCTACCCGATGCTCGGCATCAGCAAGGAGCTCAACCTCCAGTTCGTCCTGGGCTACACCCCGGAGGAGTTCGCGGCGACCCTCGGCCACATCGCGGACGGCGCCATCGCGGCCGCGCCGCTGATCACCGGGCTGGTCGGGGTCGAGGGCGTGGCCGGCGCGTTCGAGGCCCTCGCCTCCCCCGAGCGGCACGCCAAGATCCTCGTCGAGCCCTGGCGGGCCTGAGAGGCCGGCCCGTCGCCTTCTCGGCCTTTCAAGACCGGAACTACCGCTTCTACTGGATCGGCCTCGTCTTCTACGTCCTGGGCCACCGGGCGGAATATCTGACGTTTGCATGGATGGTCTGGGAGGTCACCCACGACGCGCTCCACCTGGGCTACCTGGGCCTGGCCCAGGGCATCCCGCTGGTCGTGTTCCAGCTCTGGGGCGGGGTGCTCGCCGACCGGGTCGATCGCCTCCGGCTACTGCTGGTCACCCAGACCCTCACCACGGGCGCCCTCCTCGCGGCCTTCGTCCTCTCGGCGCTCTCGCTCGCGCGCGTCGAGCACCTGCTGGCCCTGGCCGCGCTCACCAACACCTTCCGCGCCTTCGACGAGCCGAGCCGCATGGCCCTGGTGCCTCAGATGGTCGGGCGCGAGCGGCTGCCGAACGCCATCGCGCTCGGGTCGATTCCCTGGCAGGCCGGCCGCATGATCGGCCCATCGATCACCGGCGTGCTCATCGCGGCCTTCGGGGGCACGGTGGGCTTCGGCGTCGCGCTCGGGGCCTCCGCTTCCGCGCTCGCCATGTACGGCCAGCTGCGCGTGCAGGGCCACGCGCCCTCGCCCACCGAGCGGCACGTCCTGGGCCAGCTCCTCGAGGGGCTCGGCTTCGTCCGCCACAACTTCGTCTTCGCGGCCCTGATCTGCCTGGCCCTCTTCAACGCGGTGTTCGGCCTCTCCTACGTCACCCTGCTGCCGATCTTCGCCGACGTCTACTTCCAGACCGGCTCCGCCGGCTACGGGCTGCTCAACGCCGCGCACGGCATCGGGGCCCTGGTGGGCACGCTGATCGTGGCGACGGTCGCGCCGCGCCTACACCGCCGCGGCCTGATCATCCTGGGCGGCGCGGCCGCGATGGGCCTGGGCCTCGTGGTCTTCTCGCGCGCCCCGGGCCTCGGCCTGGGCCTGCCGATGCTCGCGTGCGTGGGCTTCAGCAACACGTTCTACCTCACCCAGGTGAGCACGCAGCTGCAGCAGACGGTGCCGGACCAGCTCCGCGGCCGCGTGATGAGCCTCTACTCGCTCTGCTGGAACCTGCTGCCGCTGGGCGGGCTGCTGGGCGGGGTGCTCGCGGCCGCGGTGGACGCGCGCTTCGCGGTGGCGGTGGGCGGGGCGATGGTCGCCGCCAACGCCCTCGGCCTGCTCGCCTCCCGACGGCTGCGCCGGCTCTAGGGCGCTATACTCACCGAACGCATCACAAAGGAGAGCCAATCATGGCCGACGTGCTCACGGTGGTGGCGAAGATCAGGGCCGCGAAGGGCAAGGGCGACGCGCTCGCGGCGCTGCTGAAGGAGCAGGTGGCGGTGGTGCGCCGGGCGGAGCCGGGCTGCCTCGTCTATCGCCCGCACCGCTCCACCAAGGATCCCGATCTCTTCGTCTTCTACGAGCAGTACAAGGACGACGCGGCCTTCGACCTGCACCGCAAGGCCCCGCACCTGGCCGCCTACCGCGAGCGGCGGGAGAAGGAAGGGCTGACCGAAGGGCCGGCCGAGGTCGAGATCTACCGCTCGATCACCGAGTAGCTCCCCTCACGCGCCGAGGCGGAGCCCGAGCAGCCGCAACGCGGTCCGGAACTCGCGCCGCGCGGGGTCGATGGGCCTCATCGAGGGGTTCCGGATGACGGGCCGCGCGGACGGCCGCTCGAAGATCGCCCAGTTCCGGAAGCGATCCCCGAACCGCGAGAGGTAGGCGACGCCCGCGAAGCGGGGCCTCCCCTGTCGGTCGCTCAGGGCGTACAGGTAGCTCGAGATCTCCTGGGTGAACCGTCGCGGCGCGGTCTGCCGGATGGCCGCGCCGTCGAGCTCCGCGATCCCGTGACGCACGAGCGTCGCGGCGAGCGCCCGATGCAGGTGGGCGAGGGACGCCGCCGCGCCGACGTTGCAGAAGCGGCCGGGCACCGATCCTTCGCCGACGACCCGGCCCGCGAGCCAGGAGCGGGGGAGCAGGCCCGGCGCCAGGGTGGCCTCCGGCCCCTCGATCCGCGCGAGCTCCGCCAGCACGTGGGGGTCCGGCCGGAATCGGGCCAGGGTCTCCACGAAGCACGCCTCGAGCTGCGAGGACCCGTACAGGACCCGGTAGGTGCTGTGGGCATCGTCCCAGCGGTTGCCGAACGTGCCGTCCTCGCCCGCGATCTCCCAGCGCGGCCACGCCCAGGGATTCGGCTTCCGACCGACCCGGAGGATGCGGGCCGGCGCCGTCGTCTCGTCGAGGTCGGTCATCCCCCGACGACGAAGGCCCGCGCCGCCGCGACGATCTCCGGTCCAACCTCGGCGATGTCCCCTTCCCGCAGGAGACGGGCGGGCGATCGATCGCCGAGCTGGGGATTGAGCCCCTGGAACCAGGCCTGGGCCACCTCGTGGCTGTCGCGCTGACTGATCAGCCGCGCCACCTGGAAGGCCAGGCGCAGGCGGGGCGCTACGCCGGGGTCCTTCGGCCCCCTCCCCCGAGCGCCCCATTCGTGCACCGCCCGCGTCTCGGAGACCCGGGCGATGTACGCGACGAGCTTGGCCCCCAGGATCTCGGTCAGCTCCTTCGCGACGAAGGGGAACGGGGCGCGGATCGCGTAGTCGTGCGCCTGCAGGTCGGGACGTGAACCGGCTGCCCTGGTGGCCATTGGACCCCTCCTGGCCCCAGTCTACACCACGTCAATCACAAAGCAATCACAAGCCAAGACCAGGCTAGCCGGCGTCGGCGGCGAGCTCCTTGCGAAGGGCCTCGGCCAGTCGCGCGTACTGCGGGAGGTGATTGTAGAGCTGCGCGGAGACGCGGATCATCCGCTTGGGCGGCGCGGGCCAGCGCATGATCGGCACCTCGATGCCCCAGGCCTCGAAGAGCCGGCCCTGGATGGGATCGCGTACCCGCCAGCCGGTCTCCACCGTGCGGTTGTCGGGCAGGATCACGCTCGCGATCGAGCCGATCATCTCCTCGGGGCACGCGGGGGCGGTGCCGACCGCCTCGCAGAGGAGGCGGCGCGCCTCGAGCGCGAGGGCGCGGTTGCGCGCCATCAGCGCCGGCCACCCGCCGGGCACGAGGCCGGCCAGGTAGTCGATGGCCATCGGCACGGTGAGCCACGCGGTCGGGTCCTGGGTGCCGGTCCAGTCGAACTCGAGCCGGAAGCGCGACCGGCCCGCGCGCTCGCCCTTCGCGCCGTGGCTGATCGTGAGCGGATGGACATCGGCCTGGCGGTCGCGACGCACCCAGAGGAACGCGGAGCCCTTGGGCGTGCAGAGCCACTTGTGGCAGTTGCCGCTGTAGTAGGCGGCTCCGAGCGCGCGCAGGTCGAGCGGGATCATGCCGGGGGCGTGCGCGCCGTCCACCACCGAGTCGATCCCGCGCGCGGCCAGCGCGGCCACGATGCGCTCCAGCGGCAGGATCAGGGCGGTCGGGCTCGTGATGTGGTCGAGCAGGGCCAGCCGCGTGCGCGACGTGACTCCGGCCAGCACCGTGTCCACGATCGCCTGGGGATCGGTCACCGGGAACGGCAGGGTGACGGTGACGACCCGCGCTCCGCCGCGTTCGGCCACGAAGTCGAGCGTGTTGCGGCAGGCCTGGTAGGCGTGGTCGGTGGTGAGCAGCTCGTCGCCCGCGGCCAGGCGGAGCGAGCGCAGCACCGCGTTCACGCCCCCGGTGGCGTTGCTGACGAAGGCCAGATCGTCGGGGTCGGCGCCCACGAAGGCCCCGAGCCGCGCGCGCGCCGCGTCGAGGCGATCGTCGAGCTCGCGGCCGAGGAAGCGCACCGGCTCGGCCTCCATCTCGGCCCGCAGCACGGCCTGGTAGCGGAGCACCTCGGCGGGGCACGCCCCGTAGGAGCCGTGGTTGAGGAAGGCCACGCTGCGATCCAGCGGCCAGAGCGCCGCCCATTCGTTGTCGTCGGTCACACGTCCCTCCTTCAGGATCCGGGCGGCGCCTTGAAGCCGCCGATCACGTCGGCCAGATGGCCGGCCACCGCGATCGGGGTGGCGTCCTCGAGATAGGGTCCCACGATCTGCAGGCCCACCGGCAGGCCGCCGGCGGTGAGGCCGACCGGCGCGGTGGTCGCGGGCAGGCCGGCCAGGGTGGCGAACGAGATCCAGAAGCAGAGATCGCCGTACGGGCGCGGGCCACCCGGCATGGTCAGCACGCGGGTGAGCGGGTTGCCGGACTGGTCGTGCGGGAACGCGGGCACGAGCGCGGTCGGCATCAGAAACGCGTCGTGGGTGCGGAAGTAGGCCTGCCACACCCCGCGCGCCGCACGCCGGCGCGTCTCCATGGTCTGCAGGTACGCGTCCGACGCGGTGACCGCCCGGGCGTGGCGGGCGAGGTACGAGCCGTCCTGGTTGGCCGCGAGCTGGCGCAGGCCGGGCAGCTGGTCCTCCCGTGCGGGCGGCGTGAAGCGCGCGTAGAGCAGCGTGAGGTAGGCGTCGTACTGCTCCTCCACGCTCACCCCGGGCGGCCAGCCCTCCTCGAGCCGCGCCCCCGCCCGCCGCAGCGCCTCCACCGCGGCCGTCAGCGCCGGGGCCTCCTCGGCCGAGACCGGGGCGCGCGGGTCGTCCAGCACGTAGCCGATGCGGTAGTCGCCGAGCCGGACCCCGCGCGCGGGCGGCAGCGACCAGCGCCACGCGCGCGCCTCGTCGCCGTCGGGCCCGCCCAGCACCGCGAGCGCGGCGAGCAGGT
>DATJIR010000333.1:0-17750 GCA_035493135.1 Verrucomicrobiia bacterium
CGCGGGGCCGCTCGAGGAGCCCCCGGGAGTGTGCTCGGGGTTCCACGGGTTGCGGGTGGCGCTCGGGTCGAGGAACGCGAACGGCGTGGTGGCGAGCTTGCCCATCGGCACCGCGCCGGCGCCGCGCAGCCGGGCGACCGAGGTCGCGTCGAGCGTCGGGGTGCGGGTGGCCCAGGCGGGCGCCCCGGAGGCGGTGGGCAACCCGGCCGCGTCGAAGATGTCCTTCAGCCCGACCGGCACTCCGTGGAGCGGTCCCATGAAGCGGCCCTCACGCGCCTCGATGTCGCGCTGCACCGCCACCCGTGCCGCGGCGTCGCGGTCGAGGCGCACCCACGCGCCCACCGTCGGCTCGACCACTTCCGTGCGCTTGAGACACGACGCGACCAGGTTGGACGGTGACAGCGCTCCGGCGCGGATACGCCGCGCGGCCTCGGACGCGCCAAGCTCGTGCATGGCCGCCATGGGTCAGTGCAGGGCGTCCAGCACCTCGGCCACGACCTCGAAGCGCCCGAAGGAGGGCATCAGGTATGCGCCCGCGTGACGGCCGCGTACCTCGTGGAGCAGAGCCTGCGCCATCTCGATCCCGGCCCGCAGCCCACGCTCGCCCGCCTCCTTCATCCGCGCGCGCACCCCGTCCGGCACCGTGATGCCGGGCACCTCGTTGTGCAGGAACTCGGCGTGCCGGGAGGAATGGAGCGGCATGATGCCCACCAGCAGCGGGATCGGCGGGCGCGTGCGGGCGAAGAACCGGTCGAGCACCTCGAGGTCGTACACCGGCTGCGTCTGCACCCAGCGCGCCCCCGCCTCCACCTTGGCGAGAAAGCGCTCCATCTCGCGCTCCGGCTCGGAGGCGGCGGGGTTCAGGGCCACCCCGACGCAGAAGGCGGTGGGCTCGCCGATCGAGGTGCCGGTGGCGTCGAGGCCGCGGTTCATGCCGGTGAGCACGCGGATGAGCCCGATCGCGTCCACGTCGAAGACCGCGGTGGCGTTGACGTAGTCACCGGTGCGCGGAGGGTCGCCGGTCATGGCGAGGATGTTGCGGATGTCCACCGCGTGGGCCCCGAGCAGGTCGGCCTGGATGCCCATCAGGTTCCGATCGCGACACGTGAAGTGCATGTTGATGTCGAGCCCGCTCGCGTCGCGGACGAGCATCGCGGTGGGCAGCACCGACATCCGGACGCGCCCGAGCGAGCCGTCGTTGATGTCGACGATCTCGACCCCGCGCTCCTTGAGCAGCTTCGCGCCCTGCACGAGCTTCTCGATGTTGTGGCCGCGGGGTGGATCGAGCTCGACGGTCACCGCGAACTCGCGCGCCTCGAGCCGTCGCTGGAGAAGCGTGGGCGGCGCGGCGGTGGCGAGCCCGGTGGGCTCCTCCGCCTCGACGCGGGCGCGGCGCACTGGCTCGACCCGGGCCGCGCTCCGCTGGGGAACCAGCCGGTCGAGGGCCTCCCGCATCGCGCGGATGTGCTGGGGCGTCGTGCCGCAGCAGCCGCCCACCATCCGCGCCCCCGCGCCGATCATCCGCGCCGCGTAGTCGGCCATATAGCCGGGCGACGACAGGTACATGAGCCGCTCGCCGACCCGGCTCGGCAGGCCCGCGTTGGGCTGGATGACCAGGTGGAGCCCGCCGGCCTCCGGCAGCATCTGCTCCAGGATGTCGTACAGCACGCTCGAGCCGACCGAGCAGTTCGCCCCCACCGCCTGGACCGGCAGCTCGCGAAGCGCCCGCACCACCTCGGCGGCGGAGCGCCCGGTGAACGTCACCCCGTCGTCGGTGAAGGCCACCTCGGCCACGATCGGCAGGTCGGTGATCGCCCGCACCGCCTCCACCGCGAGGCCCATCTCGGTGAGGTCGGAGAACGTCTCGATCACGAACGCGTCGACGCCCCCCTCGAGCAGCCCCTCGGCCTGCTCACGGAAGGCCAGGCGCGCCTCCTCGGGCTCGATGCTGCCGAGCGGGGCCAGGTACTTGCCGAGCGGTCCGATCGAGCCCAGCACCAGCACGTCGCGGCCCATGCTCTCGCGCACGTCGCGGGCCAGCTTGGCTCCGCGGAGATTGATCTCCCGCACTCGCGCCTGCAGACCGTGCACCGCGAGCTTGAAGCGGTTGGCGCCGAAGGTGTTCGTCTCGATCAGGTCCGAGCCGGCCTGGATGTACTCGGCGTGAATGGACTGCACGACCTTGGTCTCGTTGAGGTTCAGCACGTCGAAGCAGGCGTCGAGCGGCACGCCGCGCGCGTAGAGCATGGTGCCCATCGCGCCGTCGCAGAGGAGCGGCCGCTCCGCGAGGCGGGTCAAGAGCGGCGAGGGCATGGCTACCCGCACCCCTCGCGGCGCCGCGCCTCACCCTGCCCCCTCCCCAGCGGGGAGAGGGAGAGGCGGGGCTCGAGGGCGAGGAGAATCTGCGCCACCACCTGATCGGTGGTACGTCCGGTGGTGTCGACCGTGAGGTCGGCCTGCCGGTAGAAGGGCTCGCGGGCGCGATAGATGGCGGCGACCTCGTCGCGGGTGCGGCCGGCCAGCATCGGGCGCTCCCCCATCCGCCGGGCCCGCTCGTAGAGGACGTCGAAATCGCCGGAGAGCCACACCACGGTGCCCAGCGTCCGCAGCGCCTCGGGACGGCCATCGCGGCAGAAGAGGCCGCCGCCGGTCGCGATCACGTCACCCGACTTGAGCGCGAGGAGTCGCACCGCCTCCTCCTCCAGCGCCCGGAAGTGGGCCTCGCCGCGGTCCGCAAAGATCTCGGGTATCGAGCGCCCCTCGCGCGCGGTGATCATGTCGTCGGTCTCGACGAAGCAGCGGCCCATGCGTCGGGCGAGGAGGCGTCCCACCGAGGACTTGCCCGCCCCCATGAAGCCGACCAGGATCACGTTGTCGCCCATCAGGTCACCAGCCTATCACCACACCCCGCGTCCGGCTGCCGGACCGTGACCGCGGCCGGGGCCCGGCGATAGGCGCAGTCGCGCATCCAGCAGCGCCGGCACTGGGTGAAGTAGTGGTCCACTCGCGCCTCGGGCCCGAGGCCGACCAGCCAGCTGATGCTCTTGGCCGGTGTCATGAAGCAGGCCTCGTTGAGCCGCACCCCGATCGGCTCGCCGGGACAGATCCGGAAGAGCCGCGCCTGCTCGGCGGTGTCCCAGCCGGCGTAACCCGGGCTGATCCGGTTGGTGACCTTGAGCCCCTCCGGGATCGCGGCCTGGCAGAGCAGGTCGTTGGCGTACTCGGCGAGGCTCTCGGCCGCCGCGGAGCCCACGCTGTCGAGCATCAGCGCGAGGGGGAACTCGCGGGCGTCGAAGAGCTCGCGCACCCGCGTCTCGATCGCCTCGCCCACCGTGCCGATGCCCGCCCCGACCGCCTCGATCGGCCCCCAGAGCCGGCCGATCTGCGGGATGGCGAGCCGCTCGCCGGCCGCTCCGATCAGGTCCGCGCCGCGCTCCTCGACCGGGGCTGCGCGGTAGACCAGGCGGGGCGACATCAGGCGCTCCCCGAGCCCGAGCGCCTCCTCGAAGAGGGCCACCACCGCGGCGTCGGGCCGGTCGACGCCCTTCTGGTAGCCCTGGAAGCGGAGGACCTCGTCGCGGTCGATCGAGAGCGGCAGGTCCTCGAGGACGACCGGGGTGCGCGAGAGGGGCGAGAGAGCGGCCGCGGTCACCGCGCGCGGCGGGAGCGCACCACGTCGGCGATGAGGCGGATGTGCTCCGGATTCGATCCGCAGCAGGCCCCCACGATGTTGCACCCCGCGTCGAGCAGCGCCGGGTAGTCCTTGGCCATCGCCTCCGGGCCGAGCTCGTAGGTGGTGCGCCCGCCGGTGGTGATCGGCAGGCCCGCGTTCGGGTAGGCGATGAGCGGCGCGTCGGTGACCTGACGCATCTCGCGGATGATCACGATGGCCCGGTCCGGGCCGCGGCCGCAGTTCATGCCCACGATGTCCGCGCCGGCGTCGAGGAGCTGCCGGGCCACGTCGGCCGGGCTGTCGCCCCACATGGTGCGGTCGCGGTCGTGCAGCTCCTCGTACTGGAAGAACATGGTCGCCATCACCGGCAGGTCCGCCACCGCCTTGCAGGCACGGATCGCGGCGGCCGCCTCCTGCGGGAACATCATGGTCTCGACCGCGAAGCAGTCCACCCCGCCCGCGGCGAGCGCCTCCGCCTGCTCGCGGAAGGTCTCGAGGTACTCCTCGTCGGTGGCCACGTTCTTGCCGACCCCGTAGTCGAGCGGCAGGTAGCTGGTGGGGCCGATGGAGCCCGCGATGTATCCGCCGGGGGGCGCGGCGGCGCGGGCCAGGCGCGCGCCCTTGTCGTTCAGCTCGCGGGTGCGCGCGCCCATGTCGTGACCGTAGCGCTCGTCGTACTCGTGCAGCTTGAGCGCGGTGCCGCCGAAGGTGTTGGTTTCGACGATCTGCGACCCGGCCTCGAAGTAGCCCCGATGGATGCCGCGCACCACGTCGGGGTGGGTGTCGTTCCACAGCTCCGGGCAGTCGCCGTTCTCGAGACCCGCGTCGAAGAGCGCGGTGCCGTAGCCGCCGTCGAAGACGAGGCGCTCGCCGGCGCGGACGCGCTCCACGATCTCCCAGCCACGCGGGCGCACTGCCATCAGGCGTTCACCGGCACGCCCAGCAGCTCCTTGGCGCGCACCACCGCGATCGTGGAGTCCTTGGCGTAGCCGTCCGCGCCGATCTCGTCCGCGTAGGCCTGGTTCACCGGGGCGCCGCCGATCATCACCTTGACCTGCGCCCGGAGCCCCGCCTTCTCCAGCGCGTCGATGGTGCGCTTCATGGCCGGCATGGTGGTGGTCATGAGCGCGGAGATGCCGACGATCTGGGCGTCGTGCTCCTTCACCGCGGCCACGAACTTCTCGGGCGCCACGTCGCGGCCGAGGTTGACCACCTTGAAACCGGCGCCCTCGAGCATCATCGCGACCAGGTTCTTGCCGATGTCGTGGAGGTCTCCCTGCGCGGTGCCGATGACCACCACCCCCAGGTTCTGCCCGGCGCCCCCCGCCTGGGTGATGAGCGGCTTGAGCAGATCGAGGCCCGCATACATCGCCCGCGCCGACAGCAGGACCTGCGGCACGTAGTACTCGTTGCGGCGGAACTTCTCGCCCACCACCTCCATGCCGGGGATGAGGCCACGGAAGATGAGGTCCTTCGGGTCCATCGACAGCGCGAGGCCCTCCTGCGTCTTGCGGGCCACCGTGTCCTTGTCGCCCAGGATGAGGGCGCGGGCCATCACCGGGTAGTCGAAGCCGCTCGCGTCACTCATGAAGCGGCCCGCTTCACCGTGCTGTAGCCCCCCTTCTGCCAGGCGGTCATGCCGCCGATGACGTTGTACCAGTCGGTCAGGCCGGCGCGGCTCAGCGCGCTGATGACCGTGCTCGAGCGCAGCCCGCCCGCGCACACCACCGCCTTCGGGCGACCGGCCGGCACGAGGTCCTTCCGCGCGAGGGCCTCGCTCATCGGCACGTGGAGCGCGCCCTCGATGTGGCCCTCGTCCCACTCGAACGGCTCGCGCACGTCGATGACCACCAGATCCGGCCGCTCCTCCTTCATGGTCGCGAGGTCGTGCACCGAGATCTGCGGGACCACCTCGACCGGCTGGCCCTGGCTCTTCCACTCGGTCATGCCCCACTGCAGATGGCCCGCGATGTTGTCGAGGCCGATCCGTCCGAGCCCGTGCACCGCGCGCTCGATATCGGTGGGGCTCGACACCACCAGGACAACCGGCGCCTCGGCGGGCACGAAGAGCCCGGCCCGGTTCGCGAACTGGGGGCTCTCGATCCAGACGTGGATCGCGCCCGGGATGTGGCTCTGGCCGTACTCCTCGGACGTGCGCACGTCGAGCACGCAGGCCCCCTTGTCGATCGCCTCGCGCGTCTGCGCGGCGGACAGGGGCCGCGGGGAGCCGCTCGCGGGCAGGGCCTGGGCCCGGTTGCGGGCGATGATCCGATCGAAGTTCGGCGGCTTGGGCGGCAGCCCCGTCATCAGGCGCCGCACGAAGTCGTCCACGCCGGCCGCCTGCAGGGCGGTGTTGAAGCGTCGCTCGAACCCGATCGTGGTGGCGGTCTTGCTCGACATCGCCCGGCCGCAGCTCGAGCCGGCGCCGTGCGCCGGGTAGACCTCGACGCTGTCGGGCAGTCGGAGCAGGCGCTCGGTGAGACTCGCGTAGAGCCGGGCCGCGGCCTGCTCCCCGCCGAAGTCCGGGCGGCCCACGTCGCCCACGAACATGGTGTCGCCGGTCAGCACGAACCAGGGCTCGGTCCCGCGGCTCAGGTCGGTGACCAGCAGCGAGATGCTGTCGGGCGTGTGGCCGGGAGTGTGGATCACCTCCAGGGCCACGTTGCCCACGCGGAGCTGCCGGCCGTGCTCGACCGGCTCGTGGGCGAAGGCCGCGTTGGCCGACGGGTGGATGTGGATGCGCGCCCCGGTCTTGGCGGCCAGCGCCTGATTGCCCGAGACGTGATCGGCGTGGACGTGGGTCTCGACGATGCCGCTGATGGTGAGACCCTTGCGTCGGGCCAGCGCCACGTAGTCATCCACCCGATCCCGCGCCGGATCGACGATGAAGGCCTGGCCGGCCTGCGAGCAGCCGATCAGGTAGGAGAGACAGCCGGCCTCCTCGTTCAGCAGCTGCTGGAAGATCACGTCGGAAGTATGCCATACCCGGCCCCCGGCGCGCTATCACGCGGAGTTAGCGGAGCGGCCGTCGGGGCCGGTTGCGTCAGGGCTGCGGGCGATTGCGCCGCGACCTTCGCGCCCTGCTCCTGCCAGGGGGCGTAGGCCGAGAGCATGATGCGGGCGCCGTGGCCCGACTGCTGGGCCACGTAGAGCAGCGGGGCGCCCCGGGACCGCAGGCTCGAGATACACGAGTGGCGCAGCGTCTCGGGCGGCCGGGGGCGGACCTGCGCCCGGATCAGCGTCCGGTGCCAGAGCGTGTGGAGCTCACGCTCCTCCATCGGCCGGCCCGGATGCTTGAGGGAGCCGAAGAGCGGGGCGGCTGGGTCGAGGGGCACGAGCCGCGAGAGCCGGGCCGGCACCGCCCGGCTTTCGGGAGTCGTAGCCGCTTTCCGCAGACCACCCCGAGCGGCCCCAGCCGCAAGAACATGTGACGAGCCACCTGGGCTTGGGCTCCGTCAGGATGCGCCTCCCAGGTCGCGCATCTTGGCCTCGAACTCTTCTTTACTGATCTCGCCACGAGCGTAGCGCTCCCGGAGGATTGCCACCGCTGAGTCGGATCGGCGTGCGCCCGTGGCCCCCATCAACCATCGAATGCCGAGCACGGAGGCCACAATTACCAGGGCGAGCGGAAGAAGGTGAAGGAGCGCCCAGCCAAACAGCACGAGGAGCAAGAGCGCCGTTGCCACTACACCCACGGGCCACCAAGTCGGATACATGTCCCACGGGCCTTCCAATGTGGGCTCGGATGCCCATACGGCGGCGGTTGGGAACAGGACCGTTAGTACGCTCGTAACCAATCGCGTCATTCGGATACACCCCGTTTGATCGTTCGTAGTGCCCCTGACGCTACTCGATCACCTGGTCCGCCCGCTGCAGAAGCGACTGGGGGATCGTCAGGCCCAGGGCCTTGGCGGTCTTGAGGTTGATGACCAGCTCGAACTTCGTGGCTGCTCGATGGGAAGGTCGGCGGGTTTCGCGCCTTTGAGGATCTTGTCGACAAGAAAGGCAGCGCGCCAGAAGTTCTCCTCGCTTCGTGGCCCATAGGCCATGAGGCCCCCGGCCTCGGCGAACTTCCGAGCCTCGCCGACTGCTGGCAGCCCGTACTTCGCCGCGAGGGCGGCGGTCCGTGTGCTCTGGTCTGCCAGGATCGGATCCGGCAGAATAACGACCGCCTTCACCTTCTCTTTGAGCATCTCCGCAAATGCTCGCTCGAGGTCTTCTGGGCCCCGGGCCTGGACCACGTGAAGTGTCAGTCCCAGCGATCGGGCGGCGATCTCGGTCTGGCGTAGCGCCAAGGCGGCGGCCGGATTGCCCGGATTCGGACGGGACGACCGCGCCGCCGGAGGGGGCCAATGCTGCCTACGCTCTCGCCCCGTTGCTCGCCCTCACGCACAGTGGGCCCGCTCGCCACCTTGCTCGTATCCATGTGCAGGGTCGCATGGCGGCCCTCCAGATTCCGGTGCCTTCCCGCCGCCACGCTAATGTCCGGGCTTGCCGGTCGTTTCGTCGACGAGGCTGAAGGTCCGCTGCTAGCTCGGGTCGGCGGCGCGCAACCGCTTCGCTAGCGCCTGCAGGAGCTTCCATCCGATGGCGCCGTTCCTTTCGACCAGCGGGCGGAACTCCCAGAACGTCAGCCCGTAGCAAACCAGGTCGGTCGCAGCGGTCACCGTGGCCGAGCGGGGGCCGCCGTCGATCAGGGCGATCTCGCCGAAGTAGTCGCCGGGGCCGAGGGTGGCGAGGTCGACGCCTTTGCGCGAGACCGTGGCCTCCCCGGAGTCGATGAGGAAGAAGGCGGCGCCCCCGGAGCCCTCCATGATGACGGTCTCGCCCTTCGCGAAGGGGCGCTCCTTGAGCAGGCGGGCGATTTGCTCGACCTGCCTCCGGTCCATGTCGGCGAAGAGCTGGACGCGCCGGAGGGCGGCCACGGGGTTGCGCGGGGGCGGGCCGGGCGGTGGTGCCTCGCTGCGCGCCTTCCCGGTGGTGACGGCGCGGCACTGGAGGAGGTAGAGCGTCCCATCCTGGAACGCCCATTCGATGTCGCGCCGCGGGCCGTAGACCTTCTCGCACTGCAGGGCGAGCTCGCCCAAGGCCGCGAGCTGGGCGTCGTCGAGGCAGAGCTGGTTCACCTGCGCGGGTGGCACTGGCTGCTCGAAGGTGCCCCCGTTCGGGAGCGAGCGGATCGCGATGCGCTTGCGCCCGACCTTGCGCTCCAGCACTTGGCCGGAACGGTCGAGGCGGAAGTGGTCCGGGACGACGAGGCCCGCAACCACGGCTTCACCGAGGCCCCAACTCGCTTCGATCAGGCGCTCATCGGCGCCGGTGACCGGGTGTTCGGTGAACATGACCCCGGCGACGGTGGAGTTGAGGAGCGTCTGGACGACGACGCCGACGCTCGGCCGGGTGAACAGGCCGACACGCTGGCGGTAGGTGATGGCCGAGTCCGAGTTCGCAGACCACCAGACTTCGCGGACGGCGCCGGGGACATCGGCCGCCGAGTGGACGTTGAGCACGGTGAGGTGCTGGCCGGCGAAGCTCGCCGCCGCGCTGTCTTCGTCGACGGCGGACGACCGGACGGCAAACGGGGGCGGCAAGGCAGCCATGGCCTTCGCCACCTGTTCAATGGCCTTGCCCTCCCCCGAGGCGACGGCCTCGACCAAGTCCCCCGAGAGCGCCACGCCGGGCGGGACCGCGAGGCCCTGGCGCACGGCGTCGCCGAGCCCCACGGCCTTCGACCCATAGAGCGATGTCTCGCGGGCCTTCGCGAAGGGGACGACCTTTTTCACCCGAGCACCGTGACTTCGCCGGCATCCCCGTCGACGCGGACCAGGACGCCGTCGGGGATGCGTTCGGTCGCCTCGCGGGTCCCGACGACGCCGGGGATGCCGTACTCGCGCGAGACGATCGCCGCATGCGAAAGGAGGCCGCCGTTGTCGGTGACGATCCCGCCAAGGAGCGGGAGGAGGATGTTGAAGGCCTCGGTCGTCGACTCGGTGACGAGCACGTCGCCCTTGGCGATCCGGCCGAACTCGGCGGGGCCGGAGACGCGGCGCGCGGGCCCTTCGTAGACGCCCTTGCTGGCCGCGAGTCCGTAGAGGATCTTCTCTTCGTTCTGCGCCTGGGAGCTCCCGAAGAGGTGGCCCAGGGCGAGGAAGGTCGCACGCATGAGGCGGCCGACCGATGGGGGCAGGGCCGCGAGGTCGAGCGGAGGCGGTGCGGGCGGGCCAAGGGAGGGCAGGACGTCTTTGGCGGTGTAGGTCGCACGGTATTCGGCGCGCTTGGCGAGCTCGTCCGCGGACGGGCCACCGGTGCCCGCGACCAGCGCGCACATCTCGTCGAGGCTGGCATCCAGCATCTGCTGGGGGGTGGCGATGCGGCCGCGACCCGCGACCCGCCGGCCAGCCGCAAGGGCGGCGCGCCGCATGAGGCCCGAGGCCCAGATGTCGCAGTAGACGCCCCGCTCGTCGCGGAGGCGGTAGGTGAGGCGGGCCTCGACGAGCAGTTCGTCGAACTCGGCCCGGTGCGCCGCGGGGACCTGGGCGCGGACTTCGGCAATGCGGGCATCGACGTCCGAGGCGGCCTGGGCTTCTCCGGAGACGGCGATGCGGATGGCCCTGAGGAGTGCGTCCGGCAATTCGAGCGCCGAGGGCTCGGCGATGTCGAAGCCGTCGATCAGGCGGTTGCCGACCAAGTCAAGGTAGCCGGAGACGGCCGCGCCGGCTTCGCCCCCGAGGGCACGCAGGCTCGCGAGCACCTGTGCGGGGTCGCCGTCGGATGCGAGGACCTCGCGGGCAGCGGGGTCCTGGGCGAACGCCCCCTTCAGGCGCTCCATCTCGTCGGAGCCACCCGCGGACACCACGGCCGAACCGCGCATCAGGCCCAGCAACTCGGACGGCGGCAGGCCCGTCCAGTCCCCAACGTGTGCGAGGAAGTCCCCTGTTGGGAGCACGGCACCGGCGGTGAAGTACATGTGCTGGGCGATCATGGCCGAATGGTGGTCGCGGCAGCGCGTCAGATAGGCGACCAGCTCCGCATCGGAGAGGGCGTCCGGATTGACAGCCTGCAGCTCCCGGTGCGTGGCAATGGAGGATGGTTTGCGATTCTCGTCCCAGTCGCGAAGCTGCTCCCGCCAGAGCTTCTGCGCGAAGACTTGTTCAGCGCGCTGATAGCGCTCCGGGATTTCGGCCTCCGGAGCCGGCAGCATTTGGTTGTAGCCGAAGCCGTTCACGTAGCCGATCTGGAGGCCGTCGATGAGCATCCCGTAGAAGCGGGCGAACTCGTTGGTGCCCCTCTTGAAGGAAGGGGGATGCGTCTCCTGGAAGTAGCGCGTCATCGGGCGCGGGAAGTGCACGGCGTCTCGCTCCCACGATCCTGGCCCGGGCGGCTCAAAACGGAGTTCGGTCGAGGTGTCTGACGCAGTCATGGCGGTTCCTCTCTCTGGGACGGCCCGCAGATCTCGCGGCGCCGCTGGCGATTATTTTCTCGTTCGAAGCGGAGGGCAAGAGGCCCGTTCAGGCGCCCCGGCACGGACTATACAGCATAAGGGGGGACAGGAGCCGGTCACCTTGACGTAAAGACCGGCTCCTGGGCCGGCCAGCGTCCGAGTCTGGCACCTCATGTCACGGGGCCGGGGCCCACGGACGCGGCCACCGCATGTTTTAGCGGTCGAGCATTGAACCCTATCCACAATCATTTCTTTGTGAGCAGTCACCAACGAACGAGCTCAGCCCACACAGAATCACGAACTTCCGCCACGGCTGGAAGCGAGCAAAGGCGCGCTCGTCCAGAGGACCCCGAGCCTCCAGACCTTCCCCGCCGACTCCGAGGGGATCCGATCGATCTCTGCCCTCGACGGATGGCGCGCGGCGAGGCATGCTGTCCGGGGAAAGGAGATGCCAATGGACATCGAGCGCCATCTCGTCGTGGACAGGGAAGTCGCCCCGGGACTGCTCGTCGAGATCATGGTGACGGTGGCCCGATGAGCGCGCCCACGCTCGACTCGTCGAGAGATCGCGTGCTGGCGACCGCCGCGGACGGCGGCATCGTCCTCGCGCACGCCACCGCGGCGCGGGCGGTGGCCGCGTGGACCCTGGCGCCCGCGCCGCGGGACCCCGCGCGTCACCTCGAGGTGGCCCACGCCCAGGCGCGGGCGCATCTGGCGCGCCTCACCCTCCACGACCCGGCCCGGGAGGTGCTCTCGGTCATGACGGACGAGCTGTTCTCCCGGCTCACGGATGCCGGACCGGCCCCCCTCACGGCCCCCGCCGGCGTCGGACGGTACACGTACACGCCGCGCAAGGCCCTGCGCCGCGTGCTCGACCACGCCCTGGACCATCTCAACCAGATCGAGCAGTGGCTCGCGTGGCAGCGCCATGGGGTCGTCCCGACGCCGACCGACGGGTGGGTCCCCTCGACCGTGACCCTGCCCGACGACCGCCTGCCCCTGGCGCAGCCCGACCTCGACGCGTGGCTCTGGCGCGTCGACCAGGCGGCGGGGCTCGTCGCCCGGCGGGCGGCGGCGCTGAGCGAGGCCGAGCTCGACTGGCTTCCTCCCGACGGCGGCTGGCCACTCCGCCGTGTGCTCCATCACCTCGCCCGGTCGGAGCGCCTCTACGCGGCCTCGCTCGACGAGGCGCTGCCCGGGGACGACCCGGCCCGGCGCTACCTGGAAGCGTCCCGGCACCTCGCCGACGAGGTCCGCGCCGCCGTCGCCCGCGGCGCCGACGCGGCGATCGTCTACCCGGGCCTCTACGGCGTGCTCCAGACCCCGGACGAGGTGGTGGGGCTGGTGCTGACCATCGAGGGCGAGCTGCTGGCCGGGGTCTAGAGCAGCAGGGCCACGAGCTGAAGCAGCAGGGCCAGGCCCAGGAGCCAGGGGGCGCTGGTCCGCCGCACCTGGTGACGGATCAGCCGAATCCCCGCCACCAGCCCGACGAGCAGCGCGGCTCCGCCCACCGCGCTTCGCACGTCCAGGAAGCCCGCCATCATCCTCCCCTGCCGACGCGGGGCTTGCTCCCGGCTCGTGACGTCCAGCGTGCACGTCACCGGGCTCGGCTGGGAGCCTCCAGAGAGCCCCTTCAGCACCAGGTGATCGGCGGTCAGCGAGGTCGCGTCGGTCTCGCCGAACTGGATGGACGGCGGTGGCCGGTCCCCGGGCCGGCCTGGATCGATGAAACGGTCGAAGTTGGACACCGAGCCGTGCAGGAGATCCCGCCGCTTCTGCACGTCGTGCCAGCGCTCGACGAACCCGGTGTAGCGGGCCGACTGGCCTCCGTTGTCCGGGACGCAGGCGCCGGTCACCTGGACGTGCTCGAGCAGGGTGAAGCGTCGCGCCGGGGCCGCGGCCCGCCCCGGCTCCGCCGTGCATGCGGCCAGCATCCAGCCGAGTGCGGCCAGGATCAGCATCCGGGCCATCGTGGAAGAGGCCATGAGCTACGCTCACGCCGGAATGGGACCGCGTCAAGTGCCGATGCCGAGAGGACCTCCGCCCGGTGGGCGCATGATTTTTGGGTCGGAGGCGTGCCATGCTGGAATGACCATGGCGTCGAACGGACGGGGACGGCTGATGAGTGGCCTGGCGGCAGTGCTCACGCTCGGTCTGGCCGGGTGCGCGACGGGCTCGTCGACCTACACCGAGCCCGAGCAGTCCCGGATCGACGCCTACGAGCGTGCCGCCGAGCAGGTGCTCGAGTCCCGGGGGATGAAGGGACCGGCCCCCGCGGTCCGGATCGGCACCGATCCCGCGCTCGCGAGCGCCGGGCGACCGGCCGGCTACTACACGGATCACGCGCGCTTCGGCGACGCCGGGCGTCCGGGCAGCATCGTCGTCAATCGTGCGGCCGTGGCCGACGACTACATCGCCCAGGCCGTCCTGAGCCAGGAGCTCGCCCACTATGTCCTCGGCCACCGGGACGGCCGCTGCCGCGAGCGCCACCTCGAGTGCGAGATCGAGGCCCGGATCGCGAGCGTCGAGTTGCTCATGACCGGCTGGGGGCTCGAGTACTCGGACGCAATTCGCCTGCAGTACGCCTACCTGAAGAGCGTGGTCCTGGCCGCCCAGCGCGGCGAGGTACCGACCGCGCCGGGGAGAACCGACCCCTGCCGGGAGCTCCAGGAGTTCGCGGCCCGGTTCAAGGCGTCGGCCTCCTGCGAGTGAGGGCGCGATGTATCGGAATCTTCTCACCGGAACGGGCAGTTGGGCCCTCGGGGGCCGTCCAATTCCCTCGGCTTGACCCCCCTCTCGCTGCTAGACTAGAATCCGCGAAATCGACCACTGCCCACACAAGGGGAACTGTGGCCTCATGAAGGACTTCGGTGAAGATTAAGGTTCTCGGGTCCTTCGGGAGCGAGGGCCCAGGGCAGCGGCCCTCGGCCTTCCTCGTCGACGATCGAGTCCTAGTAGACGCCGGCACCGTCGGTGGGGCCCTTTCGGTGGCCGAGCAGATCGAGATCCAGTTCGCCGTCATCAGCCACGCCCACCTCGACCACACCGCCGGGCTGGCCTTCCTCACCGATACCCTCGCCATGGTCGCGGCGGACCGCCGGGTGACCGCCTGCAGCATCGCCCCGGTGGTGGAGGCGCTCCGCACCCACGCCTTCAACGACGCGTTGTGGCCGAACTTCACGACCATCCCCTCCGCGGCCCAGTCGGTGCTGGGCTTCCGGACTCTCCCCGAGGAGGCGGAATCGCGCGTGGGCGAGCTGTGGGTCACCCCGGTCCTGGTCGAGCACACGGTCCCGACCACCGGCTTCGTGATCCACGACGGCGAGACCGGCTTCGTGTTCAGCGGCGACACCGGCCCCACCAGGCGGATCTGGCAGATCGCCCGCGAGATGCGGGGTCTCAAGGCCCTGATCGTCGAGACCGCTTTCCCCAACCGGCTCGCGCCCCTGGCGAAGGCCTCGGGCCACCTGACGCCCGAGATGCTGGGGCAGGAGATCCCCAAGATGCCGGCGGACCTGCCGATCTGGGTCTACCACATCAAGCCGCAGCTCTATCAGGAGACGGCGGAAGAGCTGGCCAAGATCGACCCCAGCCGCATCCACATCCTCGAGCAGGGGAAGACCTACACCCTCTAGCCTCGCCGGTCGATCAGACGACTCAGCCGCTCGCGGTACGGGAACAGGCTGAAGAGCCCGCCGGTGTGCACGAAGCAGACGCGCGAGCCGAGCGCTTTTGGATCGCGCGCCAGCGTCTCCACCAGCCCCCGGAACCCCGGCGCGGTGTAGACCGGATCCAGCAGGATCCCCTCCTCCCGGGCGAGATCCACCAGCACGGCCAGCTCCGCGTCGCCCGCCTCCGCGCGGCCGACCGCCTGGTAGCCGTCCAGCAGGTGGATGGTCTCGGGCACGTCGATGGAGAACCCGTACCGCCGGATCGCGGCACCCATCGTGCGCGCGACGTGCTCCCGGACTTGCTCCGCCGGGCGCGCGACGGGCACGCCCACGATCTCCCCGGGCAGACCGGCCAGCCGCTTGCCCAGCAGGAGTCCGGCCTGGCTGCCCCCGGTGAACGCGCTGACGACCACCGCGTCGAAGCGCGGCGCTCCGTGATGGATCTGCTCGGTGAGCTCGACCGCGCACTCGAGGTAGCCGAGCGCGCCCACCTCGTTGGCGCCGCCCTCCGGGATGAGGTAGGGCCGGCCGCCGCCGGCGCGCACCGCCGCGGCCAGCGTCTCCATGACCTCGTCCACCCGCGCGAACTCGGCGTCGGTGCAGTAGCGCACCTCCGCGTCGAGCAGCCGGCCCAGGAGCAGGTTGCCGTCGTAGGCCTCGGGCCGCGCGCCGCGCACCGCCAGCACCGCACGCAGTCCGAGCCGCGCCGCCACCGCGGCGACCGCGCGGCAGCCGTTGGACTGGAGCGTGCCGCACGTGACCAGCGTATCGGCCCCCCGCTGCAGGGCCTCCGCCACCAGGAACTCGAGCTTGCGGACCTTGCTGCCCGACTCGAGCAGGCCGGTCAGGTCGTCACGCTTGACGTGGACCTCCACCCCGAGCCGGCGGGAGAGACGATCGAGCTTGAGGATCGGGGTGGGGGCCAGGGCCAGCTGCAGCCGTGGGGGCGGTGCGACCATGAAGCGGCTATGCGTGCTCCGTCTTGAGCGTGGCCGCGATCGGCGCGAAGTCGTAGGAGGGGAATACCTGGTACCGGAAGGCGCCCCACGCCTTCTGCTCCATGTAGCGGTTGAGCGCGCGCACCTTGTCCGGCTCCACCCGCAGATGGATGATGAACCCGAACGACATCGCCACCACCCAGGAGACCAGCTCGCTCCCCTCGGGCGGGAAGTCGCGGTAGAAGCCGGTGCGCTTGAGGTGGGCCATGATCTCGTCCAGGGGCTTGGACTGGTCGTGATGGAGCAGCACGGTCAGCAGCACGCGGTTGTCGGTGGCCATGGCAGCGTACCCTACCACGGATACGGGAGCGTCCGGGCCGCCATGGCCCACTTCAGGCATTGACAGCGGCCCGGCCTCCGGTTACCGTGCCTGTCATGCGTATCGAGGTGCACGACAATCAGGTCGAGTCCGCGCTCAAGACCATGAAGAAGCTCATGCTCAAGGATGGGCTCTTCAAGGAGATGAAGAAGCGCGCGTACTACGAGAAACCGTCGGTCAAGCGCAAGCGGAAGCAGGCCGAGGCGCGCAAGAAGCGCCGCAAGGCCATGAAGCGGGCTGAGCAGGACGACTAGCCCGTCCGGGCCACCGGGCCCAGCCCCCTCCCCTCCGGTCTCTCCGGCCGCCATCCTCGGGTGACTCCAGCGCGGGAGTCCCTCGCCAGCCAGCGGCTCTGGCTCGCCTTCGCGACCATGCTGCTGGTGGCCGGAATCACCAATACCTTCCCGGTGTTCCTGCCCGCCCTCCTGGCCGAGTTCGGCGGCTCCCGTGCCGCGACCGCTTCCACCGCCTCGCTGCTGTGGGTGGGCGGCGCCCTGCTGAGCCCGCTCGCCGGCTACCTCGTCGCCCGCTGGAACCCGCGTCGTCTGGTCTGCCTGGGGCTGGCCGTGGTGGCCGCAGGGATGCTCCTCGGCAGCGTGGCGCCGACCTTGCCGCTGTTCCTCGTCGCGATGGGCGTCGGCGGCGGCATCGGCCTCGGCCTGACCGGGATGACGACCCACGCCGCCCTGATCGCGGACGCCTATGTGCGCCGTCGGGGCCTGGCCACCGGCATCGCCTTCGGCGGGTCGATGGCCGCCTACGCCCTGGCCGCCCCGGCCCAGTGGGTCATCACCCGCTGGGGCTGGCGGCCTGCCTTCTGGTGCTACGCGGGCGCAATCCTCGCCCTGATCCCCTGGGCGTGGCGCGCGCACCCGACCCGGCTCGCGTCCGTGCGCAGCGGCGGGGAATCTGGGAGCGCGACGGTCACGCTCCCGAGCATCGTCCGCTCGGCCGGCTTCTGGAGCCTGCTCGTGATGTTCACCACCCCGCCGCTCTTCGGCTACCTGGCCACCACCCAGCACGCCCTCTACTTCATCGAGCGCGGGTTCACCGCGGGTCAGGCCTCGATGCTCCTGGCGATCGGCGGCATCCTGGCCGGGTGCGGCCGGGCGCTCGCCGGGCTGACCGCGGACCGCTTCGGGGGCCCCACCGCGGGCTTCCTGTCGTTCTCCTGCTCGCTGCTGGGGATGGCGTGTCTGATCGGAATGGAGTTCCGCCCGGCGTGGGTCCTGGCCGGCGGCTACGTGTTCTTCCTGTTCCTGCCGCTCGGCTCGCGCGCCAGCATCGTCACCGTCCTGCTCGGGCGCATCGCTCCGCCGGCGCAGTACGGCGTCATCTTCGGCCTGCTCGGCATCGGCAACAACCTGGGCGCGGCCCTGGGTCCCTGGCTGTCCGGCATGCTCTTCGACCGCACCGGCTCCTACCTGGTGATCTACCTCTGGGCCTCCGGCATCGCGCTCACCGGGCTGGCCGCGCTCACCGTCTTCTGCCTCGTGACGCGGCCGTCGGCCCGCGCCGGGTAGCCGTCCGTCGCGCGCGTCGGTCAGCCGACCCGGGCGGCGAGCGCGGCGTACTTGTCGAGCAGCGGCAGGACCTGGTCGCGCCCCGCGGGGGGCAGCCCGAAGATCGCGCGGGTGACGCCCGCGTC